>NZ_CP090958.1:934274-1245699 GCF_025787225.1 Saxibacter everestensis
GGGAACGGACGTCGTTCATCGTGCACGTGCATCTCCCGGATGACCTGAGCGCACGCGCCGCGGTCGGATTGTTCGCCGAGGTTGCCGACGTAATGGAGTTGCGGGTTGAACCCCTGGTCGAAGGCGGCCATGGCCGAGGTGCGATCGACGCAGAGGGCGGCTTCGGTCCGCTGATGATCGCGCTGGCCCGTGGCGCCGGCCTGATGTACACATTCGCCGCGGCCGGCGCGGAAGTCCTCTCCCTCGACGTGAAGGCCGATGAGCTCGCGGCATCGCTATGGGACGTCATCGATGGGAACGCCGGCCGGCCGATGATCCTGCTGCCGAACAACTCGATCGCGATGGGTCTCGCACGCGACGTCGAGGCGCGGATGACGTCACAGCAGCAGGGTGCTGAAACCGAACTCGCGGTAATCCCTGCGCGCGGACACGTTCAAGGCCTGGCCGCCGCCGCCGTTTTCGATCCCGCGGCCGGCTTCCGTCAACTGACCGCGTCGATGACAGCTGCCGCTGCCGGAACCCGTCAGGCCGCTGTGTTCATCGCTGAACATCCCGGCAACTCGGCGGCAGGGGCCTGGCGGGAAGGCGATGCGCTGGCCCGGATCAATGGCAGCATCCGCGCCATTGATCCCGATCCGGGCGAACTGAGCTGGCGCCTGGTGGAAAGGCTGCTCGGCGCCGGAGGCGAGATCATCACCCTCGTGCCCGGGGCGCACTGCCCGGCGGCGCTGATCTCCTCATTACGGGAACGCCTGGAACGCGAGTATCCCGACCTCGACGTCAGCGTGATCGACGGCAAGCAGGAAACCGCGCTGTTGCTGGTCGGTGTTGAATGACTGGCGCCGAATCCATTCTGGACAAACCGCTGACGAAGGTCCTTGGCACTCGCTCGGGCAATCTGTTCAGCAAGAAGCTTCGCCTGGAGACGCTCGGCGACTTGCTGCGCCACTACCCGCGTCGATATATTCAGCCCGGTGAACTCACCGACCTCTCCGGCCTGATCGAGGGCGAGGAAGTCACCGTACAGGCGAAGGTGACAGCCATCTCGACTCGCAGTATGCGGCAAAAGCGCGGCTCCATCACCGAGGTCACCATCAGTGATGACGTCAGCTCCGGAACTGTCACGTTCTTCAATCAGGCATGGCTGGCGGACAAACTTCCGGTCGGCACGCTGGCCGTCTTCACCGGAAAAGTCAGTCGCTACCGGAACAAGCTCCAGCTGGCATCGCCCGTTTGGTTCGACCTTTCCGACCTGATCGACAGCGAGGAGCGGCCGGCCGACGACCGCCTGGCAGCGGCAGACGTGACCCGTCCGATACCGGTGTACCGCGCCACCGAAAAACTCGGGACCATGACGATATTCGCCGCCGTCCGCACTCTGCTGAAGACAGTCGACCTGGATGCCATCCCCGACCCGCTGCCGGCCGGGATCGTCGAACGGCGCGATCTGCCATCGGTCAAGGAAGCGTTCCTTGCCGTGCATCGGCCGATGTCGATCGGCCACGCCTATTCAGGCCTTGCCCGCTTCCGCTTCGAGGAGGCTTTCGCCCTGCAGACTGCACTGGCGCAGCGCCGAGTCGTGAGCCTTGGGCAGACAACGACGGCGCGACCCGGTGCTCAAGCAGAACCCGGACTGCTGCAGATCTTCGACCAGCGCTTGCCGTTCCAACTCACCGGTAGCCAGAAGGAAGTTGGTGCGCAGATCGCCGACGACCTATCCCAGCCACATCCGATGCACCGCCTGCTGCATGGCGAGGTGGGTTCAGGAAAGACGCTGGTCGCGCTGCGTGCCATGCTGCAGGTCATCGATTCCGGCGGTCAGGCCGCGCTGCTCGCGCCAACCGAAGTGCTTGCCGCCCAGCACTACCGTTCAATCAGCAAGTTTCTCGGAGAACTAGGCCAGGGCACGATCCTGATCGGCAACGACGAGGGCATGCCGGTCACCCGGGTCGGCCTGCTCACCGGTTCGATGACGAATGGCGCGAAACAACGTGTCCTGCTCGACCTGATCGCAGGGGACATCGGCATCCTGATCGGCACGCATGCATTGATCCAGGACTCGGTCACCTTCAACGACCTTGGCTTGGTCGTCGTCGATGAGCAGCACCGATTCGGCGTGAAGCAGCGCGATGCGCTGCGCGGCAAGACCCTCGGCGGCGAGGCACCGCACACCCTCGTGATGACCGCGACGCCGATTCCGCGCACCGTCGCAATGACGGTTTTCGGCGACCTCGATGTGTCCACCCTGACCGACCTGCCCGGCGGCGAAAAGGATATAGCGACTCACCTGGTGTCGGTGACGGAGCATCCGGGCTGGGTGGCCAGGATCTGGCAGCGGGTGCGCGAGGAAATCGATGCCGGCCGGCAAGCCTATGTCGTGGCGCCCCGGATCACCGGAAACGATGACGCCGCCACCCCGGAGATCGGTGACGGACCTGATGTCTTCGACCAGCCGGAACTCGCCGAAGCCCCCGACAGCTCGGAGCAACCGCCGCTGAACGCGGTGACGGACGTGGTGCAGGAACTGCGCGATCTCGAGGTGTTCGACGGCGTACGCATCGAGGTACTGCACGGACAACTTACGCCGGAGGACAAAGAGCGCACCATGGACCGCTTCGCCGCCGGCGACGTCGGGATCCTGGTGTCGACGACGGTCATCGAGGTGGGCGTCGACGTCGAGAATGCCGCCGTGATGGTGATCCTGGACGCGGATCGGTTCGGCATCGCGCAACTGCACCAGCTGAGGGGCCGGGTGGGGCGCGGGCGGTTTCCCGGGCTGTGTTTCCTCGTCACCGCGATGCAGTCCGGCCATCCCAGCTATGAGAGGCTGCAGGCGGTTGCGGACACCCTCGACGGCTTCGAGCTGTCAAAGATCGACGTCGGTGCGAGGCGCGAGGGCGATGTGCTCGGTAGCGCCCAGTCCGGCGGAAAGTCATCGCTAAAGTTGCTGAGAGTGCTGCACGATGAAAAGGTGATCTCTGAGGCTCGTGACGACGCCACCGGGATAGTAGAGGCCGATCCGCTGCTCAGTGCATACCCAGATCTGCGGGCGCTGATGGGCGCACTGCTGAATGAAGAAAACGAGGAATACCTTGAGCGCGGCTAAGAAAACTCCTCAGGTCGCGATCGCCGCCGAAGAGATGCTGGTCGGCTACGACCAGGGCACGGTGTGCGGCGAACTGAATTTCTCCGTCGAACCCGGTGATGTGCTCGCGCTGATCGGCGCCAACGGAACCGGCAAGTCGACGGTGCTTAAGGCGTTACTGGGAGCGCTAGAGCCGGCAGAGGGCAAGGTGTACCTGCTCGGCAGTCCGGTTGACGATCGCGAGCTGACGTTTCGCCGGGATGTTTCGTCAGTGATGGACGAGGACGCGTTCTTCCCGTCGCTCACCGTCCGCGAGCACCTCATTCTGATGGCGAAGGGCCACGGTCTGCCCGATCCGGAAGCTGCAGTCAATGCCGAAATCAGCGCCTTCGGCCTCATCGATCGCGAGGATGCGCTGCCCTCCGAGTTATCGTCCGGCCAGCGGCGCCGAATGCTGCTGGCCAGTGCCTTCATCCGGCCGTTCAGAGTTTTGGTGCTCGACGAACCGGAACAACGGCTCGACCCGGCCACCCGGCTGGCATTGGCCGATCGGCTGCGCGGCATTGCCGCCGACGGCGCGGCGATCGTGATGGCAACCCACGATGCAGAACTGCTCTCGGGCTGCGCGGACTGGGCGATCGTGATCGACGACGAACCGTACGCGCTCACCGTCGAAGAAGCGGTAGCGCACCTCCAGTCATGACAACCCAGCACCCAGAGGTTGACGAACGGTCACAGCTTTCGGCCCGCCAGATCAAGGCGCTCACCGCAAGTGCCACCCGTAAACGCTCCGACAAGAGTTTCTCCGTTGTGTTGGGCGACCTGTATACGGCCCTGATCAGCATCGGCGTCGCGGTCGCCATGATGGGTGGCGCCGTGGTCGGCCTGGAACGCAGCGCCGGCGGCCCGGGCGGCGGGGGCCTGCTCCGGACGCTTGCCCCGGCAACGCCGATTCCGGTTTTCTGGGTTGCGGTGATGTTGCTGCTCGCCGGTACGGCGATTGCCGCAGGGCTGCTTGCCAGGCTCGGCCCGATCTCGGCGTCCGAGGACCAGGCCGTCTGGTGGCTTTCGCTGCCGGTCAGCCGGCGTGCCTTCATCGCACCGTCTGTGTGGCGGCTCAGCGGCGTGCTCGCCATTGTCGGCGCGTGCGGAGCAATCCTGGCCAGCATCGGCGCCGCAGCGGTGTCCGCGTCCGGTATCGCGGTGGGAATCATCGGCGGCGCGCTGCTGGCCTCCCTGGTCATTCTGGGACAGATTCTCGGCTGGCGGCGCGGCATCGTGGTGGTTGCGGATATCGCCGCTGTCGTTTTGCCCGGCGTGCTTGTCGTTCTGTTGAGCCTGGGCCAGCTCAGCGATGCCTCGCTGACCTCGTTCGCGCTTGCGATTCCACCGCTGTGGCCGCTGCTGAATGGGCCCGGCGGCAACCTTGCGCTGGCACTGGCGATCGTGTTGTTCGTCGGCGCCGTCATTACTGCCGTGCTCAGGGTTGACCGGCTTCGGTTGCGCCAGCTTCGCGCGGCGGGCTCCGTATCCAGCCGGGTGGCCTCGTCCGTGATGACCTTCGACACCAGGGAAATATCCCGGGTGCTGAACCCGACGGTGAGCCGCTCGCGCCGGAAGAGCGCGAAATTCCGGTTGGTGGACACCCCGGTGGCCGCATTGCTGGCCAGCGAGATCAAGCTGTTCATTCGTAGCCCCCGTCGGTTCGGCCAACTGATTGTGCTTGCCTGCGTGCCGCCGGTTGTCGCCATCATCCAGGGCGTGCTGTCGTCGGTGGCGATGGTCTACGTCGCCATGCTGATCAGCGCGTACTTCGCCGCGCTCACCTGCGTTGAATCTGCACGGCAGGCGGAGCTGAACCCGAGTCTGGACAGGTTGCTGCCGCTGCCGGCGACAACGGTTTTCCGGGTGCGCAGCGTTATCGCCCTCGTGGTGATGACTGTGTGGATGGCAGTTGTCTGCAGCGTGATTGCCGGAATTGCCGGAATGGGCTGGCAGCTCGTGCTTCTCGGAGTGGTGAGCGTGCCCGGCTTCGCCGCCGCCGGCCTGCGAAGCGCTTACCGCACCGCGCCGAACTGGTCGGGCAGCGTCGTGGCCACGCCTGCGGGCCCGATACCGCTCTCGGCGATCGCCTCGCTGCGCCGCGGACCCGACTTCGCGCTGATCGGCAGCCTGGCCCTTGGAGTCGCACTGTTCCTCGGTGCCGTGCCCGAGGTCGTGCTGGTCGCCGGCCTCGCGCTTGGCGCACTGCTGTGGATGCTTGCCTCCCGCAACCCGATCCCGCCGAAGAAGTCGTGGATGGAGCGAATGAGCGAAGAGGCTGAAAAACAGAAACAGAATCAGTGACCAGGATCATTGCCGGGGCGTTCGGCGGGCTCCGGCTGGCCACCCCGAAGGGCGAAAGCACCCGGCCGACCAGCGACCGGGTACGTGAGTCGCTGTTCTCATCTCTACAACATGCCGGGCTAATCGACGACGCCCGGGTGCTCGATCTTTTCGCTGGTTCCGGCGCGCTCGGGCTGGAAAGCCTGAGCAGGGGAGCCCGCAAGGTCGTGCTGGTCGATCGATGGCAACCGGCGGTCGCCGCGGCGAAAACGAACGTCACCGCGATCGTGAAGGCCGTCCCGGGCTGCCAGGGCAGTGCAGAAGTGGTGAAGTCGCCGGTCGACGGCTTCCTGGACAAGTCCGTCGCCACTCCGTTCGACCTGATCTTCGCCGATCCGCCATACCCGCTGGCAGAAGCCGAGCTTGCCGCTTTGCTCGCGGCAGTCACCGACAATGGCTGGTTGGAACCTGGCGGTGTGATTGTGGTGGAGCGTTCCTCTCGTTCGCCGGAGCCTGTTTGGCCGGAAGAGCTTGCCCGGTACCGTCGCGCGAAGCATGGCGAAACGATGCTGTGGTTTGCAGAACGTCCGATTTAGGGCGCGCCGGCCTGTCCGCGGCCGGTACCTGACGACGGTCGGTTACGGTTGGTCCATGCGAGTGGTGTGCCCAGGCTCATACGATCCCGTGACCAACGGACATGTCGACGTCATCCGGCGAGCAGCGAGACTCTGCGACGAGGTGATTGTCGCGGTCGTGCACAATCCTGCCAAGGAGGGCACCTTCTCGATCGAGGAGCGGGTCGAACTGCTCGAGGCCAGCATCGGAGATCTCGGTAATGTCCGGATCGAGGAACTGTCAGCCGGGTTGCTGGTCGACTTCTGCCGCGATGTGGACGCGCCAGCCGTGATCAAGGGACTACGGTCCGGCACTGACTTCGCATACGAACTTCCGATGGCGCTGATGAACAAGCACCTCACGACACTCGAAACAATCTTCATCCCCGGCGATCCGCGGTTCGAGCATGTCTCGTCGTCCCTGGTCAAAGAGGTCGCTAGTCACGGTGGCGACGTCGCGGGCCTGGTGCCGGACGCCGTCCTCGGGCCACTGCTGCACCGGCTCCGTTTACTCTGACCGCCGGAAGGACCCGACGAGGAACGCGGGCAGCGTGCAGGATCGGGTCTGAATACGCGCGCGGCCTGACGCCGTGCTCGCGGTTCTCACCACCGGGAATGCGGTGAAGTGTGCGGGCGGCACTAGGCTTTATCGCGAACGTCGGCCTCGTTTTGAGTGTTTGGCACTTCCTGCGGTAACCTGAGAAGTCGCCTGATGCCGAGGTCTGTTCAAGACACCCGGATACGGCGCTTTGTCGAAGAATCTCAAGTAACTAGCTCTTAGGAGTGTCGTGGCAGACGCACGCTCCGATCTGGTGTTCAACACGCGCCAGCTCGGGTTGTACCGGAAGCCGGGATCCTGGCGAAAGCTTGAGCTCGTCGTCAAGGCACCGGCCGATCTTAAGATCGAGGTCATTGGGATCGAAGAGGGAAGCGACCTCTCGCTGGATCTCCAACTGGAGTCCGTCGTCGAGGGCGTATACGTTTCGGGAACGGTTCGGGGCCTCGCGTCCGGTATCGATATCCGGACTCTTGAACCGCTGGAACGCGAAATCGTTGCAGAGATCCAGGAGCTGTTCGTCTACCCGGACGAGGAGTTCGATTCGGACGATGAATTGTATTCCCTCGACGTTGAACGACTGGACTTCGAGCCGGCACTGCGGGACGCCATGGTTATGGCACTTCCGTTCCGGCCGGTGGCAGAAGAGGACGACACCGAGTTCAGCTATCAGACTGGCGACAGTGCTGAGAGTGACAATGAAGAGAGCGACGATCCTCGATGGTCGGCGCTGAAGAGTTTGTTGGACGAGAAGAAAGAGAGCTAGACGTGGCTGTTCCAAAGCGGAAACTTTCGCGCAGCAACACCCGCCACCGTCGGTCGCAGTGGAAGGCCACCGCGCCAACCCTGGTGAAGACTGTTGAGAACGGTCGCGTTGTGTACTCGCGCCCCCACCACGCGAAGGTCGTGGAAGACTCGGCTGGCACCGCGCTGTTCCTGGAGTACAAGGGCCGCAAGGTCGCCGACGCCTAATCGAGCCAGTTCGTGACATCGCCTAAAAAGGTGCGCGATCTTGCTCGTGCGGACGACGCACAGCTTTGTCAGCGTCTCGGGGTCAACCTTGACCCCGAGACGCTTTCGCTTGCCCTGACGCATCGCTCCTTCGCCTTCGAGAACGGCGGGCTGCCGACAAATGAACGCCTGGAGTTCCTCGGCGACTCCGTGCTGGGCCTGGTCGTCACATCGGCGCTCTACAACGACAATCCTGGGCTGCCGGAGGGCCAGTTGGCCAAGCGCAGATCTGCCGTGGTCAACACACGTGCCCTGGCAGGCGTCGCCCGTCGGCTGAGTATCGGCGATCACCTCTACCTGGGTAAAGGTGAGGAAGCCACCGGTGGCCGCGACAAGGACTCGATCCTTGCCGACAGCGTCGAGGCGCTGATCGGCGCCACCTACAACACACTTGGCATGGCCGCCGCGCACGACCTGGTGCACCGGTTGATCGACCCGTTGCTGGACAACGCCGAGAAACTCGGGGCCGGGATGGACTGGAAGACCAGCCTGCAGGAAGCCAGCTCCGGCTACGGCCTTGGCGTGCCCGTGTACGCCGTCGAGGGTGCCGGCCCCGACCACAATCGGGTGTTCACGGCCACAGTGCTGCTCGGAGAAGACCGTTGGGGCACCGGAAGCGGAAAGTCTAAGAAGGAGGCGGAGGCGGTAGCCGCCGAATCCGCAATCAACGCCTTGGCGGCCGCGTTCGGCGACGCAGCCGGTCAGGATGCCTGAGCTACCAGAGGTAGAGGTCGTCCGGCGCGGTCTGGCGAACTGGGTGCTGGGCGCCCGGATCGCCGACATCGATGTCCTCGAGGCTCGCAGCCTGCGCCGGCACCTGGATGGGCCGGATGATTTCGTCGCCGGGGTCAGAATGTCGACGATAACGGATGTCGTCCGGCGCGGTAAGTTCCTCTGGCTGGTGCTCGACCACCCGGACACAGCTGAACCGACGGCGATGGTCGCACACCTTGGCATGAGTGGTCAGATCCTGCTGCTGGATTCGGCTGCCCCTGACGAACGGCATCTGCGAATCCGGATGTCGCTGGACAACGTCGGTTCGAACTCGCCCGCGCAACCCGGCGGTTCGCCGGTCGACGAACTGCGCTTCGTGGATCAGCGGATCTTCGGCGGCCTGCAGCACGCGCCTATGGTGCCGACACGGGACGGATTCCCGGGTGGCCTGAGCGCCCACCCCGAAATGGCTCTGCCATTGATTCCACCTGCCGTGGCGCACATTGAGCGCGATCCTCTCGATCCGTTCTTCGATGCCGAAGCGTTCAGTATTGCGATCCGCCGCCGGAAAACCGGCCTCAAACGCGCCATCCTCGACCAGGGGCTGATCTCGGGCATCGGCAATATCTATGCAGACGAGGCGTTATGGCTTGCCCGGCTGCACTACGCCCGGCCGACCGAAGCACTGACCGAGGCCGACATCGAGTCCCTGCTTGAGGGCGTGCGGGAGGTCATGACGGCTGCCCTCGACCAGGGCGGAACCAGCTTCGATGCGCTTTACGTCAACGTCAACGGAGAGTCCGGCTACTTCGACCGCTCGCTGAACGTGTACGGCCAGGCCGGTGAGGAATGCCGGCGGTGCGGCGGAATCATCGAGCGGGAGAAGTTCATGAACCGCTCGTCGTACTTTTGCCCGGTCTGTCAGCGACCACGCTGAAGACGGGTAGGGCGGAGCCGTGGCCCTGAGGGCCCCGTCGATTCGTTCATCGGGTGGACACGACTGAACGGCGCAGACGCGTCGAATTCAGTATATAAACATCCATATAGCGAGAGGAGCGCATCATGGCACTGACGAGCGTTGACCTGGACCCGCAGCTGATCGAGCGCGCCAGGGCGCTCACCGGCGAGAAGTCGAACCGCGCCGTCCTCGACCTCGCGCTGCGCCGCCTCATCGCCTCGAAGCAGAAGGGTGCGATGATCGATGGCATCGCGGCGCTGACCGACCTGGAGGCGGAGCTCGGCGCGCCGGTCGTCCCGCCTGCGTCTCCCAGGCCTCCGGTCTCGTGACCGACTATCTGGTCGACAACTCCGTCTGCGCCAGGCTCGCGTCCGGCGACGCAGGCGTCGCCTCGCGGCTGCGGCGCATCGAGCGCGCTCAGTCGGATCTCTTCGTCACCTGCCCACCGCAGGTGCTGGAGTTCTGCCACAGTGCCCGGACTCCCGAGGAGCATGCGCGCTACCGGGAGCAAGTCTCCCTCGGATTCCCGCTGGAGCACGCGCCCGACGAGTCGCTGGTGCTCGACTTCCAGAGCGCCCTGTGGAATTTGGGCCCCGTTCGCGCGGCGGGCTCCCTCGACATCCTCATCGCGGCGTACGCCATCGCGAACGATGCGACGGTGCTGGCCGCGGACCACGACTTCGACCATATCGCGAGGGTGGCCGACCTAAGGAACGAGTACGTCGAGCCCTCGTCGTGACGCCACGGTCGTGTCACCAACCGGTGCGGTTCAGCGGGTCCGGTAGCGCGCGTAGATCAGGCCGCTGTCGAAGGTCCGCTCTTCGACCAGGTCGAGATCAAGGCGGACGCCGTCGGGGAAGAACCGCTTGCCGCCGCCGACTACGCTCGTGGTGATGAACAGGTGGTACTCGTCCACCAGCCCGGCAGCGATCGCCTGGGCGGCGAGGTTCGGGCCGTCAATTGTGAGATCGTGATCAGCCTCGGCCTTGAGCCTGCGCACCGCATCCGGGTCGAAGCTCCGCTCGATCCGGGTCTTCGCGCTTGACGCCGACTCCAGCGTTGTGGAGTACACGACCTTCTCTGCGGCCTTCCAGTCGTTGGCGTATTGCAGGATGTGCGGCGGCACGTCGGGCTGGCTGTGCACCGTCTCCCAGTAGACCATCGTCTCGTACATCCGTCGGCCGTAGAGGAACGTGCCCACGTGACGGAAGACATCGCCGATGAATGTATGCACCTCCGGATCCTCTGGACCTCTGCCGAGGTCACCTTCCGTCGCTTCGGCGTAGCCGTCGAGCGAGGTGATCATCGAATAGATGAGCTTGGCCATGTTCGACTCCTCCTTTCATTGAGGTGAGTCAATCGGCTCACCTCAATGAGCGTATCGATTTTCATGAGGTGAGTCAATGGGCTCACCTCATGTCATACTGGGTGCATGTCACGCGAGCTCCCGGCCTACCATCGACAGGTCGCCGCAACCAACCGTGCGGCGATTCTCGACGCGGCCACGGATCTGTTCCTCGCTTCCGGCTACGACCGGACCTCGCTGGCGCGCGTCGCTGCGAGCGCCGGAGTCTCCAAAGCGACCCTGTTCAAGCAGTTCCCGACGAAAGCGGAGCTTTTCGAGGCCACGGTGCTCGCGGCGGGCGGCACGCCTGACGGAGAGCTCGTGGACTTGCCGCCCGGAGACTTCCATGCGGGTTTGACCGCCTTGGGCATCGCGTACGCGGAGCTGCTGACCCGGCCCGGGATAGAAGACCTGATCCGGGTCGTGATCGCCGAGTCCCCGAAGTTCCCGGAACTGCGTGAGCGGACGTTCGATTTCGGCACCTTGCCCGTGCTCGCGGCGCTAGGGCGCCACCTCCGAGCGGAGAACGCCGCGGGAACCGCAAACGTCGACGATCCGGACACGGCGGCAGCACAGTTCCTTGGCATGATCTCCACTGTCGTCTTCTGGCCCCGCCTCATCCACGGCGGGTGGTCGCTCAGCGAAGAAGAGACGCGCAAAGTGATAGACGAAGCAGCTCGGACGATCGTCGCGCGCTACGGGAGAAGTTCATGAACCGCTCGTCGTACTTTTGCCCGGCCTGTCAGAACGTTGCCCGCAACTCACGGTGGTAGCCGATTGTGGTTTTGCCGCTTAACCGCGGCGGTTTAGCTAAGGTAAGAGCGGATTCGCAACTCGCCGGAGGGAGGTAACGCACCGAAATGCACCTGAAGACTCTGACCCTCCGGGGCTTTAAGTCGTTTGCCTCCGCAACCACCCTGCAATTCGAGCCCGGCGTCACCTGCGTCGTTGGCCCGAATGGATCCGGTAAGTCGAACGTCGTCGACGCGCTGTCGTGGGTGATGGGCGAGCAGGGAGTCAAGAGCCTGCGCGGCGGGAAGATGGAGGACGTCATCTTCGCCGGGACGTCTGGCCGGGCGCCGCTCGGCCGGGCAGAGGTGTCTCTGACCATCGACAACACCGATGGCGCGCTGCCGATCGAATACACAGAAGTCACCATTTCCCGGACGCTTTTCCGTTCCGGCGGCTCGGAATACGCGATCAACGGCACGCCTGCCCGCCTGCTCGACATCCAGGACCTGCTGTCCGATTCGGGCCTCGGCCGCGAGATGCACGTCATCGTCGGTCAGGGGCAGCTCGATACCGTGCTGCGAGCGACACCCGAAGACCGGCGTGGCTTCATCGAAGAGGCTGCCGGTGTGCTCAAGCACCGCAAACGCAAGGAAAAAGCGGTGCGCAAGCTCGAGGCGATGCAGGCCAACCTGACCCGGTTGAATGACCTGACATCCGAAATTCGCCGCCAGCTGGGACCGCTCGGCCGGCAGGCGGATATCGCCCGCCGGGCGCAAACCGTGCAGATCGCCGTCCGGGATGCGCGGGCCCGTCTGCTCGCCGACGACCTGGTACAGCTGACCGCCAACCTGCAGCAGGAAGTCGCGGACGAATCGGCGCTGCGAGCAAAGCGCGCTTCAGTTGAGAAGTCCCTTGCCGTGGCCAGGACCCGACACAACCACCTCGAAAAACAGCTGGCCGAGGCAGCACCGGAACTCAGCCGGCACCGGGACACCTGGTACCGGTTGTCATCGCTTCAGGAGCGCGTTCAGGGACTCGGGCAGCTGGCATCCGAGCGGATCAGGCTACTCGGCACCGGCTCGCAGCAGCAGGAGACCGGGCGGGACCCGGACGAACTCGAGGGCCAGGCCAAGAAGGTGGCAGCCGAGGAAGCGGCTTTGAAAGCAGAAGTTGCCGGGCTGCAGACCGCCCTCGATGAGGCGGTGGCGGAGCGGAACGCCGCCGAGGCGGCACACGGAGCCGAGGAGAAACGAATCGCCGGGCTGATTCGGGCCGCCGCCGACCGGAGGGAAGGGCTGGCAAGGCTTACCGGCGTGGTGGCGGCGCAGCGTTCCCGGGTCGAGGCGTCCGAGGCCGAGATCGGCCGGCTTCGTGAGTCGCTTGCCGAAGCGCACAAGCGGCATTTCGCGGCACAGGAAGAATTCACCCTGGTCGAGAACCAGGTGGCCGGGGTTGAAGAAGGCGAAGAAGGACTCGACCAGGCTCATGAAGAAGCCCTCGCGGCTCTGGAAGCCGTCCAGGCGAAGCTTGACGGACTCATCGACCGGGAACGCGAGCTCGAAGGTCGGCGGAACTCGCTCCAGGCTCGGATCGAGGCGCTGCACATCGGGCTGGCACGCAAGGACGGTGCCGGTGCCCTGCTCGAATCGGAAACCCCCGGTCTGCTCGGGTTGGTCACCGAACTGGTGGCGGTCGAGGCCGGCTATGAGACCGCGATCACCGCGGCGCTTGGACAACTGGCGCTCGGTGTCGCCGCGGAATCCGTCGACACTGCGGTCGATTCCATCCGCTTCCTCAAGGACAACAAAGGCGGCCTGACCCAGGTCCTGGTCGCGGGCGGCCAACCGTCGGCTGCTGCTACCCACCGGACGAAACTCACCGGCGAGGAACGCTGGGCGATCGATGTCGTCACGCCCGCCGCTTCGGTCGCGGCACCGATCAACCGACTGCTCAGTGATATCGCCATCGTGCCCGGTCTGGCGGAGGCCCGGGAACTGATAGCGGCTCATCCGCAACTCACTGCGGTGACCACGGCTGGTGATGTGCTGTCCGGCACCGTGGTGTCGGGCGGCAGTCAGGAGGACGCACCGAGCCTGCTTCAACTGCAGACAGCTTACGCCGAGGCCGAAGGCACACTGGACGACGTCACGAGTGACCTGGAACGAACCCGGTTCGAGCTGAAGGTGGTTCGCGAGGATCACGCCGCGGCAAAGCAGGCCGCCGACGGAACACTCGAAGGGTTGCACTCATCGGATGCCCGGCTGGCGGCAGTCGCCGAGCAGCTTGGTCAGCTTGGCTCTGCGGCCCGATCGGCCTCCGCAGAAGCCGAGCGGGCCGAAAAGGCCATTGCCAGCACTGAGACCGCGCTTGCCGTGGAACGGGAGAAGCTGAGCGCCGCCGTCAGCCGGCTCGCCGACGCAGAAAGCGCACCCGATGACGCCGCCGAGCCGAGTACGGCGGAACGGGACCGGCTGGCCGCGGTCGCCCGGACTGCGCGCGCAGCGGACATGGACGCCCGCCTCGCCCTGCGCACCGGGGAGGAGCGGGTGAAGGCTCTGTCGTCCCGGGTGCAGTCGCTGCAGCACGCCGCGCGAACCGAACGGGTCGCCCGCGAACGCGCGGCGGAACGGGCCGAACAACGACGGCGCCAGGCCGCGACCGCGCAGGCCGTGGCGATTGGCGCCGAGCGGCTGACCGCGGCATTGTCAGCATCCGTGCGCCTGGCCGCCGAGGAACGAGACGTGGCCGAACGGCAGCACGGCGAGGGGGAGGAACAGCTCGCGGAACTACGGAAGGCGCTCGACGCGCTGCAGGCTGAGCTCGCCGAATTGACCGACACCGTGCACCGGGACGAGGTGGCCCGCACACAGCAGAAGCTGCGCATCGAGGCGCTGGAGACGAAGGCGATCGAAGAACTTGGCATCTCGGCCGAGAAACTCATGGAGGAGTTCGGCCCCGACAAGCCGGTTCCGGTGTTCGCGACCCCGGCACGGTCTACCGGCACGGACGACGACGAGGATGCCGACACGCCCGAACAGATACCGTATGTTCGCAGCGAGCAGGAAAAGCGGCTGAAGAAGGCAGAGCGGGACTTGAGCCAGCTCGGCCGGGTGAATCCGCTGGCACTCGAGGAGTTCGCCGCGCTCGAGGAACGGCACAAATTCCTGGAGACCCAGCTCGACGACCTGAAGAAATCGCGGCGGGATCTGCTCGACATCGTGCGCGAGGTCGACGAGCGGGTCGAACAGGTTTTCACCGCAGCCTTCCACGACACCGCCACACAGTTCGAACGTGTCTTCGGCCGGCTGTTTCCCGGAGGCGAGGGCCGGCTGGTGCTTACCGACCCCGACGACATGCTGACCACCGGGATCGAGGTCGAGGCGCGGCCTGCCGGTAAGAAAGTGAAGCGGCTGTCACTGCTGTCAGGCGGGGAACGCTCGCTCACCGCCGTTGCCCTGCTGGTGGCGATTTTCAAGGCTCGGCCGAGCCCGTTCTACGTTATGGACGAAGTCGAGGCCGCGCTGGACGATACGAACCTTTCGAGACTCATCACAATATTCGAAGAACTCCGTGAGTCTTCCCAGCTGATTGTGATTACGCACCAGAAGCGGACCATGGAGGTTGCGGACGCCTTATACGGTGTCACGATGCGCGGCGACGGGGTCACCACGGTGATTAGTCAGCGACTTAGAGACCTCACCTGAACCAAAACGTGATTTTTGCTTGACGGAATCACGTTAAGCTTGGCCTGACAGATGTGAAACCGCGATGTACTGGAGCCAACACGTGGCTGAGAGCCGTCTCTTGGAGGTAGCACGATGAGTGTTATCGTCATCGGACTGATCGTCTGTGTCGCGATCGCGGCGATAATCGTCCTGCTGGTCGCGCTGCCGGGGCTCCGGGCCGAGGGCCGGCTTCCCGACAATGAGTCGGACGCGTTCCGGCTCCCATCGTCGTGGACGGGCTCCGACGACGATCGCGAGGGGATCAGCCTTTTCGACGATGTCGACGAGTATCAGGCCGAAGTGCCCGACACGGCGCAGGAATCGGAAGGCGCTCAGGGGAGCGTCGCCGTCCTCGAAGCCGAGGAGCAGCCGCTGGAAGCGCCGATGCTGCAGAACCTTCGGCACGCCGTCCCGCCGGTCTGGACAGTCCGCCCCAGGACTCGTCACTGGGAGGTACCTGAATCCGGCACGGGAATGAAGACCGGGCTGCGTCTGCTGTTCGGAAAAGGCGCCGACAGGCAGTAAACCGCACTCGGCGGTCGCGGGTGGTTCAGCGAGCATGACAAACTTGTCTCTCGTGGACGCCTTACCTCTTATCATCGCCGTATTCGTGCTGGCAGTTATTGTCAGCTCTATCACCGTCGGGCTGCAATCCCGCGCCAAACGTCGCCGGGGGGAGCCAAAGCCGCCACCCGAGACGCTGCCGGGAGTTGGCGATGACGCCGAAGAGCCCAGGGATTCCGCCCGACCTGATGTCGACGTTGTCCCGCTGCCCGGCGACGAAGTGGAAACCCTGCAGCCGGGACAGGTCGCCACCGAAGTCCCGGCTCTCGACCGGCCGACGGAACCCACGACGCGGCTCGCCCGGCTCAGGGCCCGGCTGGCCCAGTCCAACTCTGGGCTAGGCCGTGGCCTGCTGTCTTTGCTGTCCCGGGAGACGCTCGATGAAGAGACCTGGGAAGAGATCGAGGACACCCTCCTGCTCGCTGATGTGGGCGTCGACCCGGCGACTGAGCTGGTCGAGACACTCAGGCAGCGAGTCCGGGTTCTCGGCACCCGGGAGCCGGCGGAAGTCAAGGCGCTGCTGCGCGAGGAACTGATTAAGCTGGTCGATCCGAGCCTCGACCGCCGGCTGAACGTGGCACGCAAGGGAACTGATCCCCAGGTTGCCCTGGTGGTCGGGGTCAACGGAACCGGCAAGACCACAACTGTCGGAAAGCTGGCCCGCGTGCTCGTCGCCGAGAACCTCGACGTCGTCCTTGGTGCCGCAGACACGTTCCGCGCCGCCGCGGCAGACCAGCTCGAGACCTGGGGAAGCCGGGTAGGAGTTCCCACAGTGCGCTCCGACAAAGACGGAGCCGACCCGGCATCCGTTGCCTTCGACGCCGTGACGGCCGGCATTTCGACCGACGCGGATGTCGTGCTGATCGACACCGCAGGCCGGCTGCAGAACAAGGTCGGCCTGATGGACGAGCTCGGCAAGGTGAAGCGGATCGCCGAACGACCGCTGAGCGAGGGCCACACAATTGACGAAGTGCTTTTGGTGCTCGACGCGACCACCGGCCAGAACGGGTTACAACAGGCGAAGGTCTTCGCCGAGGTCGTCGACGTGACCGGCATCGTGCTGACCAAGCTCGATGGCACAGCGAAAGGCGGCATCGTGATCGCCGTGCAGCGTGCGCTGGGCGTTCCGGTCAAGCTGATCGGCCTGGGCGAAGGAGCCGACGATCTGGCGCCGTTCACGGCCGAAGGGTTTGTGGACGCGCTGCTCGACTAGGGCGCTTGTCCTATGACCCATCTCACATGCTGGTCAGGTTCATCACCTTTTAACATCCGCAGCCGCCACGTCATCTGCCCGAAACATAAGCCGCGCTCGCAGGCAACATTTGCGAACAATCCTTGTTTCATCACGCGCCGATCGGCGCACCGTGCGGATGACTATGAGGTGAGACATGGATACCGGCGATACAGCATGGGTCTTGACGAGTGCGGCTCTCGTGCTCCTGATGACGCCCGGCCTGGCGCTCTTCTACGGCGGAATGACCCGGGCAAAAGGCGTCCTTAACATGATGATGCTGAGCTTCGGCGCGCTGGCGCTGATCTCGGTGCTCTGGGTGCTTTACGGCTTCTCCATGGCGTTCGGCACGGATGTCGCCGGTGGTCTGCTCGGCGATCCGTTCCAGTACCTCGGCCTGCAGGGCCTGCTGGATACCGCGGTCAATGACGCCGGGGAGTACACCGGTGCGATGGCGGGCACATTGCCGGCGATCGTGTTCGTCGCCTTCCAGGCCGTGTTCGCGATCATCACTGTCGCCCTGATTTCGGGATCGATCGCCGACCGGGCCAAGTTCGGCGCCTGGCTGATCTTCGCCGGGGTCTGGGCAACCCTGGTCTACTTTCCGGTGGCACACTGGGTCTTCGACTTCGAGACCGTTTCAGGCGAAGGCGGGGGCGGCTGGATCGGCAACCGGCTTGGTGCCCTCGACTTCGCCGGCGGAACCGCGGTGCACATCAACGCGGGAGCTGCGGCGCTCGCCCTGGCGCTAGTTCTCGGCCGCCGGAAGGGCTTCGGCTCGGCCGCGATGCGCCCGCATAACCTTCCGCTGGTCATGCTCGGCGCAGGACTGCTCTGGTTCGGCTGGTTCGGTTTCAACGCAGGGTCGGCGGTAGCCGCCAACGCGGTCGCCGGCTACGCCTTCGTCAACACGCTTGCGGCTCCTGCCGCCGCGATCCTCGGCTGGCTGCTGATCGAGAAGATCCGGGACGGGCACCCGACGTCGCTCGGGGCGGCATCCGGCGCGGTGGCCGGCCTGGTCGCGATCACGCCGGCTGCCAACTCGATCACGCCGGTTTGGGCAACAGTCCTCGGCCTGATTGCAGGCGTGCTCTGTGCGCTGGCGGTCGGGCTGAAGTACCGGTGGAAGTACGACGATTCACTCGACGTTGTCGGTGTCCACCTGGTTGGCGGCCTGGTGGGAACCCTGTTCATCGGCCTGGTCGCCTCAGCCGATGCGCCCGCCGGGGGAGTCGGGCTGTTCTACGGCGGTGGCTTGGAACTGCTCGGTAAGCAGGCGCTCGGTTCGGTCGCGGTTCTCGTCTACTCATTCGTGATGGCATACATCATCGGCATCGTGATCGAAAAGACCATCGGCTTCCGCGTCTCGGAGGAAGACGAGTTCACCGGAGTGGACCTCACGGTGCACGCCGAAACGGCCTATGACCTGGAAGGCAACGAAGGGTCGCGCAGCGAACCCCACCGCGTTCACGACGGCGCCAGGGCCCCGGGCCCGGTCGAACCCGGACAGACGCAGGTGGCCGGTGCGCCGGGGAACACCGGTATGGAAGAAGCCGAACAACTGGCAGGTATGGAGGCCAAGCGATGATACTCGTGACTGCAATCCTCAAACCATTCCGGTTGGGAGACGTTCTTTCCGCCCTCGAACAGCAGGGCGTGCTGGGTATCACGGTCTCGGACGTCCGTGGCTACGGACGGCAGGGCGGGCACACCGAGGTCTATCGCGGCGCGGAATACACTGTCGGATTTGTGCCGAAGGTGAAGATCGAACTCTTGGTTGCGGAGTCCGATGTCGATGACGTGCTGAAAGTCATCCAGGAAACTGCCCGCACCGGAGCAATCGGCGACGGCAAGATCTGGTCGACCACCGTTGACAACGTCATCCGGGTTCGCACCGGCGAGGAAGGCGCCGCGGCGATTTAGCAGGGCGCTGAGCCCCTCGCTGCGAGCTAGTAGGCTAGGAGAATGTTCTCTTCGCTCTCTGACCGGCTGACAGCCACGTTTAAGAACCTCCGCGGCAAAGGTCGCCTATCCGAGGCCGATGTCGACGCGACAGTCCGTGAGATCCGCCGTGCGCTGCTCGATGCCGATGTTGCGTTGCCCGTCGTCAAGCAGTTCACCGCAGCCGTGCGGGAGCGCGCGCTGTCGGATGAGGTCTCGGGGGCGCTGAATCCGGCGCAACAGGTCGTCAAGATCGTCAACGACCAGCTGGTCGAGATTCTTGGCGGGCAGAGCCGCCGGTTGCAGTTCGCCAAGAACCCGCCGACCGTCATCATGCTGGCCGGACTTCAGGGTTCAGGAAAGACGACGCTTGCCGGAAAGCTCGGCAAATGGCTGAACGGGCAGGGGCATAAGCCGCTGCTGGTGGCCTGCGACCTTCAGCGTCCCAACGCAGTGAACCAGCTTCAGGTGGTCGGCCAGCGGGCCGGAGTTCAGGTCTTCGCACCGGAACCCGGTAACGGCGTGGGCGATCCGGTTGCGGTTGCGCGGGCCGGAGTGGCAGAGGCTGTAAGCAGACAGCACGATATCGTCATCGTCGACACCGCGGGACGCCTCGGCATCGACGCGGAGCTGATGCAGCAGGCAACCGATATCCGCGACGCGGTCAGCCCCGATGAGGTGCTGTTCGTGATCGACGCGATGATCGGTCAGGACGCCGTGCAAACCGCCCAGGCGTTCGCCGACGGCGTGGACTTCACCGGGGTCGTGCTCTCCAAGCTCGACGGCGACGCACGGGGTGGTGCGGCGCTTTCGGTCGCCCAGGTAACCCAGCGTCCGGTGATGTTTGCCTCAACGGGTGAGGGCCTCGACGACTTCGAGCCTTTCCACCCCGATCGAATGGCCTCGCGCATCCTCGACATGGGTGACGTGCTCACCCTGATCGAGCAGGCCGAGAAGGCCTTCGACAACAAGGACGCCGAGGCCCTGGCATCGAAACTCGAAGGCGGCGAGGACTTCGACCTCAACGACTTCCTGACCCAGATGGCCAGCCTGCGCAATATGGGTTCGATCAAGAAGATGATCGCTATGATGCCAGGTGCCGCGCAGATGCGTGAGCAGCTTGAGGCTTTCGACGAGCGTGAGGTCGACCGGGTCGAGGCAATCGTTCGGTCAATGACTCCGCACGAGCGGACCAACCCGAAAATTCTCAACGGTTCGCGCCGCTCCCGGATTGCCCGTGGCTCCGGAATGACAGTCACGGACGTCAATCAGCTGATGGAGCGCTTCAGCCAGGCGCAGAAGATGATGCGCCAGATGCGCTCCGGCAAGGGCATGCCGAACATGCCAGGTATGGGGGGCATGCCTGGGATGGGCGGCGGGACGCCGGGCATGGGTGGATTCAGTGGTGGGTCCAAGAAGTCGAAGGGCAAGGCTCTGTCGAAGAACAAGCGCAAGGGCGGAAAGTCGGGCAACCCGGCGAAGCGGGCGCAGGAAGCCACCGGCGTGACGGCGAAGAAGTCCGAGCCCGGTGCGGCATTCGGCGGTAAGTCGGAGGACGCGTTCGACCCGTCCAACCTGCCGAAGGATTTCAGCTCGTTCCTGGGCAAGTAGCCCTTTCCCGGAGGGTAGTCGTCTCCGGGCAGGGGCGATTGGGCGAACGGCCCGGCTTTCTGGCACAATAGCTAGCTGTACCCGGTGTGCTTCAGGCCCTCTAAATCTGAGGTACGTGCCGTGTCCATGTAGTCCATGACTCGTAGCCAACCCCACGGCTATGTCTCGCCAGACTCAACAAATCACAGAACCAGGAGACACCACCCAAGTGGCAGTCAAAATTCGTTTAAAGCGTTTCGGCAAGATTCGCGCCCCGTTCTACCGAGTTGTCGTCGCCGACGCACGCACCAAGCGTGACGGCCGCGCCATCGAAGAGATCGGGATGTACCACCCACTTCGTGAGCCATCGCTCATCGAGATCAACTCCGAGCGGGCACAGTACTGGCTCAGCGTTGGCGCACAGCCGACCGAGCAGGTCGCCGCTCTGCTGAAGATCACCGGTGACTGGCAGAAGTTCAAGGGCCTGCCCGGCGCCGAAGGAACTCTTCGCCAGCCAGAGGCCAAGGCAGAGTTCGTTGCTCCGAGCGGTGAGTCGGTTGTGCGTGAAGCCGTCACCCCGAAGAGCAAGAAGTCTGAGGAAGCTCCGGCCGAAGAGGCAAGCACAGAAGAATCCACAGAGGGCTGACAATGCTGTCTGAAGCACTCGAACACCTGGTCAAAGGCATCGTAGACAACCCTGACGATGTCGAGGTCCGCGCGAAAGAAAGCCGCCGCGGCCAGTTGCTGGAAGTTCGGGTGCATCCGGACGATCTCGGCCGGGTGATTGGCCGCGCCGGACGCACAGCGAAAGCACTGCGCACCGTCGTGACCTCCCTAGCCGGAAACGAGCCGGTGCGGGTCGATCTTGTGGAGACCTGCTAGAAGAACGACGCATGAGTGAAGAAGCGACTTTCGACTCCGAACGGAGCTCAAGGTCGCTTCTTTGCTTTTAGCGCACTCTCTGCCCCCAGTGGACGAATCACCGAAGATGAACTAAGGACGACGATGAATGTTGTTGCACGGATCGGCAAGCCGCACGGCATCCGTGGCGAGGTGACCGTCGAGGTGCGCACCGACGCGCCCGACCAGCGGTTCGTAGCCGGCGCCGGGTTCGCCACGCTTCCTGACCGGGGGACGCTGACGCTCAAATCGGCCAGATGGCACAACTCGCGTCTTCTGCTGACCTTCGACGAACTGTCCGACCGGAACCGCGCCGAGGAGTTTCGCAACACCGAGCTGCTTGTCGCGGCCGACGACATCGTCGACGAGGACGACGCCTGGGACAGCGATGAGCTGGAGGGGCTGACCGTTGAGATCGAGGATGCCGACGGCCGCCGGAAGGTCGGCGAGGTCCTTCGGGTCGATTACGGCGTTGCACAGGACCTGCTGGTCTTCCGCCACGTTGCAGGTCACGAGGTGCTCGTGCCGTTCGTGGAACAGATCGTTCCTGAGGTGGACGTCGACGCCGGCCGGATTCTGCTCGATCCTCCGGGCGGTCTGCTCGACCCGCCGGACGCTTAAGGAGTTTGGCAGGTATGAGACTAGATGTGCTCTCGATCTTCCCGGATTACCTCGCGCCGTTGCGGCTCTCACTGATTGGTAAGGCCCAGGCGGCTGGGACGATCCGGCTTTCGGTTCACGATCTCCGCGACTACACCCATGACCGGCATCGCACAGTTGACGACACTCCGTACGGCGGCGGTGCCGGCATGGTGATGCGGCCGGAACCGTGGGGGGAGGCGTTCGACGATCTGCTGTCGACTGCGGACGGTGATCCACGTCCGCTGGTGATAGTGCCGAGCCCGGCGGGAATACGGTTCAACCAGCAGCTGGCCCGTGAACTGGCGATCGAGCCGTGGCTCGTCTTTGCCTGCGGTCGCTATGAGGGCATCGATCAGCGGGTGTTCGATCACACAGCGACAGTGGCCAGGGTCATCCCGGTCAGCCTGGGTGACTATGTGCTCAACGGGGGAGAAGTCGCCGCGATGGCGATGATTGAGGCTATCGCGCGCCTGATCCCCGGTGTCGTGGGCAACCCTGAGTCACTGACCGAAGAATCGCACGAAGACGGTCTGCTCGAGTATCCGGTGTACACCAAACCTTCGACCTGGCGCGGGCTGGCAGTTCCGGAGATACTGCTCTCCGGCAATCACGCAAAAATCGACCGGTGGCGGCGCGACGAGTCGCTGCGCCGGACTGCCCGACAGCGCCCCGACCTGCTGCAGGAGCTTCCGGCAACGGAGCTGGACAAGGCAGACCTCGCCATCCTGGCCGAGCTCGGGTTCACACCAGGGGACGACGGCCGGATCCGCGCTCACATCTGACGATTTCGGCTCGCAGGCGATGCTGTGGCAGAATTGAGCCTTGTGTCTGCCGATGGCGCCCTGCCACAGGGGAGTCGTCATCTACTGGCTGCGGTTTGGCAGCTGATGGCAGACAGACTCTCACTTTGACAATGCAGGCCTTTGAGTTCTGCACGTGAAAATCGCGGGTGGCCTGTGGCACCTGCAGGGAAGAGAAACAATGCACAAGCTTGATGCTCTAGATGCCGCCTCGCTGCGGTCCGACGTACCGGACTTCCGTCCCGGCGACACGCTGAAGGTACACGTTAAGGTCGTGGAAGGCACCCGCTCGCGCGTGCAGGTCTTCCAGGGTGTCGTCATCCGCCGTCAGGGCCACGGCGTACGCGAGACGTTCACGATCCGCAAAATCAGCTTCGGCGTTGGCGTCGAGCGCACCTTCCCGGTGCATTCGCCGGTCCTCGACAAGATCGAACTGCTGACTCGCGGCGACGTTCGCCGCGCCAAGCTGTACTACCTGCGCAAGCTGCGCGGTAAGGCCGCGAAGATTCGCGAAAAGCGCTAATCAGCCACGCACGCGTGACATCAGCTTCAGAAGAGAAAACCCCCAGGGCTCGTCCTCGGGGGTTTTCTTGGCGTCGATGGCCGGCATGGTTGCTGGTGTCGATCCTGCTGGCCGCCCTGATTCGTGGATTTCTTGTGCAGACGTACTCGATTCCGTCCGATTCGATGGAGCCCACGCTTTCGGTCGGTGATCAGATTGTGGTCTGGCGCCCGGCGTACACGATCTCCGGGCCTGAGCGGGGTGACATCGTTGTCTTCGACGGCCGTGGCACGTTCATTCCCGACGAGGAAGTTCCAACCGGGCTGGCCGCGCTCGGCTCCGAGGTGGGCTCCTGGTTCGGCCTCACGAACAGAAATGCCTATGTGGTGAAACGGGTGATCGGCGTCGGTGGCGATCGCATCACTTGCTGCACCGATGGCGGCAAACTTGTAGTCAATGGCGAACCACTGGACGAACCGTACGTCCAGAATGGCGACGTTCCCAGCGAACGCGACTTCGACGTGACGGTGCCAGAGGGCAGACTGTGGCTGATGGGCGATCATCGCAGTGACTCGGCAGATTCCCGCGCCCATCTGGGCGACCCCGGCGGCGGCATGCTGCCTGCCGGACGGGTGGTCGGGAAAGTCACCGGAATTGTGCTGCCACCGGCTCGCTTCGGTACGGTAAAACACGGGTCCTAGCCGGTCGGCACGCGACCATCAGTTAAGAGGAGAACGAGTGGCAAGGAATATCGAGGCGGCTTTCGCCGACGAACTTGCCCGGTTCGACCGTCCGTCGCCGCGGGTACGGGTGGCAGGCTGGTTGCGTGAACTCGCCTTCATCGTCGTCGCGGCGCTCCTGCTATCGGTGCTGTTCAAGCTGTTTCTGGTGCGGGCCTTTTACATTCCATCCGCATCGATGGAATCCACACTTGATGTCGACGACCGGATCCTGGTCAACCAGCTGTCGCCTGGGCTGATGCCGCTGGAGCGAGGCGACATCGTGGTGTTCAACGACCCGGGCGGCTGGCTGCCGGAGACCGAGCAGGAGAATTCCGTGGTCGGTGGTGCGCTGACCTTCATCGGGCTGCTGCCGCAGGATGCCGGCGAGCAGGTGGTCAAGCGCGTCATCGGTCTTCCCGGAGACCGGATCGAATGCTGTTCCGCTGATGGGAACCTGATCGTCAATGGTCAGCCGATCAGGGAGAAGTACGTCCACCGAGGCTCACCGCCGTCAGATATTGCCTTCGACGTCGAGGTGCCCGACGACCGGATCTGGGTGATGGGTGACAACCGGTCCAACTCGGCGGACTCCCGTTACCATATGGACCAGCAGGGGCACGGAACGATTCCGGTGTCGTCGGTCGTCGGCACAGTCTTCGTGATTAACTGGCCACTGGAGCGATTCCGCTGGATCTCCAACCCTGCCGATGTGTTCGCGCACGTCCCGGAAAGTTAGCCGCAATGTCCGCAGCACCCACCCTGAAACTGGAACGATCGCTGATGGCAGAAGGCCACCGGCTGATCGCTGCCGTTGACGAAGTCGGACGCGGTGCGCTGGCCGGGCCGGTGAGCGTCGGCGTTGTCCTCGTCGATGTGACGGTCGCCCGCAGCCTGCGCGGTGTGCGCGATTCCAAGCTACTGCCACCGGCGCGGCGCGAGGCGCTCGTCGACGGAATCCGTCGCTGGTCGGTTGGTTGCGCGGTCGGTCATGCCGGGCCGGAGGAAATTGACGACGTCGGGCTCACAGCCGCATTGGGCATTGCCGGACGACGTGCCCTGGGTCAGTTGCAATCCGTTCCGGACGTCGTCCTGCTTGACGGCAACCATGACTGGATCTCCGGCCGCGGTCTTCAGCTGGACCTGCTCGGCAGCGCGGACGTTGACGACACGGCCAGTGTGCATGTGCCCCCGGTAGTCACGTCGATCAAGGCGGATATGCGCTGCTCGTCGGTCGCAGCTGCCAGCGTGCTCGCCAAGGTCGCACGCGACGCGATCATGGTCGAGAGCGCGCAGCAGTTCCCGGGTTTCGGCTGGGAGGTAAACAAGGGCTATGGCACGGTCGCCCATCGCGAGCGGATTGCCGCGGTTGGTCCCACGCCTTTGCACCGGCAGACCTGGCGACTGATTGCGGATCCCGTCGTTGGCGCTGGCGACGGGCTTGGTGAGGACCTCGGTGGTGGCGTCGGCGAGGACCTTGGTGACGCCGTCGGCGAGGACCTTGGTGACGCCGTCGGCCTCGCCGCAGACGGCGGGTTGTCCGATCTGCCGGGGCAGGCTGTGCGGCCCATTGGCGTAGAGGCATGATTGAGTAATGAGCGCCGAAGATCTTGAGAATTACGAAACTGATATGGAGCTTCAGCTCTATCGGGAGTACCGCGATGTCGTTGGCCTCTTCAGCTACGTTGTGGAGACCGAGCGCCGGTTCTATCTGGCGAACCATGTGGATTTGCGGGCGTGCAGCGATAACGGCGAGGTCTACTTCGAGCTGACCTTGAAGGACGCCTGGGTTTGGGACGTCTACCGCTCTGCCCGCTTCGTTAAAACAGTTCGCGTCGTCACGTTCAAGGACGTCAACGTCGAGGAACTTTCAAAGAGTGACCTGGAACTGCCGAAAGGCCTGGAAAACTAGGCTGTACGTTCCGGAGAACACCGCCTGAGGAGAGCTCGGCCAGAGGTCTGAAAGGATGACGCAAATGGCCGAACCCCATGTGTACAGACAGCGCTGGAGCATCGTTGTCTTGATTGTCACCGCCCTCTTCAGCATCGTCGTGCCGATACTCACTTTCATCTATGAAACGCCCTTGGCAGGACTACAAGATCTAGCCCAACTGGCTGTTCTTCCGACTGCGGTGCTGTTCATCTTCGTAATTCCGAAGCTCGAGGTAGCCGCTGACTACGTCAGAATCAGGAACGTTTTTCGTACGATCACGGTGCCGTGGTCTCAGATACTCGCAGTAGAAATGCGATGGGCTTTGAGAATAAGAACCCCTGAAGGCACGCACGCCGCATGGGCTGTGCCCCTCCCTGGCCGGACAACAGGGGTGGGCTCACTCGTTGGCGGCAGACCATCGGTCGCTGTCCCTTTTGAACCATCGCGGACTCAGGAGATGCGCGCGGCCCCGGAGGCAGCGCAACACATACTCAGGCACCTCGAGTCGACGACGCAAGAGACCGAGATCGCAAACGATCAGCGAGTGGCGGTGCGCTGGAATTGGGTGAGTGCAGTAATGCTAGCTATCACTCTGACGCTCAGCCTCGCCATCAATCTTGCAACTAAATAGGCGGTCGCGACCAGGACTGCTCGACCAGACCTGCTTCGCTGAGTAGGTGAACCAGATCGGATGTCAGAACCGGCTGAACCTTAAAGTCCTCAGAACACTGTCGTCCACAGGAAGCACCGCAACGTAAGTTATCCACAATTTCCGTTCACCTCCGCCCTGGCTGTGCCCCGCATCTCATGCTTGGTTCAGGCGGAGGTGTACGGAAAATGCAGGTCAAGGACGAACTGGGGCGGTGGGGCGAGCAGCGTGCCGTGGAGCACGTGCGGTCGCTCGGTTACCGCGTGCTGGACACGAACTGGCGATGTCGGGACGGCGAGATCGATGCGGTGGCCCTCGACGGAGACTGCCTTGTGGTCGTCGAGGTGAAGACCCGGCGCGGGGTTTCGGCCGGTCATCCCTGCGAGGCGATCACCTACCGGAAGCTGGCGACACTGCGGCTGCTGGCAGCGCTGTGGTTGCGGGCGCACACGGTCGAAGCAGCGGGCATCCGGATTGATGTGATCGGCATCGTGGCACGGCGTGGATCGAGCCCGGAGCTTACGCATATCAGGGGTGCACATTGGTAGCGCGGGCAATTATCGGCCGAAGCAAATCGGTGTCACTTGATGCTCTGCGGGGCGACATGGTTGAGGTGCAGGCGTCGTTCAACGACGGGTTGCCCGGCATAGCCGTGGTGGGGCTGCCGGATGCGTCGGTGTCCGAGTCGAAACAACGGGTCAGGGCGGCGCTGGCTAACTCCGGTGTCACTCTGCCGGCCCGCAGGCTGACGGTCAACCTTCGTCCGGCCGACCTCAAGAAGGTGGGCACGGGGTTCGACCTCGGCATTGCGCTGGCAATCCTTGCCGCGGATTCCCGGGTCGACAACGAAAGCACGAGCAGAACTGTCCACCTGGCCGAGCTAGGACTGGACGGGCGCCTTCAGGCGGTTCCCGGGGTGCTGCCGGCCATACTGGCAGCGAAGCGGAAGACGAACAAGGAGTTTATGGTAGCGCCCGGCAACCTGCGCGAAGCGCAGATGGTCGCCGGCGTTACGGTCAGAGCCGCCGAATCATTGGCGGAGGCGGCGAACTTACATGGCGGCGAATTCGCGGTGCCGCCCCTCCCACCCGCCGACATACAGCCACCCAGTGCTGGAACGACGGGTGCCAGCTTGGACCTGCGGGACGTTGCCGGGCAGGAGGAAGGCCGATGGGCGCTGGAAGTGGCAGCGGCGGGCGGCCATCACCTGCTGATGACCGGACCTCCGGGCGCCGGAAAGACCATGCTGGCCTCGAGACTCAGCGGCATACTTCCCGACCTCGACGAGGAGGCCGCCGAAGAGGTCAGCGCAATCCACTCGGTGGCCGGGATCTTTGACCCGAGCAGCGGGTTGATGACCCGGCCGCCTTACCAGGATCCGCACCACCAGTCGACCGCAGTGGCGGTGATCGGAGGTGGCCGGAGGGTTGCGAAGCCCGGTGCGGCGTCCCTGGCCCATCGCGGCGTGCTCTTTCTGGACGAGGCGCCGGAATTCGACCGACGAGTGCTCGAAGGTCTGCGGCAGCCACTTGAAAGCGGTACTCTCCACATTCTGCGCAGCGAGGGCGGCAGCGTGTTTCCGGCCAGGTTTCAGCTGGTGATGGCTGCCAACCCATGCCCATGCGGCCGCGGAACAGGCAAGGCGCTGCGCTGTGAATGCACGCCAATGCAGAAACGCCGCTACATCTCGAAGCTCTCCGGGCCGCTGCTGGACCGCGTCGACTTGCAACTTGAACTGTTTCCGGTCGGGTCGGCTCATCTGCATGACGACTCGGTCGGTGAATCGACCGCGGAAGTAGCCCGGCGGGTTCGAGCCGCCAGGGCCAGACAGATAGCACGATTCGCCGGGTGCGCCTGGACAACGAATGCGGAGGCCGAGATTCCCTGGCTCCGGGCACACCATGCGCTGTCACGAGCGGCGACAGTGGATGCCGACCGGACCCTGGAACGCGGAATGTTGAGCCTTCGTGGCTATCACCGGATCATCCGGGTGGCCTGGACTATTGCCGACTTGCGCGGGGTCGATGTGCCGGGCCGCGATGAGGTGCTCGCGGCACTTTTACTTCGGCAGCGCGGGGAGGGAATGGAATGACGGCATCTGACGTCGAACGACTGGCCCGGGCCGGGCTGTCCCGACTGGCAGAACCGGGCGACGAGACTGCCTGGGCACTGGTCCAGGTGCTCGGTGCAGTCGGGGCGCTCGAACTGATCAGGTCGAATCGGCCGGCGCCACGGAAGCTGAGCTTCGCCGTTGCCCGACAGCTCGCTGGATTGGGAGAGGGCCCTTCCTCCGAGAGACCTGGTGCCGAGGGCTTGCTCAGCGACGAGCTGGCCTACCATCCGGAGCTTGCCGGGTTCATGCCCCATCTGGGCAGGGGATTGCAAAGGTGGCGGCCCCGGGTGCCCGATCTCAACCCGGAACGCGATCTTGCCACCGTGGCGCGGTTTGGCGGACGCCTTGTCATTCCGGGCGATGATGAGTGGCCAGAACGGCTGCGCGACCTCGGCCCGACCGAACCACTGGCCCTATGGGTTCGAGGTGCGCCAAGTCTGTCGGACGCGGTGCGGGAATCCGTTGCCCTGGTCGGTTCCAGGCACGCATCGGCATACGGGCGGGCGTTGGCTGCCGACTGGGCTTACGGACTGGTTGACCGAGGGTACTGTGTGGTTTCCGGCGGTGCCTACGGCATTGACGCCCAGGCACATGTTGGTGCGCTCAATGTGGGGGAGTCAGCTGGTGTCCCGACCGTGTCGTTTCTTGCCGGCGGCATCGATCGCTTTTACCCGGGCGGGAATACTTCCCTGTTCGACCAGATCCTCGAGAACGGGCTGATCGTGGCCGAAGCAGCACCGGGCTGTTCGCCGCGGAAGTTCCGGTTCCTGTTGCGGAACAGGCTGATCGCCGCGTCGTCGCGGGCCACGGTGGTTATCGAAGCCGGTTGGCGTTCAGGTGCGCTGAATACCGCGCATCAGGCTGCCGAGCTGATGCGGCCGGTCGGTGCGGTTCCTGGGTCGGTCTTCGCGGCCACTTCGGCGGGCTGCCACCGGCTGCTGCGCGAGGCCTGCGCGATATGCGTCACCGATATTAGCGAGCTTGTGGAACTTGCCGGTCCGCTCACAGTCACCGCGCCCGCCGCGCCGGCAATGCTCCCCTTCGAGGCGGCGGCCGAACGTCGGGCGTCAGACGCACTGTTGCCAGCGGACGCCAGGCTGCTCGATGCACTGCCGGTGCGGCAGTACGTCGATGTCACCGCGCTGCAGAAGTCCGCCGGGATGTCGCTGACCGAGGTGCGTTCCGGGCTGTCCCGCCTGGAACTGGCAGAACTGGCAGCTCGAGCCGGAACCGGCTGGCGGCGGACCACCCGGCGCTGAGCGACCTGGCCGACTCGCGGACAGTTGTGCCGGCTACGCGGAGCGACGTGGTTAGGCTGAGGTTTATGTCCTGCGAGCTAGTGGAACCACGATGACCGGCGCCAAGGGGGAGCTCGAAAGCTCCGCCCGTGCAGCATCATCCGCCGACCGACCACCAGCCGAAGGCCGCGACACTCCGCTGCCCGAGCCATTCGCTGCCGCTATTAGCCGATTCAGCCGGCATCTGAGCGCGGAGCGCAACCGCTCAGCCAATACGGTCCGCGCCTACCTGGCCGACGTCGAGCATGCGCTCCGCTTCGCTGCCGCCCAGGGTTGCGACGACTTCGACCTGATCGATCTTGGCCTCTTACGCACCTGGCTGGGCACTATCGCCGAAGCCGGCCTGGCCAGAAGCTCCATCGGCCGGCGAGCGGCCGCCGTCCGAACGTTCTTTTCCTGGTGCCGACGTGAATCGCTGATTGAGATCGACCCCAGCTCACGGTTGAAGGCACCGAAACAGGAACGGCGGCTACCATCGGTGCTCAAGGCCGGCCAGGCTACAGACTTAATGGATGTCGCCGCGGATCGCGCATCGGAGACCGGTGGCAAACAACCCGAACACCTCCGAGACCGCGCCGCCCTTGAGATTCTGTATGCCACCGGCATTCGCGTCTCGGAACTTGTCGGCCTGGACATCGACGATATTGACGCCGATCGACGCCTGCTGAAGGTGATCGGCAAGGGCAACAAGGAACGGGCAGTTCCCTACGGCGTGCCCGCTTCCGTCGCTCTCGATGACTGGCTGCGCCGAGGCCGTCCGGCACTCGTGACGGAGCAATCGCCGCCTGCCGTGTTCCTCGGTGCGCGCGGCGGTCGAATCGACCAGCGCCGGATCCGTGACGTGCTGCACCGACTGCTCGCACAGGTGCCCGACGCCATTGACACCTCGCCACATGGTCTGCGGCACTCTGCTGCCACGCACCTGCTTGATGGCGGCGCGGACCTGCGCAGCGTCCAGGAGTTGCTAGGTCACTCGAGCCTGGCAACTACCCAGATTTACACCCAGGTCTCGATGGAACGATTGACATCTAGTTACCGTCAGGCCCACCCCAGAGCGTAAACCAGCGATTCCGCCGGGCGATTATTCCGCCAGCGAGGATCGCGGGCTGCTGGCAGGAACGCCCCTGAATGCGCGCGCGGTCTTGCACCGAGCTCGCGTTGTTTATTGCCCCCCGTGCACAAGGTTCGCGTTCTTCAGCAGCCTGGTTGCTGTTGGCCCGAGACGTAGCTGCGTTGTCGTGGCTAGTTTCGGAACTCCCAATGCCACGCCTCGGGCTTGGATCCTCCCGCTCGAGCCCAGGCCGGGTGGGACCAGCCATACTTGCCGGCATGTTCCCGCATCCAAACGTGTTGCGCAGATCCGAAACGATTGATTCCGCCGCCGAAATCGATGGCGAGTCCCCAGCCGTGGTTCGATTTGCCCGGTGTCGCCGAAAGGTGTGGTTTGGTGCGTTTGAGCAGTCGCTGAGTGGCAAGGTCGCGGTAGGCATCGGTGATAACCAGGTCAACGCCGAACCGGGAGCGGAACGCGGCGTTCATCGCTGCCACCGAGCGGGCCGCATCACACCTGAGAAACTGGTGCGGCGCATGCGAGATCGGACATAGTGCTGATTTCGGTATCTGCCCGTTCCGGTGTCCGCCCCAGGCCATCGGGCCGGACCCGGATTCCGGCTTGGGATCGGGCTTCGGCTCACGTTGCCGCGGCAACAGGATGGACGAATCGGTGTTCATCACAAAAGACATCGGATCGAGGTATCTGCCTTCCTTCCGCACGCCCCAGTGAAGACAGCCGACGCAATGGGACTCAGCTGCATCGATGGTGCCGATCACTTGGCCGGCTTCGACCCTCTTGCCCGCCTTGACCCGCGCGGCCACGGGTTCGAAACTGATCTTCGTGCCGCCATCCACGCTCAGCGTGACAACGGGACGATCGACGACTGTGCCGGCAAACGAGACGATCCCGGCTGCCGGCGCAAGGACGACCTGCCCTGGATCGGCAGAAAGGTCGACGCCGCGATGCCCGGGAAGCCAGTTCTGCACGGGCGCGTCGAACGCCCGAAGCACTTCCGGCACCGGAAACAACGGCCACTCCCAGCGCTCCGGCGCTTCCTGAGCCGATGGCATCCCAACTTCGGCGGCAGACCCAGCGCCCGCCGCCGCAGCTACCGGGCGGGTCGACGCAGCTACCGGGCACCCCAACTGAGCGTCGGCAATAACGATCAGCAGCGTGAAACCGACCAGCAGAAGTCCGCGACATCGCCGCCCTGCCGCCGAGGGGGCGGCAGTTGCCGAGCGCCGCCCTGCCGCCGAGGGTGCGGCAGTTGCCGAGCGCTGTAGCGCCGAGCGCTGTAGCGCCGAGCGCAGGCAGAACGTGCTCAGTCGACGAAGCAGAAGAACCATGCGCCAACTCTGCAGCGCATGGGCAGCGAGAATGTCCGCGGCGGGAGGATCTGTGCAGAAAGCATGCAAGCCGTCCGGCTGTGACGACGACTACATCAGTCCTGACGACGACTAACCAGGCTGTGACGACGACTAACCAGGCTGTGACGAGGACTACAACCCAATAGCCGTCGGCACCTCAGTTGGCTCGAAAGGGGAGCACCTGGGTAAGATGAACCCCAGCGACTTAAAGATCTAACTCTTTGGGTCGACTACGCGTGTCTAAAACCGCTGCTTGATGATCGAGTGCCTTAGTGCAGCCGACCCTCGAAGTGCGGGCCAGATTCCTTCGGTGCAGACATCTTGATTGATGTCTGCGTAGGTTTCTCGTTGGACGCCAGGAGAAGCCCGTCAACAGGCGGGCAGCTAATTAACCGAATGCGGTCACCGCCCACCGGGCTGGTTGCCGCGACAAGACGCGGGAAATCCGCGTGCGAAAGGAGGGCGTCGGCATGGCCGTCGTCACCATCCGCCAGCTGCTCGACAGCGGCGTACACTTCGGGCACCAGACCCGTCGCTGGAACCCAAAGATGAAGCGCTTCATTTTCACCGAGCGCAATGGCATCTACATCATTGACCTGCAGCAGTCGCTGTCCTACATCGATCGTGCCTACGAGTTCGTCAAGGAAACCGTCTCCCACGGCGGATCCGTGCTCTTCGTCGGCACCAAGAAGCAGGCACAGGAAGCAATTGCCGAGCAGGCTCAGCGCGTTGGCCAGCCATACGTCAACCAGCGCTGGCTCGGCGGTATGCTCACCAACTTCCAGACAGTCTCCAAGCGTCTGCGCAAGCTGAAAGAACTCGAAGAACTCGACTTCGACGATGTTGCCGGTTCCGGCAAGACCAAGAAGGAACTGCTCATCCTTCGTCGCGAGAAGGACAAACTGTCGAAGACCCTCGGCGGTATCCGCGACATGACCAAGACGCCTTCCGCGGTGTGGATCGTTGACACCAAGAAGGAACACCTCGCGGTTGACGAGTGCAAGAAGCTGGGCGTGCCCATCATCGCCATCCTGGACACCAACTGTGACCCGGACGAAGTCGATTACAAGATCCCAGGCAACGACGACGCCATTCGCTCGGTTGCCCTGCTGACCCGCGTCGTCGCCGACGCTGTTGCCGAGGGTCTGATCGCCCGGCACAACAAGGCAAGCGGACAGGGTGAAAAGAACGTTTCGGCCGTAGAGCTGGAGCCACTGGCCGAATGGGAGCGCGAACTCCTTGAAGGCTCCGGCGACAAGGGCCAGACGGCTCCTGCAGCCGAAACGGCCGAGGCTCCTGAAACGGCAGAGACAGCCGAAACGACAGAGGCCCCTGCAGCCGAAGCGGCAAAGGCAGCCGAAACGGCAGAGGCTCCTGCGGCTGAAGCAAGCGACGCAGCCGAGACACCGGCCGCAACCGAGGCTCCCGCAGCCGAGACGCCGGCCGCTGACGCCGAAGGCTCGACCGAGGACAAGTAAGCCATTCGATGCCGGGGGCACGTACACCTTAATCGTGCCCCCGGCTCACCACCCATAACCAGGGCGGAACTGACAGGAGAGAAGTGAAGAATTTCACGGCTGCAGACATTAAGGCACTGCGCGAGAAGACCGGCGCCGGCATGCTCGACGTCAAGAAGGCTCTCGACGAGGCAGACGGCGACCAGTCGAAAGCCATCGAGATCCTGCGCGTCAAGGGCCTCAAAGGCGTCACGAAGCGCGAAGGCCGCTCCACCACCGACGGGCTCGTTGCCGCGCACGTCGATGGCGGCGTAGGCGTTCTCGTCGAGGTGAACTCGGAGACGGACTTCGTAGCGAAGTCCGACAAGTTCATCGCGCTCGCCAACCAGGTACTCGACCTGGCCGTCAAGACCGGCGTCGAGTCCGCTGACGCACTGCTGGCGACCGAGGTCGACGGCAAGACGGTCAAGGACCTGATCGACGAGGGTGGAGCCACCCTCGGCGAGAAGGTTGTGCTCCGCCGCGTCGCCCGGGTAACCGGCGACAAGGTCGAGGCATACCTGCACCGCACGAACAAGGATCTGCCTCCGCAGGTCGGCGTTCTGCTCGGCTACAAGGGTGATGACACCGAGGCCGCGCACGACGTCGCGGTTCACATTGCTGCGTTCGCACCGAAGTACTTCGACCGTGAGGAAGTTCCCGCGGGCGACGTCGAGAACGAACGCCGGATCGCCGACGAGACAGCACGTAACGAAGGCAAGCCAGAGGCTGCGCTGCCGAAGATCGTTGAAGGCCGGGTCAACGGATTCTTCAAGGAGAACGTGCTGCTCGATCAGCCTTTCGCCAAGGACAATAAGAAGTCCGTCGCCAAGGTGCTCGAAGAGGCAGGCGTAACCGCCAGCAGCTTTGCCCGGTTCCGCGTAGGCGCATAAAACCGTGCCTTCACGCTTAGGGGCGGTCACTTCATGTGATCGCCCCTTTGCCATGTGCTGATAATTCAAAGAAACAAAGCTTGTAGAAACCGCGACGAAGGGACCCGCGCAATGCTTCCGGAACCAGCAGAGAAAATCAGTCGACGACGCGTATTGCTTAAGCTTTCCGGAGAGGTCTTCGGAGCGGGATCGGTCGGAGTCAACCCGGACGTCGTTGCACGGGTCGCCAAGGAAATCGCCAGCGTCGTCGAAGACGTCGAAGTGTCGATCGTCGTCGGCGGCGGAAACTTCTTCCGCGGCGCGGAGCTGTCCCAACGCGGCATGGAACGCACCCGCGCCGACTACATGGGAATGCTGGGCACCGTGATGAACTGTCTCGCGCTGCAGGACTTCCTCGAGCAGGCCGGTGTGGACACCCGCGTGCAGACCGCCATCACAATGGGGCAGGTCGCCGAAAGCTACATTCCGCGCCGCGCAATTCGCCATATGGAAAAGGGACGGGTCGTCATCTTCGGCGCCGGCGCCGGCATGCCGTTCTTCTCCACCGACACCGTCGCAGCCCAGCGCGCGCTGGAAATCAAGGCCGACGAGGTCCTGCTGGCAAAGAACGGCGTCGACGGCGTTTACACCGCGGATCCGCGAAAAGACCCCTCCGCAACAAAGATCGATTCGATAACGTATTCCGAGGCATTGGCCCAGGGACTGCAGTTTGCCGACCGTACGGCGTTTACGCTGTGCATGGACAACGATTTACCGATGGTGGTGTTCGGTATGGAGGGTGACGGTAACCTGAGTAGGGCGCTACGGGGCGAACGAATCGGCACCGTCGTCGAGGCCGGCTGACTCACCGTAAGACACGCCCCGGGTGGACATGAATATGTCCACAACTGGCCGGCACGCACGCAAACAAGGCCACCGGCGAAGACACGTAAGACATAAAGAAGCGAGGACGCAGTGATTCAGGAAACTCTGGGCGACGCCAGGACGAAGATGGACAAGGCCGTTGAGGTCGCGAAAGAAGACTTCAGTACCATCCGGACCGGCCGCGCCAACCCGTCGCTGTTCTCCAGGGTGGTCGTTGACTACTACGGTTCGCCGACGCCACTTCAGCAGCTAGCATCCTTCCAGAACCCTGAAGCGCGCACCCTGGTGATCACCCCCTACGACCGAAGCAGCCTCGGAGCGATTGAAGACGCCCTGCGTAACTCTGACATCGGCGCGAACCCGTCGAACGACGGCAACATCATCCGGGTCGTGCTCCCTGAGCTGACCGAGGAGCGTCGTAAAGAGTACGTCAAGGTGGTTCGCACCAAGGCCGAAGATGCGAAGATCGCGATCCGAAGCGTCCGGCGCAAGGCCAAAGAAGAACTTGACCGGATCCAGAAAGACGGCGAAGCGGGCGAGGACGAGGTGACCCGGGGCGCCAACGAACTCGAATCCATCACCAAGAAGCACGTCGAACTCGTCGACCAGCTGCTGTCCTCCAAGGAGACCGAACTTCTGGAGGTCTAGGATGATGTCCTCCTCGCCGGAAGTTTCCCGGTCGCACGGCCGCCGACGGGCTGAACCACTCGTCATCGATCACGGACGGGCCGGAAGAGACCTCACATCTGCGATCATCGTCGGCGCCCTGATCGGGGCGACTGTGCTCTGCTCCTTGCTGATCATGCCGGACCTGTACGTTCTGGTGGTGATTGCCGGCGTGATGGCGGCGCTCTGGGAACTAGGCGCCGCGCTGAACCGCACCGGCGCGCGGGTTGCCCGGGTTCCGGCGATGGTCGGCGGCGCGTGCATGGTCGTCGCAACGCACTTCGGCGGAGCAGAAGCACTCTGGGTCAGCTTCGCCCTCGCCTGCGGCGCGATCCTGCTCTGGGGAGTTCTGGAGCGCAAGCCGCAGGCGGTCAAGGACGTCAGCCTCGGTATCTTCGCCATCGGCTATGTCGCCCTGCTGGCCTGCTTCACTGTGCTGATGCTGGAGCATCCCGAGGGCTGGGCAAGGGTACTGATCTTCCTCGCGCTCGTCGTCGCCAGCGATCTCGGCGGCTACATCATCGGAATCTTCTTCGGCAAGCATCCGATCGCAACGAAGATCAGCCCGAAGAAGTCCTGGGAAGGCTTCGCAGGTTCGGCAGTCTTCGGGATCGGCATCGGGCTGTGGCTGGTGCCGTGGCTGTTGGATGGCCCCTGGTGGATCGCCGTCGTACTCGGGCTGGTTATGCCGGTCACCGCCACGCTCGGCGATTTCGCCGAATCGATGATCAAACGGGACCTCCGCCTCAAGGACATGGGCACACTGCTGCCCGGCCACGGCGGCGTGATGGATCGGCTGGATTCTATTCTGCCCGCCGCTCCTGTGGCCTACCTGCTCTTCATGATCCTCCCCGGAATGAACTAGATCTGGAATGAACTAGGAATATGCGACTTCACTTAGTACGTCACGGCGCACCGCTTATCGACCAGGATCGGGAGCCCGCGAGCTGGGACCTCGATCCTGCGGGGCACGACGACATCGACCGGCTGCTGGCAAGCGGCGTCCTTCCGGACGACGCTCGCTGGATCTCTTCCACCGAGCCGAAGGCGCTGCAGACAGCAGAGCGGCTGACCTCCACGCCCGTCCTCCAGGTCGAGCAGCTCGGCGAACAGCGGCGGCCCAACACCTGGGTCAAGGATTTCGCCATCCACATCCACCGGGCACTTGTCACCGAGGACATGCCGGTGGCCGAGGGCTGGGAGCCGGCGCGGGAAACCAGGAGTCGGATCACCGACGCGGTCGCCAGGCTTGAGGCCGACGCCGACGGCCAGGATCTGGTGCTGGTCGGACATAGCACGCCGTGGTTGCTGCTGGTCAGCGAGCTGACCGGCGCGCCGGTCGATCTGGCCGCCTGGGAGCGACTGCTGATGCCGGATCACTGCATTCTCGAGCGCGGAGTATTGGTTCAGGGTTGGGGCGCGTGGCGGGAGGACGCAGCCTCGTGAACCCAGAACAGATCATCGAGGCGCTGGCATCGCTCGTCGCTGCCGACAGGCTGGTCACCGACCCGGACGTCATGGCCGGCTACCTGCACGACGAGGCAGAGTGGGCCGAGTATGAGCCAGCGGCTGCGGTGGTGCGTCCCCGTACCACCGAGGACGTCGCTGCCGTCGTGCGCTGGTGCTTCGCCAACCGGGTGGCTGTTGTGCCCCGCGGCGCGGGAACCGGACTTTCCGGCGGTGCGAACGCCCTGGCCGGTTGCATCGTGCTGGCTTTTGACGCAATGAACTCGGTGCTGGAAATCAATACCGACGAGCGCCTCGCCGTGGTTCAGCCCGGAGTGGTGAACGATGACCTTCGAGCCGCCGTCGCCGTCGACGGGCTCTGGTACCCGCCGGACCCGGCCAGTGCCCCCTGGTCCACGATCGGTGGCAACGTCGCCACTAATGCCGGCGGCGTCTGCTGCGTCAAGTACGGGGTCACCGGAGATTACGTGCTCGGACTTGAGGTCGTCACCGGCACCGGCGAGATAGTGCGGCTTGGCCGACGAACCGCGAAGGGAGTCGCGGGATACGATTTGCGCGGCCTGATGATCGGCTCCGAGGGCACGCTTGGCGTCATCACCGAGGTGACCGTGAGCCTGCGTCCGGCCCGTGCGGCGGAGCGCACCATCGCCGGCTACTTCGATTCGGTTGTCGACGCAGGCCTCGCAGTCAGCTTGGTCTCGGCGTCCGGCGTCATCCCGTCCGCGCTGGAACTGATCGACCGGCATTGCCTGAAGGCGGTAGACGACTGGAAGAACATGGGTCTCTCCGTCGATGCGAACGTCGTGCTGCTCGGCCGCTGTGACACTCCCGGCCAGGCCGGCGATGTCGAAGCTGCCACGATCGAGCGCTGCTTCACCGAGGGCGGGGCGACCTGGGCGGCGGTGTCGACCGACCAGGAAGAAGCGGATGCGTTGTTCGCTGCCAGGCGGCTGGCCTATCCAGCTCTGGAAAGACTCGGGCCGGTGCTCACCGAGGATGTCTGTGTACCCAAGGCTCTCGTTCCGGAGATGCTGGCCCGAATCGAGGCCGCCGCGGTCCGGCACGACACTCTGATCGCCAATATTGCGCACGCCGGCGACGGCAACCTGCACCCCTTGCTGATCACACCGGTCGGCGACACCGCTGCCCGGCACCGGGCCCAGTCCGCCTTCGAGGAGATCATCGCAGACGCGATAGCCCTCGGCGGAACCGTCACCGGTGAACACGGAATCGGCCTGTTGAAGCGGGACGGGCTGCGCGCGGAATTACAGCCGGCCGTGCTGGACATGCATTCAGCGATCAAAACCGCACTCGATCCGGCCGGCATTCTGAATCCCGGCAAGGTTTTCAGCGCCGCGACTGTCGCGGCGACGTTACAGGCCGAGCCGCACATCGTGGAACAATAGGCGATGATGTCTACCACCGAAACGCAAGTCACGCCCAATGCCGGCGATCGCCCGCTGCTGCAGTTCCGATCGCCGCGGCGCAAGAAGCCGCCGCAGCACCTGGCCGACCTGACCCTGGCCGAGCGTCAGGAGAGGGCCGGGGAGCTCGGCGTCCAGGGGTTTCGGGCCAAGCAGCTCTCGCAGCACTACTTCGGGCACAACACTGTCGATCCCGAAGAGATGACCGATCTGCCGAAGAGCACCAGGGAACAGCTGGTCGGCGAGATGCTGCCGCCTCTGCTGCACAAGGTGCATCAGCTGCGCACCGATGACGGCAACACGATCAAGTTCCTCTGGAAGCTGTTCGACGGAGCGCTGGTCGAATCCGTTCTGATGCGCTACCCGGGACGCATCACGCTGTGCGTCTCGAGCCAGGCGGGCTGCGGGATGAACTGCCCCTTCTGTGCGACCGGGCAGGCTGGGCTGACCCGCAACATGTCGACGGCCGAAATCGTCCATCAGGTGATCGAGGCGAACCGGGTGATCGCCGCGGGCGACCTGAGCGGACTGGCCAGGGGCGATGACGCTCCGGCCGACAAGGTCACGAACATCGTCTTCATGGGTATGGGGGAGCCGCTGGCAAACTACAAGTCGGTTATGGCCGCGGTTCGCCGATTCGTTTCGGACGTTCCCGAAGGGCTGGGGCTCTCCGCCCGCCACATCACTGTGTCCACCGTCGGACTTGTTCCGGCGATCAACAAGCTGGCCGCGGAAGACATCCCAGTGACGTTCGCCCTTTCCCTGCATGCTCCCGACGACGAGCTGCGCGACGAGATCATTCCAGTGAATACCCGTTGGAAAGTTGACGAGGCGCTGGACGCGGCTTACAACTATTTTGTGCAAACCGGTCGTCGCGTCAGCATCGAGTACGCCCTGATCAAGAATATGAACGATCACGGCTGGCGGGCCGACCTGTTGGCGAAGAAACTCAATAAGCGCGGGCGCGGCTGGGTTCATGTCAACCCGATTCCGCTCAACCCGACCCCTGGCTCGATCTGGACGGCATCCGAGCCAAGCGTCGAGGCGGAGTTCATCCGGCGGCTGCGCGACGCGGGGATCCCCACCACGCTGAGGGACACCCGCGGACGAGAAATTGACGGAGCATGCGGCCAGCTGGCGGCGGCGGAGTAAGGAGACATTTCAATGAGCACCACGTTTCCCACTATGTCGGGCTGGAAAAACGGTTACGACCCCGATCAGGTCGACAGGTTCTTCACCAAGGCCCGGGAGTCTTTTGAACGTGACGTACCGGAAGCCGATGATCTGACGGCGCAGTCCGTCCGGACAGTCGGCTTCGATCTGGTCCGAAAGGGCTACCACGTCGCCGTGGTCGACGCGGCCCTCGACCGACTGGAAGACGCCTTCGCCCAGCGCCAGCGCGACCGGCTAATCCAGCAGCGCGGCCAGGATGCCTGGATGGCCGAGCTCTCGCGGTCCGCGGCATCGCTGCGCGGCCGGTTGGAACGCCCGGACGGCGAGCGCTTCAATCGCGCCGCCCGGGGAGAAGTTGGTTACGAGCCCGCCGATGTCGATGCACTCTGCGAAAAGCTGAGGGGCTACTTCAACGACGGCGTCAGCATGAGCGTGGACGAGTCCCGTCGTGCGGTGTTCCGGACCTGCAAAGGCGAAAAAGCCTATGACGAAGATCAGGTCGATGCCTTCCTGGACCGGGTCGTCGAAGTCATGGCCGCGGTCGACTAGGACGTAATGGCCGAGCCGATGACGTACCAGCAGGCGTATCAGGAAAGCATCGGCGATCCCGAGGGCTTCTGGATGCGAGCCGGCAGGGATATCCGCTGGATCAGGAAGCCCACCCGGGCTCTGGACAGTTCGAACCCTCCCTTTTACCAATGGTTCCCAGACGGCACGCTCAACGTCTCCTACAACGCGCTCGACCGGCACGTGATCGAGGGCCGTGGCGAGCAGGCCGCGTTGATCTACGATTCGCCGGTCACCAACTCGAAGGTCAGCTACAGCTACATCGAACTGCTCGACCGGGTGGCGAAATGCGCCGGTGTGCTCCGGGTGTTCGGGGTGGAACGCGGCGACCGGGTCGTCATCTACATGCCGATGATCCCCGAGGCCGTGATCACCATGCTTGCCTGCGCCAGGCTCGGCGCGATTCATTCGGTGGTCTTTGGCGGCTTCGCGGCGGGCGAGATAGCTAGCCGGATCGACGACGCAAAGCCCAAGGTCGTGGTCGCGGCTTCGGCGGGGATCGAGCCGAGCCGGATCGTGGAGTACAAGCCGATGATCTCTGCCGCGCTGGAGCGCGCTGAGCACTCGCCGGCCGCACTTCTCGTCTTCCAACGTCCGCAGGCAGTTGCTGAGCTCGGCGAAAACGAGTACGACCTTGAACGGCTGATGCGTGACGGCTCGATCCAGCCGGCCGAGGCGGTCGAGGTCGCGGCCACCGACCCGCTGTACGTGCTGTACACCTCCGGAACCACCGGCAAGCCGAAGGGCATCGTCCGCGCCTGTAGTTCCGCGGTGGCCCTACGCTGGTCGCTGCCAAACCTGTACGACGTCGGCGCCGGCGACGTGATGTTCACCGCCAGTGACGTCGGCTGGGTGGTCGGTCATTCGTATATCGTTTACGGTCCGCTGCTGGCTGGTGCGACAACCGTGCTTTACGAGGGTAAGCCGGTGGGTACCCCGGACGCCGGGGCGTTCTGGCGGATCGTGGCCGAGCACAACGTCAAGGCACTCTTCACCGCGCCAACCGCCATCCGCGCGATCAAGAAAGAAGACTTCGACGGCGAGCGTCTCGCCGAGCACGACATCAGCAGCCTGGAGACCCTTTTCCTGGCCGGTGAACGACTCGACCCTGACACGTTCGAGTGGGCGGGCAGACTGCTCGGGGTACCGGTCGTGGACAACTGGTGGCAGACCGAAACCGGCTGGCCCATCGCCAGCAGCCCTCGGGGCCTGGAAACACTCCCGCTGAAACCCGGCTCACCGTCGGTCGCGGTGCCGGGATACGACGTGAGGGCGCTCGACGCCGAGGGGCGACAGCTGCCGCCGGAAGTCGAGGGTGAGCTGGTGATCAAACTGCCGCTCCCGCCCGGAACGCTCAGCACGGTCTGGGGTGATGACGCGCGCTACGTCGACGGATACCTCTCGACCTTCGATGGCTACTACCTCACCGGCGACGGCGGTTACATCGATGAGGACGGCTACATCTTCGTGATGGGCCGGACCGACGATGTGATCAGCGTCGCCGGCCACCGGCTGTCGACCGGATCACTGGAAGCCGTGCTGTCAGCCCACGCGGACGTCGCCGAGTGTGCCGTGATCGGGGTGGCCGACCGGCTCAAGGGACAGCTGCCGCGCGGGCTCGTCGTGCTCAAGGCCGGCATTCCCAGTTCGGAGAACCCGCGGATCTGCTCGGAGCTCGTCGATCTGGTCCGCGCCGAGATCGGTCCGGTGGCAGCGCTCAGCCGGATCGACGTCGTCGCCGCCTTGCCGAAGACGCGGTCCGGCAAGATCCTGCGGAAGACAATGCGGCAGATCGCCGAGGGCACTCAGCCGCTGGTTCCAGGGACGATCGAGGATGCCGGAGTGCTCGACGCACTGACTCCTGTGCTGCGTGGCGACCCTGCCTGACCTCAACGCGCACGGCTTGACCTTAAGAGCCAACACACAGGCGGAGATGGCAGGATTGGCCCCGTGAATATTCGCAATATCGTCCTGCTTGGCAGCACGGGCTCGGTAGGAACGCAGGCAATAGAGGTCGTCGAAGCGAATCCGGAGAGATTCCGGATCATCGCGCTGTCTGCCGGTTCGAACCTCTCTCTGCTGGCCGAACAGGCTGTGACGCTCGGCGTCGATGCCGTGGCGCTTGCCGCCTCGCCGCCCGGAGGAGTGGGCGAAGTCAGGGAGGCGATCGCTGCCGCTGCCGGCCGACTCGGCACAGCCGTGCCACAGCCGGAGATTCTGCTCGGCGAACGGGCCGCCGCGGACCTGGCTGCCACTAGCTGTGACATGGTACTCAACGCGATAACCGGCTCGGTGGGACTCGAACCGACACTTGCCGCCCTGGCCCGTGGAACCGACGTGGCGCTGGCGAACAAGGAATCCCTGATCGTCGGCGGGCAGCTGGTTCTCGACGCCGCGCAACGCAACGGAGCCAGCCTGATTCCGGTTGATTCCGAACACTCCGCCATCGCCCAGGCCCTGCGCTCCGGTTCGCCGGAGGAGGTGCAGCGGTTGGTGCTGACCGCCTCGGGGGGGCCATTTCGCGGGTACAGCGCAGAGCAACTCGCGGACGTGACTCCGGCACAGGCACTCGTGCATCCCACCTGGGACATGGGCCGGGTTATCACCACCAACTCCGCAACTCTGGTGAACAAGGGCCTCGAGGTGATCGAGGCCCACCTGCTGTTCGGCATTCCCTTTGAACGGATCGACGTGGTGATCCACCCTCAGTCGCAGATCCATTCGATGGTGCAGTTCGTCGACGGCTCGACAATTGCCCAGGTATCGCCGCCGGACATGAAGCTCCCGATCGCGCTCGCGCTGGGCTGGCCGCGCCGGGTGCCCGGCTCGGTCACCCCGAACGACTGGTCGTCTCCCGCGAACTGGACCTTCGAACCTGTCGACGACGCGGCGTTCCCCGCCCTCCAACTTGCCCGAAAGGTCGGAACGGCAGGAGCGACATTCCCCGCCGTTTTCAACGCCGCGAACGAAGAGTGCGTCGAGGCCTTCCACCAGGGCAGACTCTCCTTCGTGGACATTGTCCGGGCGACCGCCGACATCGTCGCCGAGCACGTTCCCGATGACGAGCTGACCCTCGATGGAGTTCTTGCCGCCGAAAAGTGGGCTCGCACCCAGGTAGGGCGGCGACTGCGATGACCGGGCTTCTTTACGCCGCAGGTGTGATCCTGATCATCCTCGGGATTGCTGTGTCGATCGCGCTGCACGAAATCGGGCACCTGGTGCCTGCAAAGCTGTTCGGGGTGAAGGTCAGTCAGTACATGGTCGGCTTCGGTCCGACGATCTTCAGCCGCAAGCGCGGTGACACCGAGTACGGGCTGAAGGCACTGCCGCTCGGCGGCTACATCGCCATGGCCGGCATGTACCCGCCGGCAAGGGACGGCTCGGTGCGCCGGTCAACGACCGGGATGTTCCAGACAGTGATGGACGACGCACGCAAACTGTCGAACGAGGATGTGGCCCCCGGCGAGGAGCGCAGGACCTTCTACAGCCTCTCCGTGCCGAAGAAGCTTGTCGTGATGCTCGGCGGTCCGGTGATGAACCTGCTGATCGCCGTCGTCCTGCTCGGCGTGGTGTTCAGCGGATTCGGCACTCTGCAGCCAACCACAACCGTGAGCAGCGTGTCGGAATGTGTTGTGAGCGCGGACGAGGCGCAGAAGCGCTCGGCGGAGAGCCGCAACAAGTGCCTCGCGGCCGATCCGAAGGCACCCGCCGCGTTGGCCGGTATCAGGCCGGGCGACGTCATCGTGTCGGTGGCGGACACCGGGGTGGCCAGCTGGAAAGAGCTGCAAGACGCCATCCGCGCCCAGGCTGGGAAGACCGTGCCGGTCGTCATCGAGCGCGGCGGCGAGACAGAAACCCTTCGGGTAGCGATCATCGCCTCCCAGCAGGCGGTCGTCGACGACGAAGGAAGGGCCGTCGTCGATGACTCGGGTGCGGTGAAGACAGTCGAAGCCGGTTTCCTCGGCGTGAGCCCGACGAATGAGCGGGTGCAACTGCCCCTGACCCAGCTGCCCGGCGAGATCTGGGGCACGTTCACCACGATCGTCGACGCGATAATTCACCTGCCAACCCGGCTCGTCGACGTTGGCAAGGCGGCGTTCTCCTCGGAAGAACGTGACCCGGAAGGCCCCGTGGGACTGATCGGCGTTGGCCGAGTCGCCGGCGAAATCGCGAGCACCGACAAGCTCGATATCGTGGACAAGTCCCAGATCGGGATCAACCTGCTTGCGACCCTGAACATGTTTCTTTTCGCGTTCAACCTGGTGCCGCTGCTTCCGCTGGACGGCGGGCATGTCGCCGGTGCGCTGTGGGAAGGGCTTCGGCGCTGGGTTGCGAAAATCTTCAGACGGCGGGATCCCGGCCCGGTAGACACCGCGCGGCTGCTGCCCCTGACATACGTCGTCGTGGGAGTCATGCTCGTGATGACTGTGCTCCTGGCATACGCCGACATCGTTAAACCAATAACACTCTTCTAGGATTGAACAGTGAATGTGAATCTCGGAATGCCCGCCCTGCCCCCACCGGTGCTCGCGCCTCGCAGGGCTACCCGCAAGATCAAGGTCGGCAAGGTCGAGGTCGGCGGGGACGCGCCAATCAGCGTGCAGTCAATGACTACGACTCCGACAACGGATATCGACGCGACCCTGCAGCAGATCGCGGAGCTGACGGCGGCAGGCTGCGACATAGTTCGTGTTGCCTGCCCGAGCGCGGATGACGCCGAGGCGCTTCCAGCCATCGCAAGAAAGTCGCAGATTCCGGTCATCGCGGACATCCACTTCCAGCCGAAGTATGTCTATGCCGCGATCGATGCCGGTTGCGCCGCGGTACGGGTCAATCCGGGAAACATCCGGAAGTTCGACGACCAGGTCAAGCAGATAGCCGATGCGGCGCGCGATGCCGGTGTATCGATCCGGATCGGCGTCAATGCAGGCTCGCTCGATCCGCGCCTGATGGAAAAATACGGCAAGGCAACTCCCGAAGCCCTCGTCGAGTCGGCCGTGTGGGAGGCATCGCTCTTCGAGGAGCACGACTTCCACGATTTCAAGATCTCGGTCAAGCACAACGACCCCGTCGTCATGGTGCGTGCCTATGAGCTGCTTTCCGAACGTGGCGACTGGCCGCTGCACCTCGGCGTGACCGAGGCCGGCCCGGCATTCCAGGGCACGATCAAGTCGGCCACCGCGTTCGGCGCCCTGCTGTCCCAGGGGATAGGCGACACGATCCGGGTTTCGCTATCAGCGCCACCGGTCGAGGAAATCAAGGTCGGTACCCAGATCCTGCAGTCGCTGAACCTGCGGCCCCGGAAGCTCGAAATCGTTTCCTGCCCGTCCTGCGGCCGGGCCCAGGTCGACGTGTACACCCTGGCCGACAAGGTGACGGCCGGTCTGGAGGGCATGGAGATCCCGCTACGGGTGGCGGTAATGGGCTGTGTCGTCAACGGGCCGGGTGAGGCACGCGAGGCCGACCTCGGAGTGGCGTCCGGAAACGGCAAGGGCCAGATCTTCGTCAAGGGTGAGGTGATCAAGACGGTGCCGGAGGCGCAGATCGTCGAGACCCTGATCGAAGAGGCGATGAAGATCGCCGAGTCGATGGAGGCCGACGGCACGCCCTCAGGCGTACCCGAAGTGTCAGTCTCCTAACCGGCCGAGGCAACGGAGCACCGTGGGCTCATCGTTAAGGCTGCTCGGCCGATCAGACACGGCCGCCGTGCGCGCACTGTGCGATCTGGACCCGGTGACGAATGTCTTCGTCGCGGGGCGGATCGAAGGCGCCGGAAGCGCGGATCCGCATTCAATGGCGGGGGAGTTGTGGGGCTACTTCCGGGACAGCACGCTGGTGTCGGCGTTATGGAACGGTGCGAATGTCATCCCGGTCAACGCCCAGCCTGATGCCATAGCCGCCTTCGCTAAGCATCTGGCCAGCCGGCCGCGCCGATGTTCGTCGCTCGTCGGCCTCTCCGCTCCGGTGCTGGATTTGGCGTCCCAGCTTTCCACCTGGCCGGATCCGCGCGAGATCCGGGCAAATCAGCCACTGATGCTGCTCAACCGGCCGCCGCGGATAGCTGCTGATCCCGGGGTGACCCGGGCTAGAAAGCGCGATCTCGACGTGATCTTCGCCGCGTCTGTTGCGATGTTCGAAGAAGAAGTCGGGTACTCGCCGGTCAGCTCCGATGGCGGTAACGACTACCGGCGCCGGGTTGAATCCCTGATCTCACGCGGACAGTCATTTGCCCGGATCGAGGACGACGTCGATGGCTGGCCGGCAAAAGGGGCCCGGCAGGTTGTGTTCAAGGCCGACATCGGCGCCAGCAGCTCGTCCGCTGTTCAGATTCAGGGTGTCTGGGTGCACCCGAGTCGGAGGGGCGAGCAGCTGGCAGCTCCGGGGATGGCGGCCGTTGCGATGGCGGCCAGGCGCGAAATTGCGCCGCTGGTCAGCCTGTACGTCAACGATTACAACCAGCGGGCGCTTGCCGCCTATCGCCGGGTCGGTTTCGAGCAGATCGGCTCGTTCGCCACCGTTTTGTTTTGATCCGCGCCTGGTCGTTCTGATCGCGACAGTTCGGTTTTGATCCGCGAATGTCCGTGGCCGGGGCGTGCCAAACCGATACCCCGGGCGGATGACCGCTGCGATAGGCTTGTCTGGCATTCCCATTTAGCTTCAGGAGCCCACCGCCATGCCCATGCGTCTTTCCTCCCTCTTCGTGCGAACCCAGAAGGAGGATCCGGTCGGCGCCGAGGTCGCCAGTCACAAACTGCTGGTCCGCGCGGGATACATCCGGCGCGCGGCGCCGGGCATCTACAGCTGGCTGCCGCTAGGCCTGAAGGTGCTGGCCAAGGTGGAGCGAATCGTCCGGGAAGAGATGGAGGCGATCGGCGCGCAGGAGGTCCACTTCCCAGCGCTGATGCCGCGCGAGCCCTACGAGGCCAGCGGCCGCTGGACCGAGTACGGCGAGGCTCTTTTCCGGCTCAAGGACCGTAAGGATGCCGATCTCCTGCTGGCGCCAACCCACGAGGAGATGTTCGCGCTGCTGGTCAAGGACCTGTATTCGTCATACAAGGACCTGCCGGTGATGCTCTATCAGATCCAGAGCAAGTACCGCGACGAGGCTCGGCCGAGGGCCGGCCTGCTCCGCGGCCGCGAGTTCAGCATGAAGGACGCCTACAGCTTCGACATCGACGATGCCGGGCTGGACCGGTCGTACCAGGCGCAGCGCGCGGCGTACATCCGGATCTTCGACCGGCTCGGCCTGGACTACGTGATCGTGTCAGCCATGTCCGGCGCGATGGGCGGATCGCGCAGCGAGGAGTTCCTGCACCCGACCGCGGTCGGCGAGGACACCTACGTGCGTTCGGCGGGGGGCTACGCGGCGAACGTCGAGGCCGTCACCACGGTGGTGCCAGACGCCATCCCCTACCAGGACGCCCCGGCGGCGCACGTAGAGGACACCCCTGACACACCGACGATCGAGACCCTGGTTACCGCCGCCAATGCCGACCAGCCCCGCACCGACCGCGAGTGGACTGCCGCCGACACGCTGAAGAACGTGGTCGTTGCAGTGACGCACCCGGACGGCGAACGCGAGATCGCCGTCGTCGGGCTGCCCGGCGACCGGGCAGTCGACCTCGGCCGGATCGAGGCCAGTGGCGTGTTCGGGGCCGGAGAGGTTGCCGTGGAGCAGGCCACCGAGGCGGACCTGGCGCGGAATCCGCTCCTGGTCAAGGGATACATCGGGCCGGGAATCGGCGAGGAGCAGCTTCTCGGCATCGACCGGGCAAGCAAACTGCGCTACCTGGTCGACCCGCGCATCGTGGAGGGCACCCGGTGGATCACCGGTGCCAATGAGCACGGCAGACACGTCTTCGACCTGGTCTATGGCCGGGACTTCACCGCCGATGGCGTCGTGGAGGCGGCGGAAATCCGGGCAGGCGACTCTGCCCCGGACGGCTCCGGCCCGCTGGAACTTGCCCGCGGTATCGAGCTCGGCCACATCTTCCAGCTCGGCCGTCGTTACGCGGAGGCACTGGACCTCAAGGTGCTCGACGTCAACGGCAAGCTGCAGACAGTCACGATGGGCTCCTACGGCATCGGCGTCACCCGCGCGCTCGCCGCGATCGCCGAGGCCAACCACGACGAGAAGGGCCTGGTCTGGCCGCGCCACCTGGCGCCGGCCGATGTGCACCTGGTGGCCACCGGCAAGGGGGAGGAACTGTTCGCGGCCGCGAATTCCATCGCCGAAAGCCTGGAAAAGAATGGCGTCACCGTCATTTACGACGACCGGCCGAAAGTATCGCCAGGCGTCAAGTTCGGTGATGCCGAACTGCTGGGGATGCCACTTATCGTCGTCGTCGGCCGCGGCCTTGCCGACGGCGTGGTTGAGGTGCGGAACCGGGCAACCGGCGAAGCGGAGAACATTGCGGTCGACGACGTGGTCAACCACGTGGTCGACCGTGTCCGCGCCTAAGCTGTGGAGCTGAGTGGCGCCGGCATCGCCGAACTATCGCTGCTGTCCCTGGTCCTGCTCGTCATTGCCGGTTTCGCCGCCGGCTGGGTGGACGCGGTAGTCGGCGGTGGCGGTTTGATCCAGTTACCGGCATTGCTGCTGGTTCCAGGCATCTCGCCGGTACAGGCCCTGGCGACAAACAAACTCGGCTCGATCTGTGGCACCCTCACGTCTTCCGCCACCTATGTGCGGCGGGTGAAGCCGGATCTGAAGACAGCTTTGCCAATGGCGGGGTGGGCGCTGACCGGAGCCGTCGGCGGCGCGGTATGCGCCACCCTGCTGCCAGCAGAGCTGTTCATGCCGATAATCCTCGTGGTGCTGGTCGCCGTCGCGCTGTACACCCTGTTCAAACCGTCGCTCGGCACCGCCGCCGCGCTAAGGTTCGGGCACTCGCCGGTAAAACACCACGGCATTGCGTGGCTGCTCGGCCTGAGCATCGGGTTCTACGACGGACTGATCGGCCCGGGCACCGGGTCATTCCTGGTAATCAGCCTGGTCGGCCTGCTGGGCTATACATTCCTCGAAGGCTCCGCGAAGGCCAAGATCGTGAATTGCGCGACGAATCTGGGTGCGCTGCTCTTTTTCGTCCCGCACGGTTCGGTGCTCTGGGGCCTCGGCTTGCTGATCGGAGCGGCCAACGTCGCCGGCGGTTACCTCGGCGCCCGGATGGCGGTCGCTCGAGGCAGCGGTTTCGTCCGGGTCATCTTCCTCGTCGTGGTTGGCGTGTTGATCGTCAAACTCGCCTTCGACGTGCTCGCGCCGCTGTTCGGCTGAGCGGCTCTGACAGCACGTGGGCTAGAGGCCGGCTAGCGAATGCACGTCGATCCCGCCGACGCTGTGCCCGGAGATCGCCCGCGCAACCCACAGTGAGCGTGCCGCGTCCGCATGTGCTCGCTGATCACCCTGGGCGAAATCGGCGAGATACCAGAACAGGTTCTCGATCTCCCGGGCCACTGAAACCGCCGCGCCCTGAGCCGGGTCGATGCCTGCTGCGTGGCACAGACTTGTGCAATGCGCCCGCAGCCAGGCGGCCTGTTCCTCGGGTTCGTTGGCGGGGACTTCCGCCAACCGGTTCCAGAGCATAGGAGCCACCGCGAAAGCCACCGGGCCGCTCACCGGATACGGGTCGATCGCCTTCCAGGTCCGCTGCCCGTTCGCTGGGTCGGGATGGCTGGAGAGCACGTTGCTGTAGTGCAGGTCGGCATGCACCAGGTAGGCGTCCGGTGCCGTTGCCAGCGCGCGGGCAGTGTTCAGCGTGGCCTGCACCAGCATGTTGTCGGTGCCGGTGAACAGTCTGAAGGACGGAAGCAACTGGGCCGCCTTGCCTGGGAAATCATCGATCCAGCGTTGCGCCGTGCCCTGCACGGTGACCAGGCCAGGAGGCGCGGGACGGGACAGCGCTCGGACCACACCGCCCCACATGGAGGCGGCCGTTTGCAGCGGAACCGAATTCAGGTCGATCGTCTGGTCGAGTCGTTCGAGCAGCGTCGCATTGTGCCCTGCGTCTGCCGCCATCAGCCGGACCGAGCCGAACCCGTCCCAGGTCTCCAGGGCGGAGCGGAGTTGCTGGTGGGCGGCTGGATTGTTTGCGATCGGCGAGGCAACCCGCAGTGCCGCAGGAACGCCGTCGACAGTGCGCACCGGCAGCACAATGCTCTGATAGCCGGCCCAGGGAGTTCCGCTCAGCGATTCGACAGTCAGCTTCCATCGGGCCAGCAGGTCGTCGACGACATCCGGTAGCGCCCGGATCCAGCGTGCGGCGTCCTCGTGGCCGAGTTCCAGCCGTACGCTGCGGGCGAGGACCTCGGGTATCGCGATCATGACGACGGTTCAGCGGCCTTCGAGGAACCTGGCAGCGCGACCAGAGTTCCAGACCAACTGCTGGCGAGCACGGCGGTTGTCATCATCCACTCAGCGGGCTTCATCCGAGCCCCGGCGGAGCTGCTGGCCAGAGCATCTCCGGCCAGATCCGACAGTCCGGACTCGAGCTGCCCTGCCAGGCGGGTGGCAGATTCCCGCGACGTCACCTCGAACGGCAGCGCGTAGCCGGGTTCCGGCGAGGGAACGTCGGCCTTCGCGGCGGCGAGTATGCCGGCCAGCTCGTCACCCAGCGCTTCGAGCTCGCCGATCCGTCGTTCCGCGTTGGTCCGCTCGGCGTCCCGCAGTCGCACTGCGAGCACCTGATAGCCATAGCTGGCGGCGTAACAGCCGGCCAGCAGCGCGCCGAGCGCGGACAGCTCCGCCTGGGATGCCGGCGTGTCAGTTGGTGATCCGGTTGCCGGGCCGCTTGCCGATGCCGGGTCGGTCGGGCTTGCGGACGGGGTGCTGTCCGGCCGGTCGATGGCGGCGACCCAGTCAGCGAAATTCGTGCCCGGATCCTTCAACCGATTGACCGCCAGCCAGCGTTTCACCATGGTCGTGCCTCCGGCGGCGATGCTGGAGAGTCGCCGGGCGTACGGGCCGGACACGGTGTCGAGCGCTCCGAGCGCCGTGGTGATCGCGGTGGACTGCGAGACCACAATGCCGTTGACCAGTTCCTCGGCCGATGCGGTGGGTGTCGGCGTGGCCGAAGGAGTGGGCGTTGACGAGCCGGTGGGAGCATCCGTCGCGCTGGAGCCCCCTTTGCTGCCGAGACTTGTCAACTGGGTGGCCAGCATGTCCTTACACTGCTGCACCAGCACGAAGGTGTCGCTTCCGGATTTGATCAGTGGCTCAAGCTCTGCGAGCTGACGCAGGCTGGACTGCAGCGGTTCGGAGACGGCCCGCCGGGCCAGCTCTGCGGCATCGGGTGTCAGTGTCTCGGCCGGACCGAAGTCGTCAACCCGGACGCCGCAGCCGGTAAGCAATGGCGATGCGATTGAACCGAACACCGCTGTCAGGAGCATCGATCGTCGCGACGGGAGGCGGCGGGGCGCCGGCGGGTGTATTAGGTGAGCAGCCATCGTAGCTACGATCATGCCATGAGCGCGTCGGAACGATTATGGTTGGTGGTTGAAGTGATCAATCAACGAAGGGCAACACTTGCGAACCGAGGAAGAAAGCAGCCTGGCCGGGACACTTGAGCCCGCGGTTGCCGCGCACGATTTGATTCTGGACGACATCCGGATAGTTGTCGTCGGGTCGCGGCGGGTCGTGCAACTCGTGGTTGACCTGCCCGAGGACCAGACCGGATCTGTGAGTCTCGACACGGTTGCCTCGGTATCTCGCGCAGCGAGTGACGTCCTCGATCAGGACGAACCATTCGGTGGCCGCGCCTACACGCTGGAAGTTTCTTCCCCAGGAGCGACCCGGCCGCTGACCGAACCGCGGCACTGGAAGCGGGCGCTCAACCGGCTCATTGCGGTGAAAACCCAGGAAGGCGATAAGCTGATTGGCCGCCTGCTTGACGTCGCCGACGACGGTCCTGTGCTGGACATCGACGGTCAGCAAACCTCGCTGAAGTACCCGGAGATCAAGACCGCGCAGGTCGAACTCGAGTTCAAGTAGCCTCGCATGCCGGCGGATCTCGCAGCCGGCGACAACTGAAAACGACAACTGAAAACGAAGGGACCGTCATGGACATCGACTTAGCCGCGCTTCGGATGCTGGAACGCGAAAAGGAAATCCCGCTCGAGGTGCTGATCACCACGATCGAGCAGGCCTTGTTGGTGGCCTATCACCGTACCGAGGGCGCGGAACCGGTGGCGCGCGCGGAGCTTGACCGCAAAAGCGGCCACGTCACGATCTGGGCCACCGAATTCAATGACGAGAACGAGCCGGTGGGCGAATGGGACGACACGCCGAGTGGTTTCGGCCGGATCGCCGCCCAGACCGCGCGTCAGGTGATTCTGCAGCGACTGCGCGACGTCGAAGACGAGTCGGTGCTCGGCGAGTTCCGTGGCCGGGAAGGTGAACTTGTCGCAGGAGTGATCCAGCAGGGCCGCAACCCGCACATGATCCAGGTGAGTCTCGGAACCGTTGAAGCGGTTCTGCCGCCGCACGAACAGGTTCCCAGCGAGACGTACGAACACGGAGCCCGGATCCGTGCCTATGTGGTTGACGTGCACAAGGGAATGAAGGGGCCGTCGATCACGTTGTCCCGTACGCATCCGAATCTGGTCAAGAAGCTCTTCGCCCACGAGGTCCCGGAGATTGCCGATGGCACCGTGGAGATCGTATCGATCGCCCGGGAATCCGGCCATCGAACCAAGATGGCAGTGAAGGCGACGAACCCGACGGTCAACGCCAAGGGCTCCTGCATCGGTGAACTCGGATCACGGGTCCGCTCGGTCATGGCGGAGCTCAACGGAGAGAAGATCGACATCATCGACTTCGACGATGATCCGGCGAAGTTCGTCGGTAACGCTCTCTCGCCGGCCCGTACAGTAAGCGTCGAGATCGTCGACGAAGAGGCCCGGTCCGCGCGGGTCGTCGTTCCCGAATATCAGCTGTCGCTGGCGATCGGAAAAGAAGGCCAGAACGCTCGTCTCGCGGCCAAGCTCACCGGCTGGCGGATTGACATCCAGTCCGATGGCGTCACCCCGGCGCCAGAAGCAGGGTAGAATGGTCGAAGCTGTTCAACCGCGGCACGTCGTCAGGACGTGCATTGGTTGTCGTCAGCGTGCCAGCCAGCACCTGCTGTTTCGAACCGTCCTCGCGGCGGAGACGCAAGGTACGGCTGGCGCAAACGTAGTCGTTCCGGATCCGCGACGAACTTTGTCCGGGCGTGGTGCCTGGTTGCATCGCTCGGTAGAGTGCGTGGAGCTGGCGCAGCGGCGGAATGCATTTGTTCGAGCACTGAAAGTCAGTGGGCGAACGGAAGTTGACGCCGTTGTTCAGTACGTGAAAACCAATGTGGAAGCGGGTATAGACACCGATGGACTGCAAGTGAGAACTCAGAAATGAGTCCCAAGTAATGACGCAGCACGAATTGAGCTATCGATGAGTTCTGCGCTGAAATAGCTGGTTCGCGCCTGTCAGGGTTTGCGGACCAAGACAGGAGAGATGTGGCAAAGCCCCGTGTCCATGAGCTGGCTAAAGAGCTCGGCACAGACAGCAAGACCGTACTGGCGAAACTGAAAGATATGGGCGAATTCGTTCGCTCTGCGTCTTCAACAGTCGAAGCGCCGGTCGTCCGCAAACTTAAAGAGGCTTTCCCGGCAGACGCCGGTTCAGCCGAGAAGAAGGCTCCGGCAAGGAAGCCAGCAGAAAAGTCACCGGCCAGCCCGGCCCGTCCAGCGGCGAAGGCAGCACCTGCCTCCGATTCGGACACCGCGGTTAAGCCTGCTCCGGCAAAACCGGCCGCCGAAGAATCAACCGCTTCCGAGAAGCCGGCCGAGGCTACTTCGGCTCCCAAGCCTGCGGTCAGGAAGCCCGGCCCGGCGGCAAAGCCGGCTCCCGCTGCGCCCGCAGCGAAGGAAAAGCCTGCTGCGCCTGCCGCGAAGGAAGCGCCCGCCGATTCCGGCGCGGCAAAGCCTGCTCCGGCCACGAAGGAAAAGCCCGCAAGCACTCGCCCGGGCAACAATCCATTCGCCACCTCGCAGGGCATGCCCCGTCCGGGCGGTCCACGCCCGACACCGGGAGCGCGTCCGGGCAACAATCCTTTCGCTACCTCGCAGGGCATGCCCCGTCCGGGCCAGCGTAAGGACGCCGCAGACAAGCGTCCCGAAGGTCGATCCGACGCTGCCCAGAAGCCGGGCGGTCCTCGTCCGCCGGCACCACGTCCGGGCGCAGGCCCGCGTCCCGGTGCCGGACCACGTCCTAACCCCGGGATGATGCCGGGACGCAGCACTGTCGGACGCCCAGGTGGCGGCGGCGGTGGCCGTCCGGCTCCCGGTGGTGGCGCGGGACGTCCCGGTGCCCCAGGCCGTGGCGGCGCTCCAGGCGGCGCTCCGGGTGGAGCTCCTGCCGGTGGCGGTCGTCCAGGCGGCGGCTTCGGCAAGGGTGGCCGCGGTCGCGGCGGAACCCAGGGCGCTTTCGGTCGTGGTGGCGGTCGTCCGGTTCGCGGGCGGAAGTCGAAGCGGGCGAAGCGTCAGGAGCTCGAACAGATGCAGGCGCCGAGCGTCGGTGGCGTCACGGTGCCACGCGGCGACGGAACCACGTCGTTGCGACTGCGCCGCGGATCCTCGCTTGGCGACTTCGCAGAGAAGATCAACTGCGATCCGGCAAGCCTGGTCACCGTGCTGTTCCACCTCGGTGAAATGGCGACGGCGACACAGTCCCTCGACGAAGACACCTTCGCGGTACTCGGCGAGGAACTGGGCTACAAGATCGAAATCGTCTCGCCAGAGGACGAAGATCGAGAGCTGCTGGGTACCTTCGATATCGACCTTGAGGGCGAACTCAGTGCCGAAGACGAGGCAGAACTCATGCCACGTCCGCCGGTCGTCACCGTTATGGGTCACGTCGACCACGGTAAGACCAAGCTCCTCGACGCAGTCAGGTCCTCTGATGTGGTCGCCGGCGAAGCGGGTGGCATCACCCAGCACATCGGTGCCTACCAGGTTCACGTCGAACACGAGGACCAGGATCGTGCGATCACCTTCATCGATACGCCAGGTCACGAAGCGTTCACCGCGATGCGTGCCCGTGGTGCCAAGGTCACCGACGTCGCCATCCTGGTCGTCGCTGCGGATGACGGCGTCATGCCGCAGACGATTGAGGCGCTGAACCACGCACAGGCGGCCAATGTGCCGATCGTGGTGGCGGTCAACAAGGTTGACAAGGAAGGCGCGAACCCGAGCAAGGTCATGCAGCAGCTGACCGAGTACAACCTGGTGGCGGAGCAGTACGGCGGCGAAACGATGTTCGTCGAGATCTCCGCGCTGAAGCGTATGGGTATCAAGGAACTGCTCGAAGCTGTTCTGCTCACCGCCGACGCCGAGCTTGAGCTTCGTGCCAACCCGGAGAAGAACGCACGCGGAATCGCGATCGAAGCGAACCTCGACAAGGGACGCGGCGCGGTTGCGACAGTGCTGATCCAGTCCGGAACGCTGCGCCAGGGGGATGCCATCGTGGCCGGAACGGCTTATGGCCGCGTCCGTGCCCTGTTCGATGAATACGGCAAGTCCCTGGACGAGGCCGGTCCGGCCCGTCCCGTGCAGGTGCTCGGACTGTCCTCGGTGCCACGTGCCGGTGACACCTTCCTGGTCACCAGCGATGATCGCACCGCCCGTCAGATCGCCGAAAAGCGTGACGCCATCGAGCGCAACGCCGCCCAGGCTCGCAGCCGCAAGCGGATCAGCCTCGAAGACTTCACCAAGGCGCTCGAAGAGGGCAAGGTTGACACGCTTAACCTCATCCTCAAGGGTGACGTCTCCGGTGCCGTTGAGGCGCTCGAAGATTCGCTGCTCAAGATTGATGTCGGCGATGACGTTGCGCTGCGGATTATTCACCGCGGCGTCGGCGCCATCACCGAGAACGACATCAACCTGGCGACGGTCGATAACGCTATCGTCATCGGCTTCAACGTCCGGCCTGAGGCGAAAGCCCGTGATCTGGCCGAGCGCGAAGGCGTCGATGTGCGGTACTACTCCGTCATCTACGGTGCGATCGACGATATTGAGAACTCGCTCAAGGGCATGCTCAAGCCGGAATACGAGGAGGTGCACACCGGGTCCGCAGAGGTCCGCGAAGTGTTCCGTTCCTCGAAGTTCGGCAATATCGCCGGTACCATCGTTCGCGACGGCGTTATGGTCCGCAACGCCAAGGCGCGTCTGACTCGCGATGGCGTCGTCGTCGGCGAGAACCTTGCGATCGAATCGCTGCGTAGGTTCAAGGACGACGCGACCGAGGTCCGCGAAGGGTTCGAGTGTGGTGTCGGTCTTGGGTCGTTCAACGACGTCAAGGAAGGCGACATCATCGAGACCTTCGAGATGCGGGAAAAGCCGCGTTCGTAGTGTTTGCCGGTTGTTTCGAGCCCTGCCTCGCCCATGTCGCTCGTGCCTCGCGACAGATGCCCGAGCCACACCCTGGCAGGGCTCGAAACAACCGTCGTGTGGCCTCTCGCGAGCAGGTGTGGCTCGGGGTTGATGCCCGAGCCACACCCTGCCGGGTCTCCCAAAATCCTGCGCCATGGCCTCTCGCGAGCAGGTGTGGCAGAACGCGGACTGGGTGTAGGACCGCGCGCGTATTCAGGCGCGTTCTTGCACGAAGTTCGCGTTCCTCGCGGATGGTCCGTCCGTGACGGGTCGCGTTCGTAGTGCATGTCAAGAAATCGGGGCCAACGCCTCGCCCGGCTCGGCCGCAAGCGGCCTCGCTTTGATGCCCGAACCACTCCCTGGCGCTGGCCCCGATTTCTCGAAGGTTCGGCCTCTCGCGAGCAGGGCGTTCCTCGCCGGCAGCCCAGCTTGTCGTACGCTTAATCAGTTTTCTGTCGATCGAAGAATCATAGGAGTTACCAAATGGCTGATCCGGCACGTGCCAGGAAGTTAGCTGACCGGATCAAGGTCGTTGTGGCCGAGACGCTGGAGAAGCGGGTCAAGGATCCCCGGCTCGGCTTCATCACCATCACCGATGTGCGAGTGACCGGCGACCTGCAGAGCGCGACTGTGTTCTACACCGTGTACGGCGAGGACTCAGATCTTGAGGCGACCGCCGCGGCGCTGGCATCCTCGAAGGGCATGCTGCGCAGCGAGGTGGGCAAGAATCTAAACATCCGGCTTACTCCGACCCTTGAGTTCATTGCCGATGCCGTCCCCAAGAAGGCGGCCGAACTGGACCAGTTGTTGCGGGCGGCAGCCGAGCGGGATGCCGAAGTTTCGAGGCTCGCCTCCTCGGCCCGGCCGGCCGGCGAGGAAGACCCGTACCGGCAAAAGACTGACTCCGACGACTGATCCCGCGGCTCTAAGGGCCCCTGCGGTGCGGTCCGGTGAAAGTTCAACTTCACCTTTTCGTTACATTGCCCTACACTCGATACGAAGGTAACGAATTGATCACGACTGCGATCTGTATTAGGAGTTTCAAGCTTGGGTAAACACACCGAAGCACGTGCCAGCCGGGCGTCGGACGCTGTCCGCGTTCTGCGGTCACCTCGAAAGGTGCTCGGGGCACGCACGCCTCGAGGCGCGGCGCTGGCAATGCCCGCCGCGCTGACGGTCGTAGTTCTCGTCGGCAGCGCCTTCGTCGGAACCAGCCAACCGACCACTGATAACGTCGCCGCACAGTCCCAGGCCTCGGTCGAGCGATCGCAGGAACCGGCCTCGCGCAGCAGTGAGCGCCAGGCGCCGGGTCAGGCGTCCAACGACGTCGCCAAGGGTGATCAGTCGAAGGACGCCAAGCAGGCAGAGGCCAAGAAAGAGGCTGCGAAGGCCAAGGCCGGCATGGTCTCCGAGCTCGACGAGCCTGCCAAGCCGAAGCCAAGCGATGACTCGCCATCTTCGGCGCCTGACTCCGCAGCTCCGGAGGTCAGCGATGCGCCGTGCTCACACGGTTCGTCGGTCGAGCAGGGCCTGCAGTCGAACACGATCAAGATCCACCGGGCCATCTGCAAGGCGTTTCCCGAGGTGAAGAGCTACGGCGGCATCCGGCAGGATTCCGACTCGGACCACAACGATGGACGCGCGCTCGACATCATGACGAGCGACAAGCAGCTGGGTGACGCCATCTCACGTTACCTGCAGAACCACTCGAGCGAGTTCGGTGTCAGCTACATCATCTGGCGCCAGCGCATCTCGATGTCGGGCAGCAGCAGCTGGCGCAGCATGGCAGACCGGGGCAGCCCTACGGCGAACCACATGGACCACGTACACGTCTCGGTCAACTGAGACGTTTGAATGGGCAATACTGCGCGCGACGGTGACACTACGCCTGCGCCGACCGGGATCCTGCTAGTCGACAAGCCCCAGGGCTGGACGAGCCATGATGTCGTTGCCCGGGCACGGCGCCTACTCGGCACCAAGAAGGTCGGCCACGCCGGCACACTCGATCCGATGGCGACCGGCCTGCTGCTGCTTGGCGTGGGAAAGGGCACCCGGCTGCTGACCTACCTGGTCGGCGAGGACAAGACATACTCCGCCGTTATCCGGCTCGGGTCCTCGACGCCCACCGACGACGCTGACAGCACGGCCGATGCCTTCGCCGATCCGACCCGCCTCGGTGGCATCACGGATGACGACATCCGCGCGGGGATCTCAGCGCTCACCGGTGACATTCAACAGGTGCCAAGCGCCGTTAGCGCGATCAAGGTGGACGGAGTGCGTTCCTATCAGCGGGTACGGGCCGGCGAGGACGTCGTGCTCAAGCCGCGCCCAGTGCTGATCCGGCGCTTTGAGTTGCTCGACGTGCAGCGTGAGGTGGGAGCCATCGACCTGAGCGTCACGGTCGAATGCACCTCCGGAACGTACGTTCGGGCGCTTGCCCGCGACCTCGGTAACGGACTCGGGGTGGGCGGCCATCTGACCGCACTCAGGCGAACACTGGTCGGACGATTCTCCGTCAATGAGGCATTGGAATTACCTGGCTGGGATGAACCGGCGGAAACTCCGGCTCTGATGTCGCTGGCCGAGGTCGCCAGGAAGTGCCTGGCCGTGCGGGATCTCAGCGACGATGATGTCCGGGCGCTGGGGTATGGGCAGTGGATTGCCGAGAGCAGTAATCCCGGCCCGGTCGCCTGCATTGGCCAGCAGGGCGACCTGGTGGCCATAGTGGAAAACATTCGGGGCAAGGCAAAGCCTGTCGTCGTTTTCAGCTAGGTCGAACAATGCAGGAAAATAGTTCGGATCTCCGACATATCGCTGACTCGTCGCGGCATCCAATAGCCATAGCGGGGGAGCCCCGACGTTGGTATCTGCTCGGCTACCTGCTGCGCCGTTTCGGCTTTACTCTGGCACTTTTTGTCGGCGCGGTCGGCGTCATCGTGGACACCCGCGAGGTCGCGAACGTCCCGTTCAAGCCGGTCGGGGCGGTAACCGCCGTTGCGGCGTGTCTTGGGTTGTATTGGGTTGCGCATCGCTGTGTGGTCAGGTCTTCGATGTCCGATTCGGTTTCGGCCGGCGCCAAGGAGCCCGGTCGCTGGGTTCTGCTGCGACCGTTCCTCGATATGGTCCTTGCGCTGTGTGGCGCCCGGGTTCTGCAACTGCTGATCGCCGATTCCCTGACCCGGGAATGGCCCTGGATGCTGATCGTCAGAATCCTCGCCCTGGTCGCGATCACGCTTGCCGTTGTCGCTCTGGCCCGGGGTGCCTGGGAAGGCCGGCTCACGTATGCCTTCTCCTGCGTTTTCTACTTCATCGGTTTCGGGCTGCTCTGGAGCATGTCCGAGGCGGTAACGCCGATCGGCGATTACGAGTCACAGGTCTGGTATGCCTTCGGATTCATCGTCGCTGCGTCATCGGCCTACGTGCTGAGTGAGTTCGCCTTTCGCCGGATTGATCGCAGGATCGATTAGTCGTACCGGACGTCGCCCTTTGCCACGTGCGTAGTCCGGGCGCTCTTGTCGTCGGTGAGCACGAAGTAGTAGGTCCCTTTTCTGACCAGCTTCCAGACGTAGCTGCCCCCCGAACAACCGACCTTGCGGGTCGTGCCGACACGATCGCCCTCCCGGTCTCGAAGCTCCAGCTTGATGGCACCTCGGTTGCAACGGGAGATCTCATTGACCTTGACGTACACGTTGGCGCGTTTACCGGTTTTCCACGACCGGGAATTCACCTTCTTCTTGAACTGGCTGCTCCACCTGAAGCTGCCGTGCCCATTGGTTCCGGCGGCGGCGATCGATGGCTGGGTGCGGAACCGCGAGCCATCCGGGTAGCGCAGTTCTTCCGAACCGTCGGCGTTCCCGGTGACCGTGGGCCGGTCGTCGCCGGACGGCGTCTGGGCGGTTGCCGCTGTTCCGGTTATCGTCCCTGCCGTGAGTGCCAGCAGGGTGGCCGCGACTGCGAGGCGCGACGCCGCGGGTCGTCGTCGGGCCGGTCGCCGGGCAGACGGTGCTGAGAACATGGTGGGGCTTACTCCTTGCGAGGTGAGGGCGATGCGAGTCCAAAGTTGTCAGTATTCCCGGTATTGGCGGATATCGCGAGCCGCAACAGTCAACCTCAAGCGTTTGATTTCCAGTTATCAACCTCATGTGATTGATTTCTGTAAAACAACCGGCGAGGATGGAAGCATGTTCGTACTGACGATTGACCAGCGAAACAGCCGGGACAGTGCCGATCGTGTTCCGGAACTGCTCGACGTGCTGAACTCCGGGGAGTGGGTCGGCGCAATTCCATTTGAACGCACGGTCGGCGATGAGGTGCAGGGCGTCGTTCTGCACGCCGATGCCGCCGTCGACATAACCCTGCAGCTTCTGCAGCAGGGCGACTGGTACGTCGGGATCGGGATCGGGACGATCGATTCCCCGATGCCCACCTCGAGCCGGGAAGCCCGGGGAGCAGCATTCGTTGCCGCGCGCGATGCCGTCGAAGCGGCGAAGGACGAACGCAATGGTGTGCCCGTCGCGGTCCGATCTCTGCCCGACGACATGGCCGAAGTGGATCAGACGGCACTGAGCACCGTGGACGCACAGGCCGTGCTGCGCCTCCTGGGTCGGCTCGTGCAGGAAAGAAGCGAGGCGCAATGGCGTGTCGTCAATCTGATTCGCAAGAAGCTGGGCGATGGTCGATATGAGACAGTCAGAGGCCGGCAGAAGACCGCGGCGAAGGCGCTGGGCATAACACCGCAGGCGGTGAGCAAATCGCTCAGTACCTCCGGCTGGACCGAAGAAGAGGCCGGACGGATTGCCGCCGGCCGGGTACTGGCGGCAGTGCGTGCGCGAGCTGACGATGAAGGAGAAAGCTAATGGATGTCGTCGTGGCGCTAATCGCGGTGACCGTGTCCGGCGTCCTCGGCTGGCCGGTGACTGCAGCCTTCCTGCAGATAGCCACGTCGCGGGACGCCGCTGGTATCGACACCATTGTGGGATCGGACCCGGCGCCATCGGAAGCGGCAGAACGTGAGGTGCTCCGCGGTGGCCTGTGGATCGGGATTCTGGAGCGGCTCGCGGTGACCATAGCTATTCTTGCTGGCTATCCGGAAGCGATTGCCTTCGTCATCGCGGTGAAGGGACTTGGCCGCTTCGCCGAGCTGAAGAACACAGTGGGCGCAGCAGAGCGCTTCATCATCGGAACGCTCGCCTCGCTGCTCTGGGCCACCGCGATCGGCGTGCTGACCCGATGGCTGTTCATCTAAAGAAAATAACTGGCGCGATGACGGAAGACGTCCTTAGAGTCGGATTACGGACCGACAGCGAGGAGGGGAATGACATGACTGTGCTCAACGACTTACCGCAAAAAGCCATAGTCGTTTCCCGTGACGCCCGCCAGCGGTAGAAGGACGTTCGGGGAACACCACCACATGCCTGGAGTTCCTCATGTCTCTCATCGATTACGGCTGGACGCCAGACGTCCAGAGCCGATTCATCCGCATCTCGTCCGGCGCAGACCGTCTCGCCCGGGTGACCCGCGTCGACCGGTCCCGGCTACAGGTTGCCGGCGACACCGGCCTGGAGCCGGCAACTCAATACTCTGTGGCCGGCCGCCGCGCCGGCTTCGACGCCGCCCTGGCCACCGGTGACTGGGTGGCCCTGTGTGACGACCCAGACGAAGGGCCCGTCGTCGTGGGCCTGGTCGAGCGAACCTCCGTGCTTGAGCGCCGCCGCGCGCTCGATGGGCTCACCGAATCTCAGCTGATCGCCGCCAACGTGGATGTCGTCGCCATCGTCGTGCCGCTGGACCGGCCGATATCGGACAATGGCGTGGAACGCGTCATCGCAACAGTGTGGGACAGCGGCGCCGTTCCGCTGATCGTGCTCAGCAAGACCGACCTGGGCAGCGGTGGCGAACAGGCCGCCATCGCCCGGGTCGCCGCAGGGGTGGACATTGTGCCGACATCGGCACACGCCAGAGAAGGCATCGCCGAACTGCGCGCCCGGCTACAGCCCGGACAGACGGCGGTCTTCTTCGGCCAATCCGGGGTCGGGAAGTCGAGCCTCATCAACGCACTGGTGGGCGCCGAGGTTCAACCAACCAAGGACGTGCGGGAGGCCGACCACCGCGGGCGGCACACCACGACCGCGCGCGAGCTGATCCCACTGCCCGGCGGCGCGGTGCTGATGGACACGCCCGGAATCCGCAGCCTCGGGCTCTGGGATGCCGGTGACGGCATCGCCGGATCGTTCGCCGACATCGAGGACCTGGCACGACGTTGCCGCTTCACCGATTGCGCCCACGACAGCGAGCCGGGGTGTGCCGTCCGGCAGGCGATCGAGCACGGAGGGCTCACCGAGCGCCGCTACCAGAGCTACCGGAAACTGCAGCGCGAGCTGGATTACCTCAACGACAGGAAGGACGAACGAGCCAGACGGCAGAAAGCCCGCGAGTTCCAGAAGCTGGCGAAGGCCGCGAACGCCGACAAGCCGCGCAAGCGGTAAGCAGCCTGCCCAAAGCGCTGGGCGCGTCGGGCGTCGGGCGGGCCGGGCGCTGGGCGGGCCGGGCACAGGGCGCGCTGGCACTAGGTGCGCTGGGCGGCACGATCGCCGCCCGGCGCGCCTGCCGTTCCAGGCTGGCAGGTACGATCAACACGCTGAAGTCGTGCGTAAACGTGTCCAGAAAGAGGGTCGGGCGTGAAATTGTTCCGGGAGCTCGCGGAGATACCCGCGGATTTCGGTCCGTCAGCCGTGACAATCGGCAACTTCGATGGCGTGCACCTTGGCCACCAGAAGGTGCTCGGCGAGATCGTTGCGGACGCCCGGTCGCGAGGACAGTCTTCGATTGCCATCACCTTCGATCCGCACCCGGCCCTCGTGCACCGCCCGGACGATGCGCCGGAGCTGATCACCGGCTTGTCCGAGAAGATCAGACGGCTCGAGGCCACCGGCCTTGACGCTGTCCTGGTGCAGACCTACACCCTGGAACTAGCCCGAAACTCGCCGGAAGATTACGTGAAAGCGGTCTTCGTCGAGGCGCTGAATGCGGCGACTGTCGTGGTCGGCCGCGATGTGCGATTCGGCTGGGAAAACACCGGCGACCTCGCGACGATGCGCGCGCTCGGTGAGAAGTACGGATTCGTCGTCGAGGTGATCGACGATCTCGGCTCGTACGCTGAAGGGATCGGCGACGATCTGCTGCCCTCCGGCGGACGGTGGTCGTCGACCCAGATTCGTCAGTTGCTGAGTGAGGGCGATGCCGGAGCCGCCGCAACGATGCTCGGCCGTCCGCATGTCGTCAGCGGCACAGTGGTGCACGGCGACGCCCGAGGGCGGGATCTGGGTTTCCCCACCGCGAATCTCGGCGAGGACACCGAGGGCCTGGTTCCGGCCGACGGCGTGTACGCCGGCTGGATCACGCTCGATGATGAAAAGCAGCGCCATCCCGCGGCGATTTCGGTCGGCACCAATCCCACATTCGAGGGCAACCGCCGCAGGGTGGAGGCGCACGTCATCGATCGTTCGGACGCAGACGTGATGGATTTCGATCTGTACGGGCGGGTGATGACGGTCGAGTTCGTCGCGCATCTTCGTCCGATGGTCGCTTACAAGGGACTTGAACCGCTGGTAGAGCAGATGACCAGCGATGTCGGCGAGACCCGAGAAGTCCTTGGGCTGCGCAGCGGCAAGGATTAGCGGTGCCAAGGCTCGCGCTGATAGTCTGTTAGCTGCCGTTTGATCGGCCGCGGTTCCATAGTGCTCAGGGCGAAAGCGACAGACCTGGGCGCCGCGCAACGACTTCTCAGGAGAAATCATGGCACTTGCCGCTGACGTAAAGCAGCAGATCATCAACGAATACGCTACCCATGAAGGCGACACCGGTTCTCCGGAAGTCCAGATCGCCGTTCTGACGAAGCGCATTAAAGACCTGACCGAGCACTTCAAGGAGCACAAGCACGACCACCACTCACGTCGTGGCCTGCTTCTCCTGGTCGGCCAGCGCAAGCGCCTGCTGGGCTACCTCCAGAAGGTAGACATCGAGCGCTACCGTGCGCTGATCGCCCGCCTCGGCCTGCGTCGCTAAATAAAAACACGTTGTGAAGACGGCTACGTAGATTCGTAGCCGTCTTCATTCGTTAGAGTGGAAAGTAACGAGCCCATCCGGGCTTAACGCATCGAGCGACGATGCCACCTCGCACACCGGTCCTCGGTAGTGGCCTCCGGAAGCAGTGAAAGCTTGAGCTCCGTGGGTCTCGATCGAAGACCGGAACCAAGACGGAAGTGGCACGAGCCTCGATGGCGACAAGCAACTGCGCGCCTCGCCGGCGCGCCAACGAACGGAGCATGACTTGGGTCTGAACCCTGAATCCGCCGTTGCCGTCCTTGATAACGGACGCTTCGGAAAACACACTATTCGCTTCGAGACCGGCCGACTGGCCCAGCAGGCAGCAGGATGCGCCGCCGCTTACCTCGACGATGAAACGATGCTGCTCTCGGCGACCGCCGTTGGCAAGCACCCGAAAGACAACTTCGACTTCTTCCCGCTGACGGTCGACGTCGAGGAGCGGATGTACGCTGCCGGCCGGATCCCCGGATCCTTCTTCCGCCGCGAGGGACGTCCGTCAACCGACGCGATCCTGACCTGCCGGTTGATCGACCGACCGCTGCGCCCGTCCTTCGTTTCGGGACTGCGCAACGAGGTCCAGGTCGTCATCACAGTGATGGCGATGCACCCGGACCACCTGTACGACGTGCTGGCGATCAACGCCGCGTCGATGTCGACGCAGCTTTCCGGCCTGCCGTTCTCCGGTCCTATCGGTGGCGTGCGAGTCGCCCTGATCGAAGACCAGTGGGTTGCGTTCCCGAACCACTCGGATCTGGAAAACGCCGTGTTCGACATGGTTGTTGCCGGCCGGGTCGTCGGTGACGACGTCGCGATCATGATGGTCGAGGCCGAGGCAACCGACAACTCGTGGAACCTGATCAAGGAAAACGGTGCCACCGCACCGACTGAAGAGATCGTGGCACAGGGGCTCGAAGCCTCGAAGCCGTTCATCCGCGAACTGGTCCGGGCGCAGGCAGAGCTTGCGGAACGTGCCGCCAAGCCGGTCGCCGAGTACCCGCGCTTCCTCGACTACCAGGATGACGTGTATCAGGCGGTTGAATCCGCCGCTCATGACGAACTCGCCGCGGCATTCCAGATCGCCGACAAGCAGGAGCGCGACGACAAGTCCGACGAGATCAAGGCGCGCGTCCTTGAGCAGCTCGCAGGGCAGTTCGAAGGCCGCGAGAAGGAAATCTCCGGTGCGTTCAAGGGCCTGACCAAGAAGGTCGTGCGTAAGCGGATTCTCACCGAGCAGGTCCGGATCGACGGCCGTGGGCTGACCGACATCCGTCCGCTGACAGCCGAGGTCGGCGTCCTTCCGCGGGTGCACGGATCGGCGATCTTCGAGCGCGGCGAAACCCAGATCCTGGGCGTGACAACGCTCAACATGTTGAAGATGGAACAGCAGATCGATTCGCTGGCGCCGGTTACCCGCAAGCGGTACATGCATAACTACAACTTCCCGCCATACTCGACCGGTGAGACCGGCCGGGTCGGAAGCCCGAAGCGTCGCGAAATCGGTCACGGTGCGCTTGCGGAGCGTGCCCTGGTTCCGGTTCTGCCGACCCGCGAAGAATTCCCGTACGCGATCCGTCAGGTATCGGAGGCACTCAGCTCCAACGGCTCGACGTCGATGGGTTCTGTCTGCGCGTCGACGCTCGGCCTGCTGAACGCCGGTGTGCCGCTGCGCGCTCCTGTCGCCGGTATCGCGATGGGCCTGGTTTCCGATGTTGTCGAGACCGAGTCCGGTCCACAGACGGCTTACGCCGCGCTGACCGACATCCTCGGCGCCGAAGACGCATTCGGCGATATGGACTTCAAGGTCGCAGGTACCTCTGAGTTCGTCACGGCAATCCAGCTCGATACCAAGCTGGACGGAATCCCGGCATCGGTTCTGGCTGCCGCGCTGACCCAGGCGCGCGAGGCACGCCTGTCCATCCTGGATGTGCTCAACGGCGCGATCTCAGCTCCGGGCGAAATGGCTGTCACCGCTCCTCGGATCATCTCGGTGAAGATCCCGGTCGACAAGATCGGCGAGGTTATCGGGCCTAAGGGCAAGATGATCAACCAGATCCAGGAAGACACCGGCGCCGACATCTCGATCGAAGATGACGGAACCGTTCTGATCGGAGCAACGGACGGGGATTCGGCTGAAGCAGCCCGCGCCGCCGTGAACGCGATCGCCAACCCGCAGGTCCCCGAGGTCGGCGAACGCTACCTCGGCACCGTCGTGAAGACCACCAGCTTTGGTGCCTTCATCTCGCTGACTCCGGGCAAGGACGGCCTGCTGCACATCTCTGAGATGCGCAAGCTGGTTGACGGCAAGCGCGTCGATAACGTCGATGACGTTGTCGGTGTCGGCCAGAAAATCCAGGTCGAGATCACCAAGGTGGACGATCGCGGCAAGCTGTCGCTGTCGCCTGTCGTCGCCGATGGTTCGGCAGACGAGTCTGCCGATTCCGCGGCCGAAGGCGCCGACGCGTAAGTGGCCGACAACGCACCGGTAACGCTGTCCGCGGAGGACGGAGCTGTAGTCAAGCGCTCCGTCCTCCCGGGCGGCGTTCGTGTTCTGACCGAATCCATGCCCGGTCTGCTATCGGCGTCGGTAGGTTTCTGGGTCGGGATCGGTTCCCGCGATGAAACCGACGGGCACCTGGGCTCGACCCATTTCCTGGAACATCTGTTGTTCAAGGGCACCGCCGAGCGCACCGCGATGGACATCGCGAGTTCCTTCGACGCTGTTGGCGGTGAGGTCAACGCCGCGACTGGCAAGGAGCACACCTGTTACTACGCACGTGTGCTTGCCGAAGACCTGCCGATGGCAATCGAGACAATTGCCGATATGGTCGCCGCCTCGAAGCTCGACGGCCAGGAGCTAGACAATGAGCGGGGCGTCATCCTCGAAGAGCTGGCCATGAACGACGACGATCCGTCGGATGTCGTACATGAGCGTTTCGCGCTGGCGGTGCTGGGCGAGCATCCGCTGGGCAGGCCGATCGGCGGAACCGCGGAGACCATTACGGCCGTGCCGCGCGAGGCCGTGTGGGAGCATTACCGGCAAAATTACGTTCCGCACGAGATCGTGGTGTCCGCCGCGGGCGGCCTCGACCATGACGAGGTATGCCGCCTGGTCCAGGAAGGCTTGGAACGAGCCGGCTGGACGCTTGACGAAGCGGAAACGCCCAAGGTCCGGCCCCGGCCCGAACTGCCGCTTGTTCCCGCCGAAGGCAGCACGGAACTGGTTGTCCGGCCGACCGAACAGGCCAATATCGTGCTCGGCTGTGCCGGTCTGACCGCAACCTCGCCGAAACGATTCACCATGAGCGTGTTGAACGCAGTGCTCGGCGGCGGAATGTCGTCGCGGCTCTTCCAGGAAATCCGGGAAAAGCGCGGCCTCGCGTACACCACCTACTCTTTTGCCGCCGGCTACTCGGATACCGGGTACTTCGGCATCTACGCGGGCTGCACCCCGGCGAAATCCGAGGAAGTGCTGCGACTTATCGACGCCGAGTGGAAGAAGCTCGCGCAAGAGGTCGTCAACGCAGAAGAACTCGAACGTGCCGTTGGCCAGCTGGCAGGCGGGATAGTTCTTGCCCTCGAGGACTCGGGCTCACGGATGAACCGCCTGGGCCGCGGCGAACTCGTTCGGGGCGAGTACGAAGACCTTGCCTGGGTACTCGAACAGATCCGTTCGGTAACACCTGAGGACGTCCGCGAGCTGGCATCGGAGTTGTACTTCCGTCCCCGCAGCCTCAGCCTTGTCGGGCCGTTCGAAGACGCCTCCGTCTATGAGCTTGCCGCAGGTCTGAAGCACCAATAGGGTTTTCGAATGGGCACTCGCCAGCGCGGAATCAGCAGGCGCTCTGCACTGATCGCCGCCGGCGTTGTCGGCGCGGGCCTTACCGGCGCGGGATTCGGCTGGTATCGCGGCGTGCCGCGACAGGTGGCGCTTCGATCGGCTACCGCCGCGTTCACCGGTCCCGGCAGCCGCGCCCTGGTCGACACTGCCGACGTTGCTGCGTTGTATCCCGGCAGCCGTGTACTGCGTTCAGCCGTCGGCGCGGAACGTCTGCTCAGGCAGGAGCAGGAGTGGTTCGCCACTGGTGCTGACTGGACACTGCGGCCCGGCCGGCACGCAGACCTGCTGCGCTGCGCACTACTTGACCTTCGGGTTCTGCTACTGCCCAATGGCGCCGCGCTGGCTGGCTGGTCATCGCCGTGGCGCTACGTCTGGCCGCGTGACGCTGCCTTTGCCGCCGCAGCGCTCTCGGCGACCGGTCATCTTGACGACGCGTGCCGGGTGCTGCAGTTTCTGGACAGTAACCTGCCCGATGAGGGCTGGCTGGAATCCCGATACCGCCCGGACGGGTCGGGCACGCCGGATGCTCGCGCCAAACAGCTGGACAGTTTTGGCTGGGTGCTGTGGTCCGCCGGGCAGCTCGCCGCCGATTGGCCCGGTGACGCCGCGGAGCTGTTGCAGCCTGTCGCATCACTGCTCCGGCACTGTGCCGCGGGCAGTATCGCCGCGGTCGATAATGAGGACGCGCTTCCGCCGCCGTCACCCGACTATTGGGAGAAACGCGAGTTCACCCAGACGCTCGGCATAGCCGCACCCCTGCTGGCCGGACTGCGAACGGCGGCGAAAGTCCTGCCGATGCTTGGCTCGGCCGCCCTCGGCACCGAGGCAACCCGGGCAGCATACCGGCTGCAGACCGCCATCCACGGCCGATACGGAGCAGACGGGTACCCGCGCAGCCTGGGACGCCGCGCCCGCGACACCTCGGTTGCCTTCCTGCTGCCGCCGTTTGCCGACACCGTGCATCCGGATGTCGCGAAGGCGGCCGCAGCGGCCCGGTTCGGGATGGCGCGCCCGGCCGGCGGAATCGCACCGGGGGAGTCCTGGCCGCAGGACGGCGTGAGCTGGACGCCGCAAACCGCGCTCTTCGGACTCACAGATGCCGCAATGGGCGACCGAACCAAGGCAATCGCGACGCTCGACTGGCTGAGCGAGCACAGAACCAGCGCCGGCTCGCTGCCGGAGAAGGTGCTGTTCGACGGTTCCCCGGCAGACGTCGCGCCACTGAGCTGGACGGCATCGACGGTGCTGCTGACCCTAGCCAAGCTGCGCAAACTGACCTGAGCGCTTTCATCCGGCCCCTTTCACCCGAAACGGTCCGCTCTCTGCCTGAGTGCGGCGGCCATGTCCACCGGTTTCGGGGAGAAACCGGACCGTTTCGCGGTTAACCGGGCCAGGCTACTTCTGCAGTTCGTCCAGCGCCCGCTTGGACCCCGGATGCAGCGGAATCGGTCCCAGATCGGTGGCTGTCTTCAGGTCGATGTCTTTGGCAGCGGCGTGCACGGCGACCAGATCGTCCTTCTTATCGAAGACCAGCTTGGTCAACGCGCAAGCGGTGCCTTCATCCATGTCGTTCTTCACCAGCAGGACGTTCGGCACGGCAACTGTCGGGACGTCCTCAGGCGTCTTGTACGTGTCCGCGGGAATGGTGCTCTGCTGGTAGACCGGGTTGATCTCCTGCAGCTTCGGCAGCAGCGGCGTGATGTCGATGAACTCGATCTGGTCCCCGATCGACGTGAACAAGTCGGTCATCGCCGCGGTCGGCAGTCCGCCGGACCACACCAGCCCATCGATCGAGCCGTCCTTCATGCCGTCGACCGTCTTGGTGAGGTCAAGGCGCTGCTTCTTCACGTCGCCATTACCGAGCCCGGCAGTTTCGATCAGCCGGTTTGCGATCACCTCGGTGCCCGAGTTGGGCGAGCCGGTTGAAATCGTCTTTCCCTTGAAGTCTTCGATCGATTTGATGTTCGAGTCCTTGCGGACGACGACCTGCGTGTAGTTGGGATAGATCCGGGTCAGCGCGGAAACGTCCTGCGGGCCGTCGAACGCGCCTTTGCCTTCGATGGCATCGGCAGCGGTATCGGCCAGTGAGAAGGCGATATCGTAATCGCCGGCGACTAGTTGCTGGACATTCTGCACGGACGCGCCGGTCTCCGCGGCGGTGGCACTGATCTTGGTGTTATCCGAAATCACTTTCGCGAGACCGCCGCCGAGGATGTAGTAGACGCCGGTGGAGTTGCCGGTGGCAATCGTCATCCGGCCTTCGCCGGCCTCGCAGGCGCCCGCGCTTTCGCCCGAACTTTCAACGCTGCGCTTGCCGCCGCAGCCGCTTAAGGCCAGCAGCGCGACCAGGGCTGCGGCAGCAAATCGCTTCTTTCCAGGAATCTTCATGGCTGTACTTCTTTCCTTTTGATGTTTCGGATCACAATGAGGTGGACGACGACGGCCAGCGCGAGGCAAGCGAATCCGAGCCCGATGGACAGCGGCTGCAGGTACAGCAGGAAGAGTGCCGCCAGCAGCGCGAGCACCCGCTCAACCGGTCCGGCCTTCCGGATGATCCAGCCACCGGCAGCCGCAGCAAGGCAGCCGACAGCGACGGCGGAGACCAGGAACGTCCAGCCGACCGACGCAATGGAACCTTGCCAGACCAGGTGGCTTCCGTTCGCAGTCAGCACGAATGCCAACGGAACTAGGAAGGCGGGAAGCGCGTACTTGCATGCTTGCCACATCGTCGGGATCACCTTGCCGCCGGTTATCGCGGCGGAGGCAACGGCCGCGAGCGCGGTTGGCGGTGACACCTCGGACAGCACGGCGTAGTAGAAGATGAACATTGCAACCGCTGGTTCCGGAACGCCGAGCGCGATCAACGCAGGGCCGATGATTACCCAGCTGATGATGAATGAGGCGGTGACCGGGACCGCGAGTCCGAGGATGGTGACGGCCACAGCTGCCATGATCGCCGACAGGATCAGCACTACGGTCGGATCATCGGTCACGGCACTTGCGGCGCCGATCAACATGTCTGAGAGCACCTGGCCGAGCCCGGTTTTGGTGATCGTGGAGACGATAACCCCCGCCGCCGCGCACACCGCCGCCACCGGAAGAACGGATCGGATGCCGGCGGCAAGCGCACCGAACACGATGTCCCAGAGGTCCTTCGCGATCGCCGCGACATTTCCCCTGTGCTTGACAATTGCCTCGATCACGGCGAAACCGAGCCCGACCAGGGTCGCATAGACGACAGCCTTGAAGGGCGCGATCCCGACGGCAAGGAAAACAACGATGATTCCAAGCGACAGGAAGTGGTAGCCACCTCGCTTCAGGATCTTCCAGGCCTTCTTATCCGCGAGCGGAACCTCTTCGACGTCGATCTTTCGCGAATCGATCTCGATGGCGAGGAAAATTCCGAGGTAATAGAGCAGGGTCGGAACTATTGCCCACAGCAGCACCGCGCCGTAGGAGACATTGAGCAATTCGGCGATGATGAACGCCGCAGCGCCAAGGGTCGGTGGTGAGAGGATTGCGCCGATGCCGGAGGCGGCCAGCATGCCTCCGGCGTTCTCCTTCGGGTAGCCCGCCTTGCGCAGCACCGGCCAGGTCACCGCGCCAAGGCTGACCGCGGTCGCGGTTCCCGAGCCGGACACGGTGCCGAGCAGGAAGCCTGACAGCGCTACGGTCCGTCCGGGCGCGGCCTTGGACTTCTTGAAGATGGAGAAGCTCAGATCGATGAAGAACTGCCCGGCACCTGTCCGATCGAGCACCGCACCGTAAATGGTGAAAAGCACGATGTAGCTGGCGCAGACGTCGAGCGGCACGCCGTAGAACCCGCTGGCGTCGTTGTACAGAGCGTTGACGATCTGGGAGAAGTACAGGCCGGCGTGACTGCCTGGCCAGCTGACAGGCAGGTAGCCGCCGTAGTAGGCGTACAGGAAGAACACGACGCACACTGCCGGCAGGATCCACCCGGTCGTCCGGCGAGTCGCCTCAAGGATCAGCAGCAGCAACACGCCGCCCATCACGATGTCCACCTGGCTCAGCGAGCCTTGCCGGTTCAGGAACTCGTCGAATCCGCCCCCGGACCCGAGAATCGTGAATGGAAGCACTGGATACAGGCTGGTCAGCACGGCCAGGACGGCCAGGCCCCAGTCGACGACGCCGGGGTCGTCATGGCGGTCAATGAGCTCGGTGCCCTTTTTACGGACGAAACCGGGCCGGTAACAGACGAAGATCAGCGGCAGGATGCAGGCAAGGAAGAGCATCAGGTAGAACTGGTTGCCGCTTTGCAGCGGGAAGAACACCTGTCGCAGCACGAAGAGCGACACCACGAAGCAAACGATCGAAATCGCGCGTTCCAGCTTCGGCGACAGCTGCCGGGAGGGTAGTTCCTCATCGAACTGCGCTATCAGCTCATCGACGCTCGCCTGGTTCGGAGCAGCCCCCGGCGTGGGTGGGGAAGGGTTGCGGGCGGTGCTGGAATTCATTTCAGCTGTATCGACTTCCTCGTTCATGAGACAACGGTGCTCTGCGGTACGAATATGATCATAGTCACATCCGATTCGCCGGCCGTAGCAGGATCACCGGCCTTTCGCCATCGGCCGGGCCGGACATTCAGAAAACTCTCATATCGGGATGTCACCATCGCCAAATGTCCAAATCCACCAAGAGGCCGGCCCGGGGGCAGGCAGGCTACGTTGTGCCGATCGATGATGTGCCGCGCCATGCCAGTTCACTTCCGCGCACCCGTGCAAGGTTCGCCGTCGCCATTGCGGCGATGTCCCTGGTTGTCATGCTCGCCGGGACCGGCCTGTTCGCCTTCACCAAGCTGTCCGGAAACATCAACACCGAGGACATATCCTCGATGGTCGGCAATGACCGGCCGACGGATGACGACACCGCCGACGACCCATACGTCAACGGTGACCTGAACATTCTGGTGATGGGATCCGACTCGCGCGAGGGCACCGCGAGCTACGGCGCAGTGGAGGGCGCCCGCAGCGACACCACGGCGATAGTTCATGTTTCAGCCGACCGGAAGGACGTCGAGGTCGTCTCGATTCCGCGCGATTCCATGGTGGCGATTCCGTCCTGCAAAACCGAAGATGGCGGCACAACGCCGGCCGCGACGGACAAGTTCAATGCCGCGTTCTCCAAAGGCGGGCCGGCGTGCACAATGAAAACAGTTGAATCGCTGACGGACATCCGGATCGACAACTATGTCGTGGTTGACTTCAACGGCTTTCAATCGATGGTCGACGGCATTGGCGGAGTAGAGGTCTGTCTTGCCGAGAGCATCCACGATCGCAAGGCAGCAATCGACCTGTCCGCCGGCAGGCAAACCCTTGACGGCAAAGAGGCCCTCGGGGTTGTCAGGTCACGGCATTCAACGGCCGACGGGTCCGACCTCAGCCGGATCAACCGGCAGCAACAATTCCTCGCGGCCATGTTCCATGACCTGACCGCGGCGAAGACGCTCAGCAATCCGACCAAACTCTATTCGTTCCTGGACGCCGCGACCTCGTCGGTGACGACGGACCCGGAACTCGGTGATCTGAACAACATGCGGAAGTTGGGCACCTCGATGGCCGGGTTGCCGGAAGACGGTATCAAGTTCGTCACCGTGCCCAACGGCGATTCCGGCGATGGCTCGAGTGTGCTGTGGAAGCAGGAGGAGGCCGAATCGTTGTTCGATGCCATCCGCGGAAAGAAGCGGGACGATTCTTCGGCTGAGACGGACCAGGCCGAGAGCTCACCGGCTGCGAACGGCGACGCGGCGGGATCGAGCCCGGAAGCGGCTGCCACGGCCGGATCGGTGGATGCAACGCCGGGTGACGAAGCGGCCGACAAACCGGCTGACCCGCCTAGCGATAAGTCGACGGGCAAGTCGACGGACAGCGATGCGGTCGACGAGTCGAGCACCGACACCTCCGCCAAGGCCAAGGACTCGATGATCTGCGAAGGCTAGGGCGCCGCCTAGACTTAGACCTTGACGAAATCCAATGCCACCTCCCGGCTGCCCGCGGCCATCGGGGGCCGGCGAAGCGAGGAGTACAGATTAAGATGGCAGCGCTGAAAGTCGCGGTAATCGGAGCCAACGGGCGGATGGGGCAGCAGGCGGTCGCCGCCATACGGCAAGCCGACGACCTGGAGCTCGTGGCCGAGGTTTCCCGGGGCGATGATCTTACAAATGTCGTCGATGCGGGTGCGCAGATTGCCGTGGAGCTGACCGTCCCCGCCTCGACGAAGGAAAACCTGAGGTTCCTGGTCGGCCAGGGCATCCACTGCGTGGTTGGCACCACGGGTTGGGACGAACAATCGCTGGGCGCACTTCGCGAGCAGGCCGCCGCCAGGCCCGGGGTGGGCGTGTTGATCGCGCCGAACTTTTCAATTGGCGCCGTACTGGCCATGCATTTCGCGGCGCAGGCCGCTCGGTTCTTTGAATCCGCTGAGGTGATCGAGTTGCACCACCCGAACAAGGTCGACGCGCCGAGCGGGACCGCGGTGCACACCGCAGAGGGGATCGCTGCGGCCCGCAGCAAAGCCGGCCTCGGCGCCAGTCCCGATGCCACCCAGCACGGTCTCGATGGCGCGCGTGGCGCCGTCGTCGGCGACGTGCACATCCACTCGGTTCGGCTCCGCGGACTGGTCGCCCACGAGGAAATCCTTTTCGGCTCACCGGGTGAGCAACTGGTGATCCGGACCGACTCTTTTGATCGCACCTCGTTCATGCCCGGCATATTGACCGCTGTGCGCTCAGTGCAGGACCATCCGGGCGTGACCGTCGGGCTGGACAAATACCTCGACCTGCGGTGAACGGACACGACGTGGAAAAAAGACGTGCCTTCAGCCAGGCAGGCAGCTTTGACTAAGACCAAGATCGGCGTCGCGCTGCTTGTCGCCCTGCTGCTGTTCTACCTGGTCCTGACAGCGCAGCGCGGTTGGCTGCTGCTCTCTGCCGACCAGCCGCTGTCCAAGGGGCTTGGCGCGGCTCTGTTACTGCTGCCCGTGGTCGGCGTCTGGGCGCTCTGCAGGGAGCTGATGTTCGGGGCCGCGACGGAACGCCTGGCTGGTCAGCTGGCTGCCGAGGGCGGGCTACCACCGGACGAGCTGCCAAGGACACCTGGCGGCCGGATAGTCCGCGCGGCCGCGGATGCCGAGTTCGAGAAGTATCAGCAGGAGGCCGAGGCGGCACCGGACGACTGGCGATCCTGGTTCCGGCTTTCCTGCGCCTACGACGTTTCCGGTGATCGGAAACGTGCACGGTCGACGATGCGACAGGCAGTCGCGATGGAAAAGTCCGGTCGTTAGCGCGACCCGGCGGTCGTTAGCGCGACCCTCCGGCCGTTAGCGCGACCCGGCGGCGGTTAGCGCGACCCGGCGGCAACGACCTTTCGCGCCGCCGATGATCCGGCGTGTGCCAGCAGTTCCAGCGGGCCACGGGAGCCGGTCGCGGCGAAGAGGCCGCCGATCGCCAGCGCAACCAGCGCGTGGATCAGGTAGAGCGTGGTCGCGCTGACCGGCACGATGAAACCGAGCATGACCACATGAGCCGAGTAGAGCGTCAATGTCATCGACCCGGCGCCGGTGAGTGGTGATATTGCTGCCTGATGCCTGCCGAGCGCCTTGCAAAGCAGCAGGCAGATGGCCAGCACCGTACCGGCTGTCCCTATCGTGTGCGCCAGGTCCAGTGGCGTACCCGAGTGCGGGCCGGCCACCGCCAGCCACCACCAGGTGTCCGTCGGAGTCGAGCCGTAGAATCCGGTGTCCAAGGCGAGGTCGAGTCCGCCCGAGGGCTGGTCCGCCGCCAGCAGTCGGGTGTGAACAGCCGGGGTGATCAGGGCTGCGCTCGCCAGCTTCGCCAGCACGGCGACGGTTGCGGAGCAGGCGAGCAGGGCACACTGAATTCCGATCCGATCGAGGGCGAGCCTGCCGATCAGCAGGCCGGCGATCAGATAGGCCAGCCATTGCAGCACCGGGTAGTAGCCGGTGAGGAAGAGGGTGCTCAGCAGCGTTGGCAGATCAACGACGTCCGCCCAGGTGGGATTGGCTTGCTGCAGTTCGGGCGCATTTCCGCGCAGGAGCTGCGCCAGCACAGGGGAGAGGCCGGTCCACAACACCAGCCAGATGGCGAGCACCCGCTTGCGCATGCCGAGGAACAGAGTTGCCAACCCAAAGAGCAAGCCGTAGTGCACGAGAATCACCGCGGCCGTCGTCGGCACCAGGCCGAGGGTTAGACCGATGGCGACTATGATCGCCGCCCGGGTGAGCACTCCCGCACGGGCGGCGGCCAACCCGCGACCGGAGGGCGCTGCCTCCCGCCCGGTCGACAGTGCCAGTCCCACTCCGGCCAGCACGGCGAAAAGGGCGGAGGCCCGCCCGGAGAACAGCGCGGCCCAGCTCGGATTGCCCCAGCCGTCGCTGAGCGCGACCAGGTGGGTTGCCATCATGCCGAGCAGCGCGAGGCCGCGGGCGGCGTCAACGCCGTGCAGGCGCTCTGTCGACTTGGGCATGTATTCATCTTGCGGCATGAGGCGCTGTCTCGGCACTTCGCTACGTCGCATAGGCTGGTTCGGTGACAAATACCCCACTTGGCGTCCTGGAAGGGCGAACCTTCGACGCTGTCCTTTTTGACCTGGACGGAACCCTGATCAGTTCGATTCCGGCCGTCGAGCGCAGCTGGCGGAAGTGGGCGGAACTCGAAGGTGTCGATCTGGCAGACCTCGAGACGCTGCACGGCGTGCCTTCCCGGCAGATCGTGGCTTCTTTGGTGCCGCCGGAACGCGTTGAGGACTCGGTGCGGGTTATCGACGATCTGGAGCTGCAGGACACCGATGGCGTCATAGTGCTGCCAGGGGCCGCCGAGGCCCTGAAGACGCTCCTGGTGCCGGTTGCCGGCGCAGAGCGGCAGTGGGCCGCGATCGCCACATCGTGCAGTCGTGCGCTGGCCGCGGTCCGGATAAAGTCCGCCGGGATCAGCCGTCCCGACCTCGTTGTCACGTCGACCGACGTCACGAAGGGCAAGCCAGATCCGGAGCCCTACCTGCTGGCGGCCCAGCGGCTCGGCGTCAAAGCGGCGAACTGCCTTGTCGTTGAGGACGCTCCGGCCGGCGTGAGCGCTGGTCGGCTTGCCGGCGCGAGCACGCTGGCGGTGCGCACTTCGTCGTCGGCGCAGCAACTCGCCGAGGCGGATGCGGTTGTCGACGATCTCGGATCGGTTGCTTTCGTACTGGACGATGCAGGCGTCCGGGTACGGTCGGCGGTACGGTAGGGGTTATGTTTGAGATGTCTGAATCGCACACCGCGGCGATCACCGCTTTCGGCACCGTAAGCACAGCGATGGCCACCCCGTTTCGCGCGGATGGCGCCCTGGATCTGGACGGTGCAGCCAAGCTGGCGAGCTACCTCGTCGACCTGGGGAACAATTCACTCGTCGTCAGTGGAACCACCGGGGAATCGCCGACGACGTCCGACGAAGAGCAGGACGCTCTGCTGAAGGTCGTGCTGGAAGCCGTCGGCGACCGCGCCCGGGTGATCGCGGGTGTCGGAACGAACGACACCGCACACTCCGTGCAACTGGCCCGGGTCGCCGCCGAAACCGGGGCGCACGGAGTCCTCGTGGTGACCCCGTACTACTCGAAGCCACCGCAGTCCGGAATCCAGGCACACATCGAGACGGTGGCCGATGCGACCGACCTCCCGGTGATGATCTACGACATCCCGGGTCGATCGGGCGTGCCGATCAGCACTGAAACCCTGGTCCGGCTCGCCGAGCATCCGCGGATTCTTGCCGTGAAGGATGCCAAAGGCGACCTCTATGAGACCTCATGGGTGATGGCCCGATCGGACCTGGCCTACTACTCCGGCGAGGACGCGCTGAATTACGCACTGCTTACGCACGGCGCGGTGGGTGTGGTCAGCGTCGTCGGACACGTTGCCGCGAAGGCATACGCCGAGATGATCGGCGCCGTCCGGGCAGGGAATCTGCTCAGGGCCCGGGAACTGCACTACGAAGTCCTGCCCGTGGTCCGGGCCATCATGACCCGGACCCAGGGCGCAATAGCTGTTAAAGCCGCTCTCGAAGCGCAAGGCGTTCTGACGAACCGCATGGTCCGTCTGCCGCTACTACCAGCAACCGATGAAGAGATCCGGGTACTCACCGAGGATCTGAGACAGAACGGATATTTGTGACAGCTACAGTTCCGGAGCTCAAGGCTCCGCCGATCGTCAAACCCGATGCCATGCGGATCGTCGCACTCGGGGGCCTTGGCGAGGTCGGTAGGAACATGACCGTTTTCGAGCACGCAGGCAAGCTGCTGATCGTGGATTGCGGTGTGCTCTTTCCCGAGGACCAGCAGCCAGGCGTCGACCTGATCCTGCCGGACTTCGACTACATCAAGGACCGGCTCGACGATGTGCTCGCCGTTATCCTCACCCACGGCCACGAGGACCATATCGGCGCAGTTCCATACCTGCTCCGGCAGCGGGCGGATATCCCGCTGATCGGCTCGCAGCTGACCCTGGCGCTGATCGAGGCCAAGCTCAAAGAACACCGGATAAAGCCCTACACGCTGAGCGTCAAAGAGGGCCAGACCGAGCAACTTGGCCCATTCGACTGCGAATTCGTCGCGGTCAACCACTCGATTCCCGACGCGCTCGCGGTCGCCATCCGGACCAGCGCCGGCACTGTGCTGCACACCGGCGACTTCAAAATGGACCAGCTGCCGCTGGACGGGCGGATCACAGACCTTCGGGCATTCGCGCGGCTCGGCGAAGAGGGCATCGACCTGTTCATGGTTGATTCAACCAATGCCGACGTTCCCGGCTTCACCACCGCGGAGCGCGACATCGGCCCGGTGCTCGAGGCCGAGTTCGGCCGCGCCGAACGCCGGGTCATCGTGGCGTCGTTCTCCTCGCACGTGCACCGCGTCCAGCAGGTGTTCGATGCCGCCAGTGCTCACGGCCGCAAGGTTGCGCTGGTCGGCCGGTCGATGGTGCGCAACATGAAGATCGCCGCCGACCTGGGCTACCTCAACATTCCGCGGGGCGTACTGGTCGACCTCAAGGACCTGGGAAACCTGCCCGACGATCAAGTTGTGCTGATGTGCACCGGATCGCAGGGAGAGCCGATGGCGGCGCTGTCCCGGATGGCGAACCAGGACCACAAGATTGACATCGGCGATGGTGACACCGTCATCCTGGCTTCTTCGCTGATCCCCGGTAACGAGAACTCGGTGTTCCGGGTGATCAACGGCCTGATGCGGCTCGGCGCAAACGTGATTCACAAGGGGACGGCGAAGGTCCACGTCTCCGGCCATGCCTCCGCCGGCGAGTTGTTGTACTGCTACAACATCGTCAAGCCTCGTGGCGTGATGCCGGTTCACGGCGAAACCAGGCACATGCTGGCAAACGCCAAGCTCGCCGAGGCCACCGGCGTCGCGCCGGAGAACATTGTGCTTGCCGACGACGGCACCGTGATCGACATGGTCGACGGGGTCAGCAGGATTGTCGGCCAGGTTGATTGCGGACTGGTATTCGTGGATGGATCTTCCGTCGGAGCGGTCACCGAAGCCGATCTGAAGGACCGCAGAATACTTGCCGATGAGGGCTTCGTCTCGATCTTCCTCGCGGTCGATTCAACGACGGGCCAGGTTATCGCCGGCCCGGAAATCCATGCCAGGGGTGTCGCGGAAGACGACGCGGTTTTCGACGACATCAAGCCGAAGATTCGCGCAGCAGTCCTCGACGCGCATCGCGGCGGCGGAGTCGATCAGCACCAGCTGCAGCAGGTGGTCCGGCGAACGATCGGCCGCTGGGCGGCATCGAAACTTCGTCGGCGTCCGATGATCGTTCCGATTGTCGTCGAAGTCTGATCCAGCCAGGTGTGACGTGCGGTCGCATCGACCCGTCATCGTCGGGATCGACGGTCGTTCGGGTTCCGGCAAGTCGACGCTGGCCGAGCGACTTGGCGAGCAGTGGGCCGCGCCGGTCGTCCAGCTTGACCGGCTATGCCCAGGCTGGCACGGACTCGACCGCGCCGTCGACCTGGTCAGCGACTGGGTGCTGGCACCGCTGCGCCACGGCAGCGCAGCGGTGCCGGTGCGCTGGCGCGAGTGGGACTGGGCGAAGGACCGCTATGGTGGCTGGATCGAGGTGCCGGACAGCCGGCTGATCATTGTCGAAGGCTGCGGAATCGGCTCGGCCCGGTCCCGGCGTTATCTTGACGCGTTGCTCTGGGTCGAGGCGCCGGAGCCGGTTCGCCGCTCCCGCGCGCTCGAACGTGAACTCGAGCTCGCAGCCGCTCCCGACGCCGAATCCGCGGTGGACCCACTCTGGTGGTGGTCGCTGTGGGCGAGTCAGGAGACAGTCGTGATCGAACGGGAGAACACTGTGAGGTACGCCACCTCGGTGAGACGCGAGCCGCCAGGTTAGCTGCCGCGCTTAAGACCGGATCGCCCCCGCCCGGCGACACGCACCCCGGCTCGGCGCCGAAAGACGGGGGATCGGATACCGCAGCGACTAGCGTGGGTAACTATGGCGACTAGTACTTCTTCCCCCGCCAAACGAACGACGAAACGGGCAACCGGCGGATCGTCGCGGCCAAAAGGCGCGACGACATCGACTCGGCCCGCAACTCCTCGTGCGCAGGGGAAGCCTCAAACTGAACGCGCGGGCTCATCGATGCCGACGCGTGCCGTACGCGGTGCCTGGATGGGATGTGCTCAGATGATTGGAAACTCAACCCGCAGAGCGGTCGAGGAGCCCGACGAGAACACGCCGCCGACCAGGCGGGATGGAACCGCCTTCTTCCTGATCGCTCTCGCCCTGGTCATCGCGGCCTTCGAATGGTGGAACGTCGGCGGCCCGGTGGGCAACGGCATCCGGAGCGTAGTCGAAGGCACCCTTGGCCGGGTCGCGCTTGCCCTGCCGCTCCTGCTGGCCGGTTACGCCATCCGGCTTATTCTGCGCGGCGACAAAAACCGGGAGAACACCCGGATCTTCATCGGAGTCCTGGCTCTCATCGTTGCGGCCTCGGGCCTGGCGCATGTGGCGGCCGGCATTCCGACACTGGCGAATTCGCGGACCGCGATGGCCGACGGCGGGGGAGTCATCGGCTTTATCGCCTCCTCGCCGCTTGTCGCCGCCTTCACTGTTTACGTCACCGTCCCACTTCTGGTGCTGCTCGGGATTTTCTCCGTCCTGGTCATCACCGCGACCCCGGTACGAGCGATACCGCAGCGCCTGCGCGCGGGCTACGAACGGCTGACCGGTGGAGAGACCCCCGCTGGGAACGAAGCGGACGGGCAAGACGACGACTCCGACCTGGTAGCCCAGGGACGCGCTACCAACACGCTCAAGCCGGTGGGACGCAGGCGCCGGGGCGCTAAAAAGACTGACGAGGAGATCGCCGAAACCGAGGCGTTCGAGCAGGCCATCATCGCCGAGCGCGAAGCGGCGGAGGCCGGTGCGAACTCTGCAGCCGCGGCAAATGCATCAGGCCTCAAGCCGGGCCAGCGTCGTCCGACCAAACAAGAAACCGCGATCGCGAAGCTGAAGGATTCGCTCGGCATGACCGCTCCAGATGCCGGGGGAACTGATGCCGCGGCGACAGGCATCGCCGGCCCAGCCGCCGCTGGTGCCGGAGCCGCTGCCGCTTCGGTTCCGGCGAACCCGACCGAGAAGCTCGCGCCGCCGCCGACCTCGCAGCTTCCGCAACGGGTCGAGCAGCTCTCACTTGCCGGCGACGTCACCTACACGCTGCCCCCATCTGACGCGTTGACCCCGGGCACGCCGGCAAAGGAACGTTCGGCCGCCAACGACCGCGTGGTCGAGGCACTCACAGACGTGCTGGACCAGTTCGGCATCGATGCCGAAGTCAGCGGATTCTCCCGTGGGCCGACGGTGACCCGATATGAGGTCGAACTCGGGCAGGGCGTGAAGGTGGAACGCGTCACGGCGCTGAGCAAGAACATCGCCTACGCCGTGGCTTCCGCGGACGTGCGCATCCTCTCGCCGATCCCGGGCAAGAAGGCGATCGGCATCGAGATTCCGAACGCCGACCGTGAAACAGTGTCGCTCGGCGATGTGCTTCGGTCACAGGCTGCCCGGAAGACCGAGCATCCGATGGTGATGGGGGTCGGCAAGGACGTCGAAGGTGGCTACGTCGTCGCCAACCTGGCGAAGACCCCTCACCTCCTGGTCGCCGGAGCCACCGGCGCCGGTAAGTCGAGCTTCGTTAACTCGATGATCGTGTCAATCATGATGCGAGCCACGCCGGACGAGGTCCGGATGATCCTGGTCGATCCCAAGCGGGTCGAGCTGACGATTTACGAGGGCATTCCGCACCTGATCACGCCGATTATCACGAACCCGAAGAAGGCCGCAGAGGCGCTTGAGTGGGTGGTCCGCGAGATGGACACCCGGTACGACGACCTGGCCAACTTCGGCTATAAGCACATCGACGAGTTCAACAAGGCGGTGCGGTCCGGAAAGGTCCAGCCGCTGCCTGGGAGCGAGCGCGTTCTTCAGCCGTACCCTTACCTGCTCGTGGTCGTCGACGAGCTTGCCGACCTGATGATGGTCGCCCCACGCGACGTCGAGGCATCGATTCAGCGGATCACTCAGCTGGCTCGCGCCGCCGGCATCCACCTGGTCCTGGCGACCCAGCGCCCGAGCGTCGACGTCGTCACCGGGCTGATCAAGGCGAATGTGCCCTCGCGGCTGGCGTTCGCCACCTCGTCGCTCGCCGATTCCCGGGTCGTGCTCGACCAGCCCGGCGCGGAGAAGCTGATCGGCCAGGGCGATGCGCTCTTCCTGCCGATGGGGGCGTCGAAGCCGATGCGGGTCCAGGGCGCCTGGGTTACCGAGTCGGAAATCGCCGACGTCGTCAAGCATGTGAAGAGCGAGCTCAAGCCCAACTACCGCCAGGACGTCGCGGTGCAGGCGCCGAAGAAGCAGATCGAAGACGATATCGGCGATGATCTGGATCTGTTGCTGCAGGCCACGGAGCTTGTCGTGACGACCCAGTTCGGTTCCACCTCGATGCTGCAGCGCAAGCTGCGCGTCGGATTCGCGAAGGCAGGCCGTCTGATGGATCTGCTCGAATCCCGTGGTGTCGTCGGGCCATCCGAGGGTTCCAAGGCGCGGGATGTGCTGGTCAAGGTCGACGACCTTCCGGGCACGCTTGCACTGATGCGGGGTGAGGATGTCGATCACGGTTCGGCTGAATCCGGCCCGGATCAGTCGTTGGCCGGGCTGCCTGAGGCTGGTCTTCCGGCAACGGAACCGCCGGTGGCGAACCCACCGGCGGCGAACCATACCGATCCGGTTGTCGGCGCGCCCGCGGGCCAGGGCTCGGCGATGACCAGCGGCTACCAGAATATGGGGCCGGACACCGAGGCGCTCGAGGTCGTCAACGCCGAAACGGACGAGGACGCGTGGTCGCTCACCGACCGCGGCTGATCCGTGACCCGATTGACCACCTGGTCGCGGGTTTGTTGCCGAGAAGTGGGTTGTTTCCCACGAATGCGCAATTAACCCACGACTGACGCGTCACATCCCGGGACAGGCTACGCTTGATGTCGTGACTCCAGCTCAATCAGAAGTGCGTGAACCAAGCGTTTGGAACATCGCCAATCTGCTCACCGTTCTACGCATCCTGATGGTGCCGGTCTTTCTCTGGCTCCTCGTCTCGGATCTGGGCAACGACCTCGGCCTGCGGATTGCCGCGCTAGTGGTTTTCGCCGTCGCGATGCTGACCGACCGAATCGACGGAAACCTTGCCCGCAAGTACAACCTGATCACGAACTTCGGCAAGATCGCCGATCCGATTGCGGACAAGGCGCTGCTGGGTGCCAGCCTGATCGGGCTCGCGGCGATCGACATCCTGCCCTGGTGGGTGCCTGCGGTGATACTGGTCCGCGAGGTCGGCATTACTGTATTGCGATTTGTCGTGATCCGATCCGGTGTGATGCCGGCGTCACGGGGCGGCAAGCTGAAAACTGTGCTGCAGACGGCCGCAGTCGGGCTTTTCCTGCTTCCGATCGACCTGCTGTTAGGCCAGCCCGGCGGGCTCATCGTTGCGATCGTGGCCTGGCTGGTGATGATCGCGGCAATCGTGGTGACCCTGGTAACGGGTGTCGACTACGTGCTGAAGGCCCGGGTGCTGGTTCGTGAAGCCAGCGAACATAAGGAAACAGGCCAGGCAACCTGAGGTGCCGGATTCGACTCCTCAAGCGTCGGCGACCATCGCCCTGCTTCGTGAGCGTGGCCTGACCGTCGCCGTAGCTGAATCGTTGACCGGCGGGCTGCTGGCTTCCCGGTTGATCGACGTAGCCGGGGCATCGCAGGCGGTGCTCGGCGGAATCGTCGCCTACGCCACCGACGTCAAGGCACGGGTGCTCGGGGTGGATGCCGGCCTGCTGGCTCGCAACGGCGCCGTGGATCCGGAGGTCGCGCGGCAGATGGCGCAAGGTGTCCGTCTCGCTCTGGGTGCCGACATCGGGGTGTCGACTACCGGGGTAGCGGGGCCGGAGCCGCAGGACGGCCAACCTGTCGGCACCGTGTTCATCGGGCTGGCTGATTCGCTTGGAGTGCACGCCGCCGAACTGGGGCTTGAGGGGAGTCGTGCCCGGATCAGGACGGAGACCGTCGACCAGGCGATTCGGCTCCTTGCGGGGCATCTGCGTACGCCGTCGGATTAGCGAGCCTCCGATCGCCTGCCGGTGAGTAGAGGATTACGGCTGGTGTGACGAGTGTCGCTGCGAACCGCTAGGCTAGTGGGAACGAATTGATCACCCTGTGACGTTGTATCCATTGAATGCTGCACGAGCCAGTTGTCAGCAATCGAGGACCACCTGGTCGCAAGTGAACACGAAGATTGCTGGCACAGATTAAGGAGGGCACATCATGGTTTTGCTTCGTACTGAAATTGGTGACGCACTCCGCAGCAACCGGCAGCGTCAGGGCCGCACCTTGCGTGATGTCTCCAACGGCGCGCGGGTCTCACTCGGCTACCTCAGTGAGGTCGAGCGTGGGCAGAAAGAGGCGTCCTCCGAGCTGTTGTCGTCCATCTGTGATGCATTGAACATGCCGCTGTCGCTGCTGCTACGCGATGTCAGCGATCGGATCGCCGTCGGCGAGGGCGTTGCCGTTCCCGACACTGTTCCGCAGTCCCTCACCGACGGCCTGCTAGTCGACGACCTCGTGTCGCCGGCGGTTTAAGCCTCGAGCCGGTAGCGCGTGCGTCACACCGCTTTCTGGGAACTCATGAACGATGAGTTCGGTTCCTGGCGCGCTCAGGCGCTCTTTCACGACCTGGCGTTGAGCACGATGAGTTCCCGCACCGCGGAAGAGGCCCTTGGCGCCGGAGAGGATCCACGCCAGGTCTGGCTCGCCGTCTGCGAGGCCGCAGACGTGCCGGCCGAACGCCATCTCGGCATCTCGAAGCCGCCGAGTAAATAGCCCCATTTCTGCCAGGACACGCCGAGCCCATTTCGAACACGTGTTCCCACCGGCGTAGTAGAGTATGGCCATAAGCAGTTGCGTCCACAGACACCGCCGGCGGCCGGATTATCCACAGATCAGCCAGCTGGATCGGGACTGTCGGTGCCGGCAGCTAGCTTGTGCTTACACGCGGTTAACGCAACCGGCACTTAGATACTTAGGAGAACACGATGGCCGCAAAACAACCGGATCGCGGAAAAGCCCTCGAAGTTGCGCTCGGTCAGATTGACCGTCAGTACGGCAAGGGCGCGATCATGCGTCTCGGCGATGAGACCCGCGCGCCGGTCGAGGTCATTCCGACCGGGTCCATCGCGCTGGATATCGCCCTGGGTATTGGTGGTCTGCCGCGCGGACGGGTGGTAGAGATCTACGGTCCTGAGTCCAGTGGTAAAACGACCGTCGCCCTGCATGCCGTTGCCAGCGCGCAGGCGGCAGGTGGCATCGCCGGCTTCATCGATGCGGAGCACGCGCTCGACCCGGAGTACGCAAAGTCTCTTGGCGTCGACACGGATGCGCTCCTGGTCTCGCAGCCGGATACCGGCGAACAGGCGCTGGAGATCGCGGACATGCTGATTCGTTCCGGTGCTCTCGACGTGATCGTGATCGACTCCGTCGCGGCCCTTGTGCCCAAGGCAGAGATCGAAGGCGAAATGGGTGACGCGCACGTCGGTCTGCAGGCCCGTCTGATGTCGCAGGCGCTGCGTAAGATCACCGGCGCGCTTTCGCAGTCCAAGACGACAATGATCTTCATCAACCAGCTCCGCGAAAAGGTTGGCGTCTTCTTCGGCTCACCGGAAACGACCTCGGGCGGAAAGGCGCTGAAGTTCTATGCTTCGGTCCGGTTGGACGTTCGACGGATCGAGACCCTGAAGGAAGGAACCGACGCGGTCGGTAACCGTACTCGGGTGAAGGTCGTGAAGAACAAGGTTGCGCCTCCCTTCAAACAGGCCGAGTTCGACATTATCTACGGCAAGGGGATCTCCCGAGAGGGCAGCCTGATCGACATGGGCGTCGAGAACGGAATCGTGCGCAAGTCCGGTTCATGGTTCACCTATGACGGCGACCAGCTCGGCCAGGGCAAGGAAAATGTCCGCAACTTCCTGCGTGATAATCCAGACCTTGCCAATGAGATCGAGAAGCGGATCAAGGAAAAGCTCGGTCTTGGCCCGAAGGTCGACCAGCCTGCCGAGCCCGACGTCGACTTCTAGGTCGTCGAATGGCTTCGGTGCAACCGGATGAATCGAAGCCGGAGCTCCTGGAGAAGCTCCGGCACGCCATCGCCGCAAAGAGCACGGAAACCGAACTACGGGATGGTGCCGGCACGGGCGCGATCGCTGATTGCTCGGACACGGAAGGCTCGGTTGCTGATGGCTCGGACACTGATGGCTCGGTTGCGGATGTCGAGACTGAGTCGGCATCCGCAGACGATGCGGTCCGGCAGGCAAAGAGCCTGGCGCTGCGGCAACTAGGCATTCGCGATCATTCTCGTCACGAACTTGAGCAGAAGCTGATCGGAAAAGAAGTCGAACCCGGGGTGGCACGAGCAGTGCTCGACCGGCTCGAAGCCGTCTCCTTGATCGATGATGCCGAGTATGCGAAGAGCTATGTCCGCGCCAAGCGCGAAAACCGGGGCCTGGCCAGGAATGCGCTGTCCCGGGAGCTGAAGACCCGTGGACTGTCGGGTGAGCATATTGCGGCGGCTCTGGACCAAGTGTGCGATGACGACGAATTCGCCAGCGCAAGACTGCTGGTGGAGAAGAAGGCGAGATCCAGTGTGTCTCTTGACCGGGAGAAGCGAGTCCGCCGTCTGGTCAGCATGCTGGGCCGGAAGGGCTATCCGCCGGCAATGAGTTTCACGATCGTCAACGATGTCCTGGACGCGGAGCGTGAGTGAGTTACGGCTGCTGGGGTATTGCGGCGTATCCTTGACAGCGATATGACCACATCACTCACCACCCACAATGTCTCCGCCGACTCCGGGTCTGGCCGCAGCTACGAAGTTCGAACTTTCGGCTGCCAGATGAACGTCCACGATTCCGAGCGGCTGTCCGGCCTGCTTGATTCCGCCGGGTATCAGCGGTCCGAGGGACGAGGTCAGGCCGATGTGGTGGTGTTCAACACCTGCGCGGTTCGGGAGAATGCCGACAACAAGCTGTATGGCAACCTCGGACAACTCGCAGAGGTCAAGCGTGAACACCCGGATCTGCAGATTGCCGTCGGCGGATGCCTGGCGCAGAAGGACCGCGACACGATAGTGAAGCGCGCGCCCTGGGTGGACGTGGTCTTCGGAACACACAACATCGGATCGCTGCCGAGCCTGCTGGAACGCGCACGGCACAACCAGCAGGCCGAGGTCGAAATCCTCGAGGCACTGGAGACCTTCCCCTCAACCTTGCCCACGCGTCGGGAATCGGCGTACGCGGGCTGGGTCTCCATTTCCGTGGGCTGCAACAACACCTGCACGTTCTGCATCGTCCCGGCCCTCCGCGGCAAGGAACGCGACCGTAGGCCGGGCGACATTCTCGCCGAGGTCGAGGCGCTGGTTGCCGATGGCGCCATCGAGGTCACGCTGCTTGGCCAGAACGTCAATTCGTATGGTTCCGAGTTCCGCGACAAGGGAGCGTTCGCCAAGCTGCTGCGCGCAGTCGGCCAGATTGAGGGGCTTCAACGGGTGCGCTTTACCAGCCCGCACCCGGCAGCGTTCACGGACGACGTGATCGAAGCAATGGCCGAAACCCCGACCGTTATGCCGCAGCTGCACATGCCGTTGCAGTCTGGGTCGGACCAGATCCTGAAACAGATGCGGCGCTCGTATCGCTCGGCGAAGTTCCTCGGCATCCTTGACCGGGTGCGATCCGCTATCCCCGAGGCGGCGATCACCACGGACATCATTGTCGGTTTTCCGGGTGAGAGCGATCAGGATTTCGAGGACACGCTTGAGGTGGTTCGAAAGTCCCGGTTTGCCCAGGCATTCACCTTCCAGTACTCCAAGCGGCCTGGCACTCCGGCAGCCGATCTGCCAGACCAGCTTCCGAAGCACGTGGTCCAGGAAAGGTATGAGCGGCTCGCGGCGCTGCAGGACGAGATTTCCTGGCAGGAGAACAAGCGTCAGATCGGTCGCACAGTCAAGGTTCTGGTCGCCGAGGGCGAGGGCCGTAAGGACGGTGCGTCGCACCGACTCTCCGGCCGCGCCGAAGACAACCGGCTTGTGCACTTCACTGTGCCGGAGAACGGCGCCGTTCCGCGACCGGGAGATCTGGTCAGCACCGAAGTCACGGATGCCAAGCCCTTCTACCTACTGGCCGACAGTTCCCGGAGCTACATCCTGGAACGTACCCGGGCCGGTGACGCCTGGGATCGAAGGCAGGCCGACTCCTGCGGCGTACCGGCGCCCGGCAGCACGGACGGCGGCAACGGTAAGCCGAAAGTGATGCTGGGGATGCCGAGCATCGGGCTCCGGCCGGCAAGCCACGCGAAATGACATCGGGTGTCGGAGCACTCGTTTTCTGGCCACAGACGCCGCTTCTGATTGACGGCGTCAATGCCGACGACGACGCCGCGCTGGCCGAACTGAGATCAGCGTGCAGCGCGGCCTTCGCTGCCGCGAGGAAGGCCACCGGCGCGGATGCACAAATTCTTGTGCTGGCCGAGCGCCCGGACGACGCCGGACCAGCCGGCGAACCGGCGTCCACCGGACCAGCCGGCGAACCGGCGTCCACCGGACCAGCCGGCGAACCGGCGTCCACCGGCGTTAGTTACGGCACCCTGGCGGGCTTCGGTGTCGAACGGACGGTCCTGCTTCGCAATGGAAGGCTGGAACCGGATTCGGTCCCACCGGACGATGCAGTGCCGCTGGGCCCGAACGCGACGGTGGCTCTGCTGTTGCTCGCCGAGATCTCGGCTGCGGATGCCGGTCCGATTCGGGTAGTCGAGCTTGACCGGCCCGGTTTCGACCCCGGACACATCGACAGCTCCGGGCAGTTCGAAACCACGGCACCGGTCGCGTGGTTGCTGGAGATATCGGCATCCCGGCCAACAATCGTCCTCGTGTGCGGCGATGGCAGCGCGCGCTCGACCAGGATGTCGCCGGGCCCCTATCACCCGGACGCCGATGGCTTCGACCAGCAGATCTTCGGTGCGCTGTCCGAATCGGATCCGGAGGCGCTGATCAGGGCGACCACTACCGATTCGACCGAGCTGCAGGTTTCCGGCGTCGCCGCGTGGCGGACCGCGGCCGCCCTGGCGCATCTGCTGCCGGAAAGCGCCGCGACGGACGGTTCCGGGGCAGAAAACGGCTTCCGCACCGCCGTCCGCTTCACGAACCGCCCGTTCGGTGTGCGATATTTCGTCGCGACCTGGACCCTGACCAAGCCATCTTCCAGCTAGGGCCGGCGTGCACACCACAACACCGCCACTGGCTATCGCCGTCATCGGTGCCACGGCGACCGGAAAGTCCGACCTCGCCCTCGACCTGGCCGAGGAGCTCGGGGCGGAGATCGTCAACGCAGACGCGATGCAGTTCTATCGCGGGATGGATATCGGCACAGCTAAGCTTCCGGTTTCCCACCGTCGTGGAATCGCGCACCATCTGCTCGACATACTGGATGTCACCGAAGATGCCTCAGTTGCCCGCTACCAGCAGGATGCGCGGGCGGTGGTCAGGACGCTGCGCGATCAGTCGAGTCCGGCGATCCTGGTCGGCGGCTCCGGGCTCTACGTGCGAGCCGTCGTCGACGATCTTGAGTTTCCTGGACACGACCCTCAGATCCGCGCGGCACTCGAGCGTCGTGCCGAGACCGAAGGGCCAGGAGTGCTCTACCAAGAGCTTCTGACCCGAGACCCGGCCGCGGCGGAAAAGATCGCGCCGGCAAACGTGCGACGCGTCGTCCGTGCCCTTGAGGTGATCGAGCTGACCGGTCAGCCGTTCAGCGCAACGCTCCCGGAGTACCGCTACGTTATGCCGACTGTCCAGCTTGGCCTGCGGCTTGACCGAGGCATACTCGATGACAGGATCGCCCGCCGCGTTGTCACGATGTGGGACCAGGGGCTGGTCGACGAGGTGCGAACGCTCGAGGAGCGCGGTTTGCGCTCCGGCACGACCGCGCGGCGGGCACTTGGCTACGCGCAGATCCTGGACTACTTCGATGGCCGATGTTCGCAGGACGAGGCGATCGAGGCCACTATCGTGCAGACCCGGCAGTTCGCGCGGCGCCAGGAAACCTGGTTCAGACGGGACAAACGGGTGGACTGGCTCGATGCGTCGAGTTCCCCGGCGACTCTGCTCCGGGAGGCGCGAGGTGTGGTCGAGGCGTGGAAGCAATAGGCTTGTGACGTGATGGATACAGCAGCGCTTCCCGACATCAGGTTCACCAAGGGCCACGGCACCGGCAATGACTTCATCCTGATTGAGGATCCCGACGGCTCGGTCGCGCTGACGCCGGATCAGGTCGCTGCCCTTGCCGATCGCCACTTCGGCATCGGCGCGGACGGCGTCATCCGGGTTGTCCGAAGCGCCGCACTGACCGATCCGATGGCGGTCGCGGCGGCACAGGATGGCGCAGAGTGGTTCATGGACTACTCCAATGCCGACGGCTCGGTGGCGGAAATGTGCGGCAACGGCGTGCGCGTCTTCGTGCACTACCTGTTCGAGAACGAACTCGTCACCGGCACGTCCGTTGTCCGGGTCGGTACCCGCGCCGGCGTGAAAACTGTCACCCGGATTCAGGATCCCTATCACGACGGCACGGCTGCCTGGTATTCGGCCGAGATGGGAAACTGGTCATTTCCGGAATCCACCGACCGCGGGGCCGATGCCCTGGTCCGAATCGACGACCTTGACGTTCCGCGCGCGGGGTTGAGCGTCGACATGGGAAATCCGCACACCGTCGTGGCGCTTGCCACCGACGACGAACTTGACGGCCTCAGCCTGGTCGCCGCTCCTGAGGTGTCGCCGACGCCGCAGCACGGCACCAACGTCGAGCTCATCGTTCCCGGCGAGTCAGCGGGCGAGGAGGGCAGCCTGAGGATGCGAGTACACGAGCGCGGGGTCGGGGAAACCCAATCCTGCGGGACGGGATCCTGCGCCGCGGCGCTTGCCGCCCGATTCTGGGCGGGCGCTGGCGCGCCCGACCGCTGGAGGGTCGAGGTTCCGGGCGGCACCGTCCGGGTCGATGTTCGCGGCCAGGAAGTGGACCTGGCCGGTCCGGCAGCCCTGGTAGCCCGCGGCGAGGTCAGCCGCGCTTGACCTTGAGCACCCGGTAGCCTTTCGAGTTCGATTCCCGGCTGGTGATGAAGTCCGGTGGAAGCTCTTCGTCAAGCCATTTCTGCAGCGAGTCGGCCCCTAGTTTCTTCGCGACGACGAGCCAGGCCTCGCCGCCGTCCGCCAATCGGGGCAGCCAGGTCTCCAACAGGCCATGCAGTGCCGCCTTGCCCACCCGGATCGGCGGATTCGACCACACCATGTCGAAGCGGAGGTGTTCGGGAACATCGTCGGCCGTCACGGCGTTGATACTGGTAAGATTCAGCGCTTTCGCGTTGAGCGCCGTCAGATCCAGGGATCGGGAGTTAATGTCGACTGCCCATACCGTCAGTTCGGGAGACTGGAGCGCCGCACTCAGCGCGATCGGTCCCCAGCCGCAGCCGAGATCGAGTAGCGATCCGCGCGGTGGAGGGCTCGGCACGGCATCCAGCAGAACCTTTGTTCCGGGATCCAGCCGCTGGGGACTAAAGGTTCCTGCGGCGGTGGTCAGTTCGACGTCACGGCCGGCGAGACGTACCGCAATTGTCTGGCGTTTGTCGTCGCTGCCGGGATTTTCGGAGAAATAGTGATCTGGAGCCATGGTGCTGTCAAGCCTAAACGAAAATTCATTAGCCACTGCCCCGGCAATCGTGGGATTCTAGGACAAGGAAAGTCGTTGAGAGGAAGAGATATTAGTGCAGCATCCTGATCCGCATACACCGGTGGCCGAAGATGCGATCGATGATGTGGTGAGTCGGGTGCTTTCACGGGCCGGAACCGCCGTCGATCCGCAGACCGACGAACACAGCAGCCATGACGGTGACCAGTACGATCTTGAGGATCGGCGTGCGCTTCGACGCGTCGCCGGGCTGTCCACGGAACTCGAGGACGTCACCGAGGTTGAGTACCGGCAGCTCCGGCTGGAACGAGTGGTGCTGGCCGGGCTGTGGACCTCTGGCACCGCAACCGACGCGGAGAATTCGATGCGTGAGCTGGCTGCCCTCGCCGAAACCGCGGGCTCAGAGGTTCTGGACGGCGTTATGCAACGGCGGCAGAAGCCGGATCCTGGTACCTTTCTTGGTGCCGGCAAAGCCGATGAATTGCGCGCGATAGTCGCGGCCACCGAGGCGGATACAGTCATCTGCGACGGCGAGCTGTCGCCATCACAGCGGCGTGGCCTCGAAGACATCATCAAGGTCAAGGTGATCGACAGGGTTGCTCTTATCCTGGACATCTTCGCCCAGCACGCCAAGTCCCGTGAGGGCAAGGCGCAGGTTGAACTCGCGCAGCTTGAGTACCTGCTGCCGCGCCTGCGCGGCTGGGGTGACTCGATGTCCCGCCAGGCTGGTGGCCGGGTCGCCGGGGGTGCCGGGATCGGGTCGCGCGGACCCGGTGAGACGAAGATCGAGCTGGATCGCCGCCGGATTCGGACCAGAATGGCGAAACTGCGCCGGGAAATCTCGGGTATGAAGCCGGCCCGGGAGACGATGCGCTCGTCCAGGCATCGCAACGCGATTCCGTCTGTCGCCATCGTCGGTTATACGAATGCCGGTAAATCCTCGCTGCTCAACTACCTGACCGGCGCCGGGGTTCTGGTTGAAAATGCGCTGTTCGCGACCCTCGACCCGACGGTTCGCCATGCTCTCACCCCGGAGGGCAGGAGCTACACGTTCACGGACACAGTCGGTTTCGTCCGGCACCTGCCGCACCAGTTGGTTGAGGCGTTTCGTTCCACGCTTGAGGAAGCGGCGGAGGCAGACGTTCTGTTGCATGTCGTCGACGTGTCGCACCCTGACCCGGAAGGACAGCTCGCCGCTGTCCGGGATGTGCTGGCTGACGTCGACACGAGCGAGATCCCGGAGATCGTCGCGCTGAACAAGGCCGATATCGCCGATCCGTTCGTCGTCGAACGGCTGCGTCAGCGCGAGAAGCACGCGGTCGTCGTGTCGGCCCGCACCGGACACGGTCTTGAGGAACTGCGTGAAGTCATCGCGGGGCTCTTGCCACAGCCCAATGTCGACATCGATGTGTTGCTGCCGTTCTCACGAGGCGACCTGGTCTCCCGGATTCACGACCACGGTGACATTCTCGAGCTGTCGCACGTGGCCGAGGGCACCCGGGTGCACGCGAAGGTCCGTTCCGACCTGGCCGGCGACCTCGTCGACTTCGCGGTGTAACCGGCCGCTCTCAAGTCGACTAGAGTTTCTCCAGTGGGAAACAGTGACGGCGAATCGTTGAATGCGAAGCGCTCCCAGGCGGCCACCAAGGACGACCCCGTCGCGGACATGCTCAGCGTTGCGGTTGAAGCCGTCAACGGCACCCGCCGTCCCGGCCAGGAGCAAATGGCCGATGCAGTCGCCGACGCACTGCGCAGCGGCAAGCACCTGCTGGTCCAGGCCGGCACCGGCACCGGAAAATCCCTTGCCTATCTGGTGCCCGCCATCGAACATGCCCTGGCCACCAGCACGCCAGTGGTGATTTCGACCGCAACGCTTGCCCTGCAGTCCCAGATCGTGGCCCGGGATCTTCCTCGCCTGGTGAAGGCATTGAAAGGCAAGGTCTCCCGGCCACCGAACATCGCTCTGGTCAAGGGTCGCCGAAACTACCTGTGCCAGCACAAGCTCGACGGCGGATACCCGGATGATTCCGCCGGGATGCTGTTCGACCTCGGCGCCGACATCAGCCCGCATGTACCGCCGGCAGCTGGTGCCGCAGGCTCCAGCAAGCTCGGCGAAGAAGTGAAACGGCTGCGCGAATGGGCCGCCGAAACCGAGACCGGAGACAGGGACGAATTGGTTCCCGGTGTCAGCGAAAGAGCCTGGTCGCAGGTTTCGGTGAACGCGTTCGACTGCCTTGGAGCAGCCAAGTGCCCGGTCGCCGACGCCTGCTTCAGTGAACGTTCCCGGGCGCTGGCGGCGGACGCCGACGTCGTCGTGACAAATCATGCGCTTCTGGCCATCGATTCGTTCGGTGAGCCCAACATTCTGCCCGAACATGACAGCGTGATCATCGATGAAGCGCACGAGCTGATGGACCGGGTCACCTCTGCGCTTGCCGGCCGCCTGACCAGTGCGATGGTGGGCACCGCAGCGTCATCCGTGCGCAAGAACACTGCGGCATCGGCCGGTCAGCTCGACCGGGCCGCCGAGCAGCTCACCGAGGCCCTGGCGGAGAGCCCTGCCGGGCTGCTCCGCCGCGGCCTGCCCGACGAACTTGGTATGGCGGTCACCGCGGTGCGTGATGCCGCCAGGGCGGCACTGGCCGACACCTCGGGGGAGTCGAAGGAGACGGCGAACGCCGGGCGGCAGGTCACCAGGGCGAGGCTTCAGGAAGTCTTCGAACTAGGTGAGCGAGTGCTGGAGCGCACCGAATACGATGTGGTCTGGGTGGAACGCTCCACCTTCCGGGACCAGGAGACCGTCTCATTACATATCGCCCCGCTGTCGGTCGCGGCCAAGATGCGGGCCGGTCTTTTCGCCGAGCGGACTGTTGTCGCGACCTCGGCGACTCTGACATTGGGCGGGACGTTTGACGCTGTGGCTGGTTCGCTCGGTTTGCTGGGCGATGGCGCCCCGGCATGGCAGGGTCTGGACGTCGGCTCGCCGTTCGACTATCCACGGCAGGGCATTCTCTATGTCGCCAAACACCTGGCGCCGCCCGGCCGCAGTGGGATGAACGAGGACGTCCTGAGTGAGATAGCAGAGCTGATCAACGCCTCCGGAGGCGGAGCGCTTGGGTTGTTCTCCTCCCGCCGTGCCGCGGAGGCGGCAGCGGCCGAAATGCGTACCCGCGTCGAGGTGCCGATCATGTGCCAGGGGGAGGATGCGACACCCACACTGGTCCGCCGGTTCGCCGCGAGCCGGTCCGCCTGCCTATTCGGCACGCTCTCGCTGTGGCAGGGCGTCGACGTGCCCGGCGATAGTTGCCGACTCGTCATCATCGACCGCATTCCATTTCCCCGCCCCGACGACCCGCTGTCCTCGGCGCGCACCGAGGCAGCCGCCTCCCGTGGCGCGAACGGCTTCATGACAGTTGCCGCGACCCATGCCGCGATCCGGCTGGCCCAGGGAGCCGGTCGACTGATTCGGACCAGCACCGATCGTGGCGTGGTGGCGATCCTGGACTCCCGGCTGGCGACCGCGAGGTATGGCGGCTTCCTCCGGGCCTCACTGCCTCAGCTCTGGGCGACCACAGATCCGGAAATAGTGCGTGGAGCGCTCACACGGCTCGACGCGCCCGGATAGCTCACGGCTGCGTCCGTCTCGGCAAGGTGAGGATTTCGGCTCCGTCTTGGGTGATGGCGATCGTGTGTTCACTGTGGGCTGTGCGACAGCCGGTCGCACTTCGGAGCGTCCACCCGTCGGCATCGGTGACGAGTTCGGCGGTGTCCGCCATGACCCATGGCTCCAGTGCGAGCAGCAGCCCAGGGCGCAGCTTGTACCCGCGGCCGGGTCTTCCGGTGTTCGCCACGTGCGGGTCCTGGTGCATCGTTGATCCGATGCCATGACCTCCGAACTCGGTGTTGATCGGGTACCCCGCTTCGCTGAGCACCGAGCCGATGGCATGGGAGATATCGCCGATCCGGGCCCCGGGTCCGGCAGCGGCTATCCCTGCGCTCAGTGCGCGTTCGGTGGCGCTGATCATCGCGACGCTCTCCGGCGGCTTCGATTCGCCCACGACGAAGCTGATGGCGGAGTCCGCAGCGACGTCGCCCTTGGAGACGGCGAGGTCCAGTGTCAGCAGGTCGCCGTCGGCAAGCGTGTAGTCGTGTGGCAGTCCGTGGAGCACGGCGTCGTTGACGGCCGTGCAGATGTAGTGGCCGAACGGCCCGCGTCCGAAGGATGGCGCGTAGTCGACATAGCAGGACTGCGCTCCGGCCTCGACGATCATGGCCGCGGCCCAGCGGTCGATGTCCAGGAGGTTCGTGCCGATCGTGGTGCGGTTCTTCAGTGACTGCAGAATGTCGGCGACCAGGGCGCCAGTGGCCTTTGCCTGTGCCAGTTCGGTGGCGTTCAGTATCTCGATCATGCGGAATCCTTCTCATGCAGCCAATAACTATACCGGTCATACTATCCCGGTATTAGAATTGGATCCATGGTCAGGTTGCCGCTCACTCCAGCAGAGGTCGAGCGCGGAGAGCGCCTTGGTGCCCTGTTGCGTCGAACCAGGGGAGAGCGCTCGATGCTCGAGACCGCGCTCGACGCACGCGTTTCACCGGAGACCCTCCGGAAGATCGAGACGGGCAGGGTGGCGACCCCTGCCTTCCCAACTATCGCTGCGATCGCTGACGTCCTCGGCCTGTCTCTAGATGCGGTGTGGGCCGAGATCAACCAGCCCGAACAGTCGGCCCGAATAGGCAACGCCCCAGTCAGTGCGGCTCGCGCGGGCTAAAACCGTGCTGACTATACGCTGCGCAGTACCGCTACGACACGGCCCATAACCGTCGCCTCATCGCCGTTAATCGGCTCGAACGATGGGTTATGCGGCAACAACCAGATGTGCTTGCCGTCCCGCTTCAGCGTCTTCACGGTCGCATCGCCGTCCAGCATGGCGGCGACGATCTCACCGTTCTCCGCCGTCGGCTGCTGCCGGACGACCACCCAGTCACCGTCGCAGATAGCGGCATCGATCATCGAATCGCCGACCACCTTGAGCAGGAACAACTCGCCGTTGCCGACGAGCTGGCGGGGTAGGGCGAAGACATCGTCAACGGCTTGTTCCGCGAGGATCGGACCGCCGGCGGCAATTCGGCCGACCACCGGCACCATTGTCGTGTTGGCCGATGTTTCCGCCGAGACAGGCACCTCGAAGTCGCTGGCGTTCATCACCTCGATGGCGCGCGGACGTTTGGGGTCCCGGCGCAGGAACCCCAGTCGTTCGAGCTGGCTCAGCTGGTGCGCAACGCTGGAGAGGCTGGCCAGGCCGACCGCCTTGCCGATCTCGCGCATGCTTGGCGGATAGCCGCGGACGGCCACCGAATGCCGGATGGTCTCGAGGACCAACTGCTGACGCGCGGTGAGCCGGCGGAAGTTCGGCACGTCCTGCAGTTCGTGCACCGAGGCTTCGCTGAGGCCGTGCATGCTTTCGGTACGGGCTCTGGCGTCAGCGATATCGGAGTCGATCTCGTCGTTGCGGGGGCGGCCGATCCTTCGGCTTGGCTTCTCTGAGTCCGTCACGGGAGATCCTCATCTGTCGGTGCTGCTGGCTCGTATCTGCGTCCGGCCTGCCAGTCAACCGGCCCGTTTCCCCAAGCTGCGGGGACCGCCATAGCGCGGAACCGGAGTGACTGTCAGTGCTGGCTGTAAGGCTGTGCCTAGTAGAAGACCAAGTAAGAGGTCAGCTAAGAAACGTACAACCGCGGCAGCCAGCCGGTGTAGTCCCAGCCTAGTCAAACGGACGCCGGGATTCAAACGTTTGTTCGAGGAATTTTCGAATAACTGTGGACAAGTGTTCGAATCGGGTGGTACTAATAGTACATACCTTCTATCGAACAGACGTTCGACCGCTGGATGGTTCGACTGGCAGCTCGATACGACGCACAAAGGAGATTGGACAGATGAGTTCAACGATTGCAGCAACCGGATTCGCCGGTGTTCGACTAAATCGCCGCGGTCGCCTGGTCATGTCCGTGCTGGCGGCGCTCGTTCTGATTGGCGCAGTGCTTGCGCTCTCTGCCACGTTCAGCGTTGTCTCGGGGATGCTGTTTCATGCCGAGGCTCAGGCAAATTCTTCCACCGCAGAGGTGGTTGAGTACGTCACAGTGCAGGACGGTCAGACGCTGTGGGGGATTGCAAGCGAAGCGGCCCCGAACTCCGACCCGCGCGACACGATTACCAAAATCGTCGAACTGAACCAGTTGGACGGCACCGTGGTGCGGACCGGCCAGCGTCTGGCGATTCCGGAGTACCAGTAAACTTTAGGGGTGACTAGAGCATCCCTTAACGATCTTCCGCTTCGAGACGACCTGCGTGGCCGCCAGCCGTACGGCGCCCCCCAGCTGGATGTCAATGTCCGCCTGAATGTGAACGAGAACTCCTATGCAGTTCCGGAATCGGTCGCCCTGGCCATCGTTGAAGCCGTTGCCGCCCAGGTGCGCACGCTCAATCGGTACCCCGACCGCGAGTTCACCGCGCTTCGGGAGAAGCTGGCGAAGTACCTCAATGCGGGGTTGGATGACGAGCACAGACTGACCGCGGACAATATCTGGGCCGCGAACGGGTCCAATGAAGTGCTTCAGCAGATCGTGCAGGCATTCGGTGGACACGACCGAACCGCATTGGGCTTTGTTCCCAGCTACTCGATGCATCCGATCATCAGCCAGGGCATCTCAACACGATGGATGGCCGTCGATCGCGATGCCGATTTCCAGGTCGATCGGGAGGACGCCGTCAGGGCGGTTACCGAACTTCAGCCTGATGTTGTCTTCCTGTGCACGCCGAACAACCCCTCGGGCACCGCGCTGGATCTCGCCACGATCGAAGCCATTTACGATGTCGCTCCGGGAATCGTGATTGTCGATGAGGCCTATGCGGAGTTCTCTCGTAGCGGAACCCGATCGGCTTTGACGCTGTTGCCGGGCCGCGAGCGGCTCATAGTCTCGCGCACCATGAGTAAGGCGTTCTCGCTCGCCGGGGCGCGCGTAGGCTATCTTGCCGCCGATCCCGCGGTGACTGATGCCATCCGGCTGGTCCGGCTGCCGTACCACCTTTCGGCTCTCACTCAGGCGGCCGCCGGTGCGGCGCTGGATCACTCCGACGAGCTGCTTGGCAACGTGGAAGCCCTGAAGGCGCAGCGGGATAGAATTGTGCAGACGCTTCCGCGGTTCGGCGTTCGCCCGTTTCCCTCCGACTCGAACTTCGTCTTGTTCGGGGGGCTGTCCGACGCACACACGGTATGGCAGCGTCTGCTCGATCGCGGAATCCTTATCCGCGATGTCGGCATCCCGGGGCATCTCCGCGTCAATGCCGGCACCGAAGCCGAGACCAGCGCTTTCCTCGATGCGCTGGGCGAAATCCTAGGAGAAACACCGCAGTGAGTGCCAACACCACAGTCAGCGTCCGACGGGCGACCCGCGAAAGGGTCACCAGCGAGTCCACTGTCTCCGTCAGCGTCAACCTGGACGGAACAGGTGTTTCCGACATCTCGACCTCGGTGCCGTTCTACGACCACATGCTGACTGCCTTGTCGAAGCACTCGTTGATCGACCTGACGGTCAAGTCACACGGCGACACCGATATTGACGCGCACCACACGGTGGAGGACACCGCGATCGTGCTCGGCGACGCGCTGAAGGATGCGCTCGGCGACAAGGCCGGAATCCGTCGATTTGGCGATGCAACCGTTCCGTTGGACGAGGCTCTCGCCCAAGCTGTGGTAGACGTCTCCGGGCGTCCCTACGTCGTTCACACCGGAGAGCCCGAAGGCCAGCAGTACCACCTGATCGGCGGTCACTTCACCGGCTCACTGACTCGGCACGTCGTCGAGTCACTTGCGCTGCATGCGGGTATTGCGGTTCACCTTCGCCTGCTGGCCGGCCGCGATCCCCACCACATCGTGGAGGCCCAGTTCAAGGCGTTGGCCCGCGCATTGCGGATGGCAGTCGAACCGGATCCGCGCGTCACCGGCATTCCCAGCACGAAGGGCGCGCTGTGAGCGGCGAGACCGATCCTGGCGTCGCTGAAAATGGGCGAGTCGCGCGCGACAACCGGGTCGTCGTCCTCACGCCGTTCGCAAAGGCTGACCAGTTGGCAGCGGCCTGCGTGTTGGCGAAGATCCACGGTCATGTTGTGCCGGTGGGTGACTTCAATGCCGTGGTGGTTGCCGAACCAGATCTAGAGCTGGCCCGCGAACAGGCTGCCAGCCTCTCGAAGCTTTCCGGACGGAACGAAGTGTTGCTCCTGGTCCGTGACGGTGGCCAGATCGATTCCTCACAGTGGCGTCGCGGACTGCACGAGGCGGATGTTCCGGCTGGCCTGGCGCTGTCCAAATTGCCCGATGTCCTGGAGAAGGTGCTGCTCGGAAGCGTGGAGGCCGCCGAGGTATCGGGCAGTATCGACACCAGGTCGATGAGCCGGCTAGAGGCGAGCGCCGCGACGATGAGTCCGGAGCGGATGAGGACTGCGCGAACCGCGATGCTCTGGCTACTCGGTGGTTTACTCGCCTTCGTCTTGCTGATCGTATTTGTGGTCATCGCCGTCGCCGGCAACTCGACGGCGTGGTTCGGCGCAGTCGTGACCGCGCTCCTGACGGCCGCGGCGGCCTGGCGGGCGATGCGGCTGCTGCGCGGAGGGAAAACCTGATGACTAGCCCATCGGTTGTGGTGCTCGATTACGGCTCGGGCAACGTCCGTTCTGCGTTCCGTGCAGTGGAGCGCACCGGTGCCTCGGTCGAACTCACACCGTCCGTCGACAAAGCGATGGCCGCCGATGGCGTGGTGATCCCCGGGGTGGGAGCTTTTTCCTCGGTGGTCGCCGATCTGCGCAGGGTGGGCGGAGACAGGCTGATTGCGGATCGGCTCGCTGACCAGAAGCCAGTGCTGGCAATCTGCGTCGGCCTGCAGGTGCTCTTCACCGAGGGGGTCGAGGGCGGCGAGCAAAGCACAGGTCTTGGTATTTGGCCTGGAACGGTACGCAGGCTGGCGGCGCCCGTTGTACCGCACATGGGCTGGGCCACGGTCGAAGCGCCCACCGACTCGGTGTTGTTCGATGGAATTGGTTCGGAACGGTTTTACTTCGTGCATTCCTATGCCGCCACCCAAGCTCCCGATAATACGTCGGTGACTTGGGCAGAGCACGGCGAGCGCTTTGTGGCGGCCGTCGAGGACGGCGCGTTGAGCGCAACGCAGTTCCACCCCGAGAAGTCCGGTGACGCGGGCCGCAGACTGTTGACCAATTGGGTGAACACCCTGCGGTAGGCGCTGTGCCGCTGGTATCCGCGATCTACGTCGACCCATATTCTTCACAGCAAAGGAACACAATGCCAGAGATCAACGACAGCCCCCGGCTGGTCCTGCTTCCGGCCGTCGATGTCGCCGACGGTAAGGCCGTCCGCCTGGTACAGGGCGAGGCAGGGACCGAAACCGACTACGGCAGCCCGCTTGACGCGGCCCGCGCCTGGGAAGACGATGGCGCCGAATGGATTCATCTTGTCGACCTGGATGCTGCCTTCGGCCGTGGCGACAACCAGAGCCTGCTCCGCAAGGTGACGCAATCGCTGAACATCAAAGTCGAGCTTTCCGGCGGTATCCGCGACACCGAGTCGCTGGAGCGCGCGCTCGACACCGGTGCCGAGCGGGTCAATATCGGCACAGCCGCGCTGGAGAACCCGGAATGGACCGCCGAGATTATCCGCGACTACGGCTCGAAAGTGGCGATCGGTCTCGACGTCCGCGGCTCGACATTGGCCGCCCGCGGCTGGACCAAGGACGGCGGCGACCTCTGGGAGGTGCTTGACACCCTTGAGGAAGCCGGCTGCTCCCGCTATGTGGTCACGGATGTCACCAAGGACGGCACCCTGCAGGGACCGAACACCGAACTGTTAACCGCAATCTGTCGGCGCACGAACAGCCCGGTTGTCGCTTCGGGCGGAATCTCGAGCCTCGACGATCTGCGGGCACTCCGCGAGCTGGTGCCCACGGGCGTCGACTCCGCCATCGTGGGTAAGGCGCTGTACGCGCGGAAGTTCACGCTGCCCGAGGCGCTCGACGTCGCCGGTCGCTGATCGTGGCCTCCTCTGACTCGGCAGGAGTGCCCTGGGCCGGCCGAGAGCTGAAGCCAAACCCGTTCGCCGGCGACTCGGGCCAACCCGAGGTGGCCTTACTCGCCGCGCTCGAGGCATGCTCTCAGGCCTCCGAGCTGAATCCGCAGCGGCACGTAGACGTGATCGAAGCGCTGCGCGAATCACGGCTGTTCGTACCGATCGTGGCTAGTCTGGACGAAGCCGCAACCGACGCGAGTGGGCTCACTCACGACAAAAGCGCCGAGATGGCAATGGTCACGCTCGCCGCCGAGGATGGGCGGGCAACCGCACCCGGATTCACCGGCATCGAGCAACTGATCGGATGGAACCCCGAGGCCCGGCCGATTCCGGTCGAGTCGCTGCGGCTGATGCTTTCGGCTGTCGATGAGGGCGCCCAGCTGGTCGTCATCGACCCGGGCGCTCCGCACATGTTTCTGGTTCGCCGGCCGGCCGTCTGGTCACTCGCTCAGGGCCGGCAGTGGATTCCGGCCTGGGCAAATCGGCGCGTCGCGGATGAGATCGCGCGGCTCGCCGCCGCAGACAGCGTGATAACCGCTACCGAGCTGCGGCCGGGAAGTGCCAGGCCGTCGGCCGGGGGAGCCGAGGTCGGCATCGTCGTCGATGTGCCGGCTGGCACGGACGACGCCGCGTTGAAAACTGCGCTGGACAGATTCCGGCGGAAACTGGCCGCTAGTTCGCTTATCACCGAGCTGGTCGACTCGTTGATCGTTTCGGTCAGGACCGTTTAGCCAGCCCGTCTAGCTGGCCCGTGTCAGCCACCTCGCCTAGTCCACATGGTGTGAATGGCACACCTACCATGTGGAGGCGAAGGGTGATGCTGCGGAAATAGTGGGGCCTGTAGAGCAGGTATTGGTGTACGTAGGAATCTCGGAGGATCGTACCGGCGAGGAGGCGGGGGTCAATCGGCAACGGGAGGATTGTTTGGAGCTGTGCAGTCGTTTGGGAAGTCAAGATGACAAGTAGTTCGGAAGAAGCTGTTGAGGCCGCGGAACTGGCTGTGTTCGCTCGTAAGAAACTTTCGCTCGATGCGGCGGCAGGGGCAAGGTTGCCGGGCAGGTTCGAATCGTTCAGCTTTGGTGGGTTACGCGCGAGTCTGGCGACTGGAGATCAGTATGACTTTTTGAACACCATAGAGGGCGTAACCGATCAATCGGTCGAGGCTCTGCCCGAGATCATCAAGAGGTTCCCGAATCCACGCCGACTAACAATCGTCGCCACTTCACCATCACAGAACCTCCTCGGCTGGTTACGAGGCGAGGGTTACGAGCCGGCCCCCGTGCGACCAGTTGCCTTCCTTGATTTGGGTGCGCGTTGTGAACCTGCCCGAGTGGGCGCTGTCCCGTGGCGGATACGCGGAGTCGCCACCCAGAAGGATATGGCACTCTTCTTGGACCTTCTTGATGGAGGATACATGGCCTCGAGCGAGGTGGGTGCTTTGATCCGGACCGAGCATGCTCTTCCTGCAGTCCGTGCCTTCATCGCTTCGCGCAACGGTCAACCGCTGGCCGCAGCTGCGATGTCCCTGCACGCCACATGTGCGGTTCTCGGCGGGGCCTCCACACTTCCGGCGGCACGAGACCTTGGCGCCCAAACCGCGCTCTTGGCCCACCGGCTCTCACTTGCGGCAAACCTGGGCGCCTCACTGGCCGCGGCCACGGCGGCACCGGCATCACCAAGCATTGGCAACCTGACGAAACTCGGGTTCACTGTAGTCGCGCGGACGGCCTGGTGTATGTCAACCGAATAAACCGTTCACTGAGGACGGGTTTCCGAAGTTGAGTAAGGTCCGTGGCGGGCGGGCGGGCGGGCGGGCGGGCGGGGGCATAAACCTGTGACCCCGCATTCGAAGATCGACGAGATCGTTGAGCTGAGCAGGAAATCGACGCCCGAGGCCCACACGCATTGGTCGGAGCGAACGATGGCGAAACGCTCTGGTGTTTCTCCTGCACAGGTATAACGGTCCCGGGAAGCCGCGGTTGAAGCCGCATCTGGTAGAGCTTTTCACGCTCCTCACGGATCCGCGGTTCGAAGACTCGGCCCGAGAAGCGTTAGATCCGTAAGTCAGAATCGCGAACGGACTGCTGGCCATTGGGCCGGTCCTTCACATCGCAACTGGCAGCTGGCATCCATAGACGCCCCGGATGACTCTGGGCTCAATAATCCAAACGACCTGGCTTTGCCCTTGCCCGGTCTCGCTCATGGGCGATCCTGCTTGAACTAGTTGAACCGTCGTATGGACGCCTGGGAACGTCACGTCGAGGGGCATCCCAAACAGCTTTTCTTACAGACTCTAAAGCGATCTCTGCAGGATCGGGATGTCCGTACTCCATTCTTCGAGTCCGGCGAACAAGGTCACCTTCCCACGTATCCTCCGCGGTCCTACTGTCTTGAAGCTGGTCTTCGCCTGACTCGGCAGTTGGCATACGTGACCGCAAGTCCCTCAGTAACAGATCCAACTCCGCGCTAGGAAACTACATGTGTACTCGGATGAGGGCGGCTTCGAACCTAGCGGCTGGGCAAGAAAGCCTACCGTTGGACTGCCTCGACCTGTTGAATCCTAACCAGCCAGGCCGCCGCTCGCTTAACTGTAAATTCCGAAGCGACTCGCGGTTTGATAGGGGCATCCCTGCCTGGCAAGCCACGCAGGGATGCCCCTATCAAGACCGCTGCGAGTGGTGTCCATTTACGCCATGTGGTGTAGCCAGCCCGCGTCAGCCGCTCAGCGCCTCGGAGAGTTCCCGGACCGCCGAGGACCCACCGGCGATCGACCAGATCCGGCCATTGACCTCGACCTGTGCGGTGCTTCCGCCAACTCCCTCGACAATTGCCTTTCCCGGCAGCCAGTCCCACTCCGGACAGCTGTGCTGGAACCAGCAACCGTTTCGCCCCTCGGCGACTCCGGCCAGATCCATCGAGCCGGAACCGAACATCCGCAGCGTCGCCGGTCGCCGAGCGGCCTGCATGAACGGTGCTGCCACATCTGGTTCGGTGATAAGCGCCGGATGCAGGTAAGTGGCTGCGCTCAGCTGAGACAGCGGAAGGTCAGCGACCGCAGGCAGAAGTTCGCCGTTGCGCAACGTGGGCATGCCGGGGCCGCCAAACCATAACAGGTCGTCGTGCGGATGGTAGATCGCGCCGAGAATTACGCCGGATTCGTCTTTTAACGCTATTGCTGAACACCAGTAGGTTGATCCGGCCAGAAAGTTGTAGGTTCCGTCGACCGGATCGATGACCCAGGATCTTCCGGAGGTTCCAGCATGGTTCGCTCCTTCTTCGCCGACGATCGCGTCATCCGGGCGGAGCCTCCGGAGCCTGGAGACAACGAGCGCCTCGGCATCGCGGTCGGCCGCGGTGACGATGTCGGAGACAGACGTTTTTTGCTCCGCTGATAGGCCACCCCGTCGCATCCGCTGTGCAAGGGCGCCGGCAGCGCGCACCAGTTCCGCGGCCAGTTCGGCGTCGGTGGTCTCCTGGGGCATAGGTTCCTTTCGAGCTTGACGCCGCGGCTGGGGTGTATCCGGCGCCGGGTCCGCTGTCACTACCGTATCGCTCGCCGTCGGCATCCCGTTCGGAAGCACAAATGCAACAAGCCCCGGGTCAGCCTGTTACGGCTGATCCGGGGCTTGGTCGCCCTCTACCTACCCAAAGTAGGACTGGGCTTTAAGTCAGGCGCGAAGCAAGGCTTCGTCCGTCTCGGTGCCCGGGCTGGAGTTTCCTACCGTGTCGCCCTCGTTCTGGGCCTGTGCGGCGCGAACGACGTTCTCGATCCGGTTTCCGATCTCGGTGTCGACGCTCTTCCAGTACTGGAAGGCCTTGAGCAGGATCGGCTCGGACACACCACCGAGCAGGTGCCCGGAAACGTTGCCGACCAGGCGGTTGCGCTCTTCGTCGTTCAACACCTCGCGGACCAGCGTGCCTGGCTGCGTGAAGTCGTCATCTTCGGCATGCAGGTTGTATGCGCTGCGAACCAGATCGCCATCGGCCTCGAAATTGTTCTCGGTGACCCGGCTGACATCGGCATGCGGGCCGCCGTAGGAATTCGGAGCGAACTCCGGACGGTCCTTCGGGTAGTCACGGAAGCTCATCTGGCCATCCCGGCTATAAGAGCTCACCGGGGTCTTCGGCGCGTTGACCGGCAGCTGCGCGTAGTTTGCGCCGATCCGGTAGCGCTGGGCGTCAGCGTAGGCGAAGACCCGACCCATCAGCATCTTGTCCGGCGACAGTCCGATACCAGGTACCAGGGTCGACGGAGCAAACGCGGCCTGCTCGATCTCGGTGAAGTAGTCGACCGGATTCCGGTTGAGCTCCAGCTGGCCGACCTCGATCAGCGGGTAGTCGGAGTGCGGCCATACCTTGGTCACGTCGAAGGGGTTGAAGCGGTAAGCCTTCGCATCCTCGTACGGCATGACCTGGACCTTGAGAGTCCAGCTCGGGAACTCTTCGCGGTTGATCGCTTCCTGCAGGTCGCGGCGGTGGTAGTCACCATCGATGCCGGCCATCGCATCGGCATCTTCCTGGCTGAAGAATTCGTGCCCCTGGTTGGACTTGAAGTGGTACTTGACCCAGAACCGCTCGCCCTCGGCGTTGATCCACTGGTAGGTGTGCGAACCGTAGCCGTTCTGGTGCCGCCACGTCTTGGGGATGCCGCGGTCGCCCATCAGCCAGGTGACCTGGTGTGCGCTTGCCGGGACCTGGGTCCAGAAGTCCCACTGGATATTGTTATCGCGCAGGCCGGTGTGGCTCTGGCGCTTCTGGGAGTGAATGAAATCCGGGAACTGGATGGTGTCGCGAATGAAGAACACCGGGGTGTTGTTGCCGACCAGGTCGTAGTTTCCCTCGTCGGTGTAGAACTTGAGCGCGAAGCCACGAGGATCCCGCCATGTGTCGGGGGAGCCCTGCTCGCCGGCGACAGTGGAGAAACGCAGCAGAGTTTCGGTCTCGGCGTTTGGCTGGAACAGGGAGGCCTTCGTGTACCGGCTGACGTCCGCTGTTGTCTTGAACGTTCCGAAAGCTCCGCCACCCTTGGCGTGCACAACGCGCTCGGGGACCCGCTCACGGTTGAAATGGGCGAGCTTTTCGATCAGGTAGTGGTCCTGCAGCAGGATGGGGCCGTTGGGGCCTACCGTCAGCGAGTGCTGGTCGCTGCCGACCGGTGCACCGAAATCGTTCGTTGTGAACGGTTCACTCATATTTCCTCCTCGTGGAAACTTGCGTTCCTCTTATATCGCCGATGTGCTCGCCGTTGCGGACATCGAAGCAACTGGGGCATAGGCCCCAGAAAATGATCTCGGCCTCATCGATGGCGAAGCCGGAAGTTTCTTGCGGACTCAGGCACGGGGCATGCCCCTCGTCGCATGCGACGTCGACTATCGCCTCACAGCCCCGGCAGACCAGGTGGTGGTGATTGTCGTGCCTGTGCAGTTCATAGCGGGCGGCCGCGGCGCCGGAAGGATCGATTCGCCGGACTATCTCGGCCGAGTTCAGCGCGTGTAAGACGTCGTAGATCGCCTGGGTGGACACGGAGCCAAGCTTCGCCCGAACGTCACGGGTAATCGTCTCGGCATCAACGTGAGAACTGCTCCGGAGCACGTCCAGAACCGCCAGTCGCGGGGCGGTGACCCGTAAACCGGCATCGCGTAGCGCAGTAACGCTATCGAAGTCCTTGGCTGGCATGCTCCCAGCTAATCAGCTTGTCTGGAATTATTCAAATAACGGAATCAAGCCAGTTAGTTGGCCACTCGGGCGGCCATCTATTGTTTGGCCGTTCGTTAGCAAGGCCGACCATCCGTTGGCTGGGGCCAACGAGTCGGCTCGGTTAATTCACCGGGCCGGTGTACTTCTCGCCCGGTCCCTGGCCGGGGGCGTCCGGCAAGTTCGACGCTTCGCGGAAGGCGAGCTGCAGGCTTCGCAATCCGTCGCGCAGCGGTCGGGCGTGCTGGTCGCCGATCTCTGTTGATGCGGCGGTTATCAGCCCGGCGAGGGCTGTAATGAGCTTCCGTGCCTCGTCGAGGTCCTTGAGGTCCTCGGCTTTCTCGTGCTCGGTGTCCTCGCTCAGTCCGCACTTCACCGCGGCGGCGCTCATCAGGTGCACGGCGGCGGCCCCGATGATTTCAACGGCTGGAACTTCGGAGATGTCGCGGACGGCGTTGGCGGGAGCGTCGTCGGCGTCCTCACTACGTGGTGGATTCGTGCCAGAGTCGGTCATGCTGATAACCTTGTCACAGACCGACTGAAGATCTTCAATCGCGTAGCCTGGTTCAGTTCACTGAGCCGGGAGCCGGTATGATGGTATTCAGTATGCAAGTGGAGGCCTTCTCCCACCTGAGTTTTCGCGATCTTTAGTCAGCGGCCGGGTAAGTGTCATCGCAGTACATATGGCGTCCGTCATTAGTGCCTGCCGGTGTTTCTAGGCTCCCAATTGCTTCGGCAGTTCGGGGGCCTTCCTCGTTCTGTGCGTCGGGTTGAATTTGAGGATTAAAGGAGCACACACATTAGCGAGCCCCGCATTAATGATCGGATCCGCGTACCTGAGGTGCGTCTGGTTGGACCTAATGGCGAGCAGGTCGGCATTGTCGCGATTGACAAGGCGCTCAGCCTTGCAGCCGAGGCGGATCTGGACCTCGTAGAGGTCGCTCCGCAGGCAAAGCCTCCTGTGGCGAAGCTCATGGATTTTGGCAAGTTCAAGTACGAGTCCGCCATGAAGGCGCGTGAGGCTCGTAAGAACCAGGCCAACACGGTTCTGAAGGAAATTCGTTTCCGGTTGAAGATCGATGCGCATGACTACGACACCAAAAAGGGTCACGTCACGCGCTTCCTTGCGGCCGGCGACAAGGTCAAGGTGATGATCATGTTCCGCGGCCGTGAGCAGTCCCGGCCCGAAATGGGCATGCGACTTCTCAACAAGCTGGCGGAAGAAGTTGCCGACCTCGGCGCGGTGGAGTCTTCTCCGCGCGTCGATGGCCGCAACATGGTTATGGTCATCGGGCCGCACCGCAGTAAGGCAGACGCCAAGGCAGACGCCCGACGGGCTGCACAGCGTGACGAAGCCAATGCCAGGAATGCTGCCAAGGCAGATTCCGCGGGGGAGGCTTCAACTGAGGCTCCGGCCGAGGCTTCAACTGAGGCTCCGGCCGAGGAAGAGAAGTAACCTGCGGTCTTAAAACCCGGCAGGAAGACATCGACGCGGTGATTGTTAAAGATCTCCGCACAGTTAAAGGAGTGACGGCATCCATGCCGAAGCAGAAGACTCACAGCGGTGCAAAGAAGCGGTTCCGTATTACGGGATCGGGCAAGATCATGCGCGAGCAGGTCAACAAGCGCCACCTGGCCGAGCACAAGTCCTCGCGCCGCAAGCGCCGCCTGCAGATCGACCAGGTCATGGCGCCAGCCGATGCAGCGAAAGCCAAGAAGCTCCTCGGCCACTGAGCTAAGAGCACCCTAATTTTTTAATATCTAAGGAGTATTTACGTGGCACGCGTAAAGCGGGCGGTCAACGCCCATAAGAAGCGTCGGGTTATTCTGGAGCGCGCCAGCGGCTACCGCGGCCAGCGCTCGCGCCTGTACCGCAAGGCAAAAGAGCAGGTCACCCACTCGCTGGTTTACAGCTACCGTGACCGCCGCGCCCGCAAGGGTGACTTCCGTCGTCTGTGGATTCAGCGGATCAACGCCGCTGCCCGCGCCAACGACATCACGTACAACCGCTTCATTCAGGGCCTGAAGGCTGCTGGGGTCGAAGTTGATCGTCGTATGCTGGCCGAGCTTGCCGTTCACGACGCAGTCACGTTCACCGCGCTGGTCGGTATCGCCAAGGGCAGCCTGCCAAGTGACGTCAACGCACCGAAGGCAGATTCCGCTGCGTAAAGCGATCAGGGCCTGATCGTGGCCCAGGAATCGTTTGAGCATGAGCGCCTAGCCGGACCGATCGTCTCGAATCCTCGTTCAGAGCGAGTTCGGGAGTTCGCGAAACTGGCTAGGCGCTCTGCGCGTTCCAAGGCGGGCAAGTTCCTCGTAGAGGGACCGCAGGCCGTGCGCGAGGCACTTCTGCTGCATGGAGCCGGGCGTTCCGAGCGCACCCTGATCAAGGCGGCGTGGATGACGGCGGCCGCGGCAGAGCGGCATCCTGACCTGCTTGATTCCGCCGCGATCGCGGGCGTGGAGTTCCGGCAGATAACCGATGAGGCACTCAGCGTGCTCACCGAAACCGTTGCCGCGCAAGGGGTCGTCATCGCCTGTGAGTTCATCGATGTCAGGCTCGACGACGTTATTGCGCAGCAGCCAAAACTCGTTGCCGTGCTGGCGCACGTGCGGGATCCTGGCAACGCCGGAACCGTGCTGCGGGCCGCCGATGCCGCGGGTGCGGACGCCGTCGTGCTCACCGACGCGAGTGTTGACGTCTACAACCCCAAGACAGTGCGCTCGACGGCCGGCAGTCTCTTCCACCTGCCGGTGGTGACCAACATTGCACTTAGCGCCGCTGTCGAGCAGTTGCAGGCGGCGGATATCCGCGTGCTGGCCGCCGACGGACACGAACCCGCCCTCGATTTGCACACGCTGCCTTGTGATGGCGTGTCGCTGGCTGACCCCACAGCGTGGGTCTTCGGTAACGAGGCATGGGGACTGCCGCCGGAGGATCGTGAACTGGCCGATGCGATCGTCAAGGTGCCGATGTACGGTGCGGCGGAGAGCCTGAACCTGGCCGTTGCGGCCTCGCTGTGCCTGTACGAATCGGCAAGGGCGCAACGAGGGTAGAGCGGATAGCCTCGATCTCGCTCTACCAGACGTGCCCCCGTCCTGATAGTCGAAACCGGTAGACTTACCCGGCAGCCAAAACCAGTACGAAGGATGTTGTTTCATGCCTCAAGGCCACCTTGACCCTCTGGACGAACCCGGAGTGCTTCTGGCACGTGATGAGGCCGCAAAGGCCTTTGCGGCGGCCGACTCGCTCGACGCTCTAAAAGAGGCACGGCTTAAGCATCAGGGTGATAAGTCGCCGTTGGCATTGGCAAACCGCGAAATCGGCCAGCTTGCCGGACCGGATCGTGCGACAGCCGGAAAGTTGCTCGGCCAGGCGCGAGCCGCCGTCAAGCAGGCATTCGAGCTGAGACTCGCAGAACTTGAGGCCGCCCGCGATGCCGCCGTATTGGTCCAGGAGACGATCGACGTCACCCTTCCGACCGGGCGCCGGCCAATCGGTCACCGTCACCCACTGCAACTTCTGCAGGAACGGATCGCCGATCACTTCGTCGGCGCCGGCTGGGAGGTAGCTGAAGGACCGGAGCTGGAGGCCGAGTGGCTGAACTTCGACGCGCTGAACTTCGGACCGGATCATCCCGCGCGTCAGATGCAGGACACATTCTTCGTCGAACCGGTCGATGCCGGATTGCTGCTGCGCACACACACATCGCCGGTGCAGGCACGCTCTCTGCTGGAGCGAGGTGTGCCGCTGTACGTGGTCTGTCCCGGTAAGACATTCCGGACGGACGAACTAGACGCTACCCATACCCCGGTTTTCCACCAGGTGGAGGGTATCGCCATCGATAAGGGGTTGACGATGGCGAATCTCAAGGGCACCCTCGATCATTTTGCCCGGGCCATGTTCGGTCCGGATTCCCGCACCCGACTGCGCCCCAACTTCTTCCCATTCACTGAGCCAAGCGCGGAAATGGACTTCTGGTTCCCGCAGAAGAAGGGCGGCGCAGGCTGGATCGAGTGGGGTGGCTGCGGCATGGTCCACCCGAACGTGCTGACCGCGGCCGGAATCGATCCAGAGGTCTACCAGGGCTTTGCCTTCGGTATGGGCATAGAGAGGACCCTAATGTTCCAGGAGGGCATCACCGATATGCACGACATGGTCGAGGGCGATGTCCGTTTCAGCGCGCGGTTCGGGGTGAACGTCTGATGCTCGTCCCACTGAACTGGCTCGCGGATTACACGAAACTGGGCGACTCATCCGCGGAGGAAATCGCCGAACAGCTCGCCGGAATCGGGCTCGAAGAAGAAGATCTTTTCGGCCCCGTTGTGTCCGGGCCGCTTGTCGTCGGCCGCGTGCTGACGATCGAGCCCGAGCCACAGAAGAATGGCAAGACGATCAACTGGTGCTCGGTCGATGTCGGCGAGGACGCGCCGCGCGGCATCGTTTGCGGTGCGCACAACTTCGGCACGAGCGATCTCGTCGTCGTGGCCCTGTCCGGAGCGGTACTTCCGGGCGATTTCGCCATCGCCGCTCGTAAGACCTACGGCCATGTCTCCGACGGGATGATCTGCTCCACCAAAGAGCTCGGCCTCGGCGAGGACCATGACGGCATTATTGTGCTGAGCGAGCTCGGCCTGGACGCCACGCCCGGCGATGACGCGATCCCGCTGCTCGGCCTGGACCACACCACGCTCGACGTCAATGTCACACCCGATCGCGGCTACCAGCTCAGTCTTCGGGGGATTGCACGCGAATATGCGCAGCTTACCGGCCAGGCGTTCGCCGACCCGGCCGATATCGAGATCCCCGATGCAGGCACGCTGCCGGATGCCTTCCCGGTCGAGCTTCGCGACCAGACTCCTCTCGCGGCTAAGCCGGGGTGTGACCGGTTCATCACCAGGATCGTGCGCGGCATTGACCCGACCGCGAAATCTCCGTACTGGATGCAACGCCGCCTGCTGCAGGCCGGAATGCGCCCGATTTCCCTTATCGTCGACGTGACGAACTATGTGATGCTGGCGCTTGGCCAGCCCCTGCACGCCTACGATCTCGGCCTGCTCGGTGAGAAGATCGTGGTCCGCCGGGCCATCGCGGGGGAGACGCTGACAACGCTGGACGATGTGAAGCGCAAGCTTGACCCGGAAGATCTGTTGATCACGGACGAAACGGCCGACGGCACCTCGCGGATCATCGGCCTCGCCGCAGTAATGGGTGGCGCCGACGCCGAGGTCGGCGACAGCACCAAGGATGTGGTGATCGAGGCCGCCCACTTCGACACTATTTCGATCGCCCGGTCCGCGCGCAGGCACAAGCTCTCCACCGAGGCGTCCCGACGTTTCGAGCGTGGCGTCGACCATAACCTCGCGCCGTTCGCCGCCGAACTTACCGTTCGACTGCTGGTTGAATACGGCGCGGGTAAGGCCGACGAAGCAGTCACCGACGTCGACAATCGCGAACCGCAGAACACCGTTCGGATGCCGCTCACCCTCCCAGCACAGCTCGTCGGCGTTGACTATGCCGACGATGAGGTCGTTGGCCTGCTCGAGGCAATGGGTGCGGCTGTCACTCGTGATGGAGAAGACGTCGTGGTAACGCCGCCGAGTTGGCGGCAGGACCTGGTCCGCAGTGTCGATCTGGTGGAGGAAGTGGCCCGGCTTGGCGGCTACTCCCGAATTCCTTCCGTGGTGCCGGATGGAAAAGCCGGTGCGGGACTGACCCTCGCGCAACGCGTGCGCCGCCAGGTGTCCAACCGACTGACGGTTCTTGGACTCGACGAGGTGCTCAGCTATCCCTTCACCGCGGCCAAGCGTCACGAGGAGTTCGGCCTGCCTGCCGATGATCCGCGGCGCTTCAACGCGAAACTGGCTAATCCGTTGTCCGATGAGCTGCCGCTAATGCGGACCACGCTGCTGGCGACGCTTGTCGACGTGGCAACCCGCAACATCGGCCGTGGCCTGAAGGAGGTCTCGATTTTCGAGGCAGGCCTGGTCACCCAACCGTCCGGGCCAAAACTGGCACATGCGCCAAGGTTCGAGCCCGGAATTCTGCCCTCCGACGCGGAACGCAACACGGTGTTCGCTGCGGTTCCGCCACAGCCGCTGCACTACGCCGGTGTCCTCACCGGTGCTCGCGAGCACGCTGGCTGGTGGGGCAAGGGCCGACCGGCCGACGCGGCCGACGCCATCGAACTCGCCCGGGCCATCGCCGACGTGCGGGGCCTGGAACTGAGTGTGGCGTCCGTCCACTATGAACCATGGCATCCAGGCCGCTGTGCCGAGTTGAGGCTGCCAAGTGGTGCGTTGTTCGGACACGCCGGCGAGCTGCATCCGAAGGTTTGCGAAGCCCTTGAACTGCCTGCCCGCGCAGTGGCATTCGAGGTGAATCTGGACGCCCTGATTGCCGAAGCGGCGCCGGCCCGTAGCACCGAAGTGCTTTCGTCGTTCCCGGTCTCGCGCCAGGACGTCGCGCTGATCGTCGACTCGGCAGTTCCGGCCGCCGACGTGACCGCCGCGCTGCAGTCGGGTGCCGGTGAACTGCTCGAATCGATTGAGCTTTTCGACGTGTTCGAGGGCGAGCAGGCAGGCGTTGGCAGGAAGTCGCTGGCGTACCGTCTGGTCTTCCGCGCCCTGGACCGGACACTGACCGCCGATGAAACGTCAGCGATGCGCCAGGCGGCGACTTCGGTGGCCGTCGAGCGCTTCGACGCCGTCGTGCGGGGCGAGTAGATGCCAGTCGCCTTGGTTACCGGAGGTTCCCGCGGTCTGGGCCAGCACCTGGCCGCGGGGCTGCTCGACGCGGGGTGGCATGTTGCGCTGACCGCTCGGAGTGAGGACTCCGCAAACGCCGCCGCCGAGGTGATTGCCGGCAGGGCAGCCGAGTCTTCCCGGGCTGAGTCTTCCGGGTCCGCCGAGACTTCCCGGTCCGCCGAGGTTATCGGGATTGAAATGGACGTAACACGTCCGGAATCGGTATTAGCCGGCGCAGCCAAACTTGAGCAGTTCGCCGATGCGAAGGGCCTGCCGATCGAACTCGTTGTGAACAACGCGGGAGCGATCGAAAGCCACGAGGCCGCCCCTTGGTCGGTTGACGGCGCGGACTGGTGGCACGTCATCGAGACAAACCTGCGTGGACCGTTCAACGTGCTGCAGGCGGTCGCCCCGAAGATGCTGGCGCGTTCGGCCGACGGGAACGTCGTCGGCCGGATTGTCGACATCAATTCAGGTGGCGGAGCGCTCGGCATGGATGACTACTCCGCATACGGCGCATCCAAGGCGGGCTTGTTCCGGCTGGCCGGCGCGATCCAGCGCCACGGAGCCGCACATGGCCTGCGGATCTTTGAACTCGCTCCCGGTGTGATCCAGACGGATATGACCGCGGGGATGCCGATGCATAAGGGACGAGGCTCCGCCGATTGGACCGAACCCGCGCAGGTTGTCGAGCTGCTGCTCGCCATCGCGAGTGGTGAACTGGACGAGTTTTCCGGGCGTTACCTGCGCGCCGGAACTGACACTGTGCAGGGTCTCAAACAGGAGGCTCTCGCCGGTCTGTCCGACGATGCCAGACGGCTTCGGGTCAGGTAACCGTTCCGCTAATCATCCGACTCCGGTGAACAGTCCGGGCCGGCCGGATTAGACGAGCAGTTCTCCGAGACGCCGTACCGATGGTAGCGCTTCACATCGATAGGGATCGCCTCGCTTGGCACTGCCGCCTGTCCGTCGATGTCAATCCATGGTCCGCCTGCAACTGAGAATTCACCCCGATAGTGCGTGGTCAGCACGACGCCGAAGTTCCCCGGTTTCGCATACACGTGATAGAAAGCCGGGTCCTCGCCCTGCGCGATGGGTTTCCCCTTCTGGCTGGTTGTCGTGGTGCCGCCATCGCCGAAGTTCCAGGTGAAGGCGACCGGCGTGGCACGGACCCGTACCGGGAAGCCGAGCAGCGTCATGTTGATGATGTGCTGTTCCGCGTTCGTGTACATATTTGTCCGATGCTGCGTCACGGTCCAGCCATCGGGCTGGAACAGCGGACGGAATTCCTTGAGATCGAAGTTCTGGAAGTCACTCTGGTCCACGTAGGGCATGGTGGGTGGCGGCGGAATCAGCTTCGGGCCCTGGTTGTTGAACTGGTCGCAGATTAGGTAGTCGGACCCGTCGCTGTCCGGCGGCTGCGATGGAAGCTGCCGGCCATAGCACTGCTCGTCGTCGGACCAGTAACCGTTCTTCTTGCTGCAGGGGACCGACTTGCCGCCTTTCTGGCAGCCGTCCTGCTTCGGCTGGGTCTTCCGCGGCCGCTCGGGAGACTTGGGGGCATCGCGCTCGGGGCCGTGTAGCTGGCAGGAGTTATTAAACCGCCCTTTGATCCGGCAATCGCCGGCCGCGTAGGCGGGGATGGCGGCGGCCGTCAGCGTGGAAGCCAGCACAAACACAACTAACAGTCCGGCTGTGTGTCTTTGTCTATCCATCGGTCGACCTAACATGCCGATTCGTCCTGCTTGAGGTCACCCACCAACCACGGCGAATTTCCGCTTTCGCGCCAGATTGAGTATGTCGATGGCCAACGGGTTCGACGATCGCCGTGTAGCGTCGACTTTCCCTCAGCGTCAACTACGTCCGTTCGGGAGACGTCAACGCATGCATAGAGGGTAACCGCGGATTTTCCACCGTTTTCGGCGTTAGCGACGTCGATTGCCTTGACCTCAGCCGAGTCATAGCTGGATTTTCCTGTCACATGTTGTCGGTCCTCTCGGAGCGTTTTCGCACCGTTGAGTTCCGCCTCAAGCAGGATGCTGGTAGCCACTTCGGCTAGCCGATCTGGATTCATCCCGCCATCGTGACTGACGTCATCGCTGACCTTCAAGTACCTGTCGAACGCCTTGATTGCCTCCCGGGCTGCCTCGGTTTCTTCCACGGTCAACTTGAGCTTGGTCGGCACCCGAGCCGTGTCATCCGAAACGCCGCCGTCGCCATCGCCCGGTCCGTTATCGCCCCCTTCCGGATTTTCGGAAGAGGGGAGTGCGTCTGATGGAGGAGCCGATGTGCTCTCGCCACCTTCAGGTGGTGAACCGGCGCCGGTAGGGCTGCAGGCTGCACCGCTAATCAGCGCCACGGCACACGCGCCCGCCACGATTGATCTGACCACTCCGCGGCAATTCATGGCCAGACCATACCGGGATTGCAGAGGCCGTGACAGCGTTATCGCGGCAAATTGTGGATAACTCGCCGCCGATCCCGGCATTGATGGCGCAACAAAGCCGACGATTGGGATGCCCAGCCACAAATCGGACAGCCCGGCCGGCCGCCCGCGAAGGATCGCGAGCTGGGTGCAGGACCGCGCGCGCATTCAGGCGCAATCTTGCACGGGGCTCGCGATCCTCGGATGGTCGCAGCAAACCCGTTCCGAAAGCGCTGGACAGGCCGCAATCTTGCACGCGGCTCGCGACACTCAGATTACGGCAGCAGCACGATCTTTCCGGTCGTCTTGCGTCCCTCGAGGTCCCGCTGCGCCTGTGCTGCCTCGGACAACGGGTAGCTGGCGCCGATCCGGAAGTTCAGCCAGCCTTCCTGCACTCCCTGGAGCAACATTTCGGCGCGGGAAAGCAGCTCTTCGCGGGTCTGGGTGAAGTGCACGAGGGTTGGACGGCTAACGCTGAGCGATCCGCCTGAGTTGAGTCGCTGCAGGTCGAACGGCGGAACCTGACCGCTGGATCCGCCGAACAGCACCAGGAGTCCGCGTACCGCCAGCGAGTCCAGGCTTGCGTCGAACGTCGCCTTCCCGACACCGTCGTACACCACGTCCACGCCCTGTCCGTTGGTCAATCCGCGCACAGTCGCCGCGATATCCACACCGTCGCCGTACAGGAAGACGTCGTCTGCACCGGCCTGACGGGAGAGCTCTGCCTTCTCCTCGGTGCCAACGGTGGTAATCACCCGGGCGCCAAGCTTTTTCAGCAGCTGGGTCAGCACCAGGCCCACCCCGCCTGCGCCGGCGTGAACAAGTGCCGTGGTGCCTTCGCGGGCAGCGAAGCTCGATGTTGCCAGGTAGTGCGCCGTCATCCCCTGCAACGGCAGCGCCGCAGCAGTTTCGTCATCGACGTTGTCGGGCACCGGAATAGCCTGGTCGGCGCCGACGATGACCTGTTCCGAGTAGCTTCCGTGCGCGTTATGCCAGGCGACCCGATCGCCAACGCTGAAGTTGTCGACCCCGGGACCCACGTCCCGGACAACTCCGGCGCCTTCCACCCCCGGCACATGCGGGAACTGCATCGGGTACACGCCCGAGCGACGGTAGGTGTCAATGAAATTGATTCCGATCGCCTTCGGTTCGACGAGCAACTCGCCTGCGCCTGCCGAAACGTCCTCAACGTCTACGTACTCCAGGACCTCAGGTCCGCCGGCCTGGGTTGCCTGAATCGCTTTATGTGTCACCGAGAATCTCCTTGGGGCTGAAGTTGGGGCTGAAGTTGGGGCTGAAGTTGGGGCTGAAGTGGGTAAGCTGGCTCACAGCTATCCTCCTCTATATCAGCCGCGAGTCCCGAGGGCGCCCGCAGCTGGGACAAAGCAAACCTGGTACAACGGTTGTCAAGGCAAACGCCGGCATCCGTGAGCGAATTCCAGTCAAACCCAAATTGCATGTTCAAGCTATTGAGCGTATATATATACATATGCCACTTTCAGTCGCGGTTTCGGGAGCCACCGGGTACGCCGGGGGCGAGGTCTTGCGCCTGCTGAGTTCGCACCCCGAACTACAGGTCTCAACCCTCGCCGGCCATCAGAGTGCCGGCTCGCTTCTCGGCGAGCACCAGCCGCATCTTGTGCGCTTCGCCGACCGGCAAATCGTTGCCACAACGGCCGAGGACCTTGCCGGTCACGATGTCATCTTCCTGGCGCTGCCACACGGCGCCTCGGGGGCGATCGCCGCCGAGATAGCGCGGCTGAGCCCTGAAAGTCTCGTGGTCGATCTCGGCGCAGATCACCGCTTGGTCAGCGCCGAGGCCTGGCAGAAGTTCTATGGATCCGACCACCCCGGGACCTGGACCTACGGACTGCCCGAGCTGCAACTGCCCGAGGGCAAGCAACGCGAGCAGATTCCCGGCACCAAGCGGCTGGCCGTTCCGGGCTGTAACGTCACCGCCGTCACGCTTGCCACCGCGCCATTGCTCGCCGCGGGCCTGATCGAGCCCGACGATCTGGTTGCGGTGCTGGCCAACGGGCCTTCAGGAGCCGGTAAGTCCGCGAAAACTCATTTGCTCGCCTCGGAGATCCTCGGCTCGGCTTCGCCGTATGGCGTTGGCGGAGGCCATCGGCACGTTCCGGAGATCGAACAGAACCTGAACTGGAGCGTCGGCGCGGACGCGGCAACCGGCCCGGTGCGTATCTCCTTCACTCCGACCCTTGTCCCGATGGCCCGCGGCATCCTTGCCACGGTCACCGCCCGGATCAAGGATGGCGTGACTCAGGCGGCGCTTCGCGCGGCAGTGCAGACAAGTTATGGCGATGAGCCATTCGTCCATCTGCTACCCGAGGGACAGTGGCCACAGACCGCATCGACAGTCGGCGCCAACACGTCCCTGATCCAGCTCGCTCTCGATGAACGGGCCGGCCGGGTCGTCGTGACCTGTGTGCTCGACAATCTGGTCAAGGGCACCGCCGGTCAGGCGCTGCAGGCAACCCACCTGGCGCTCGGCCTCCCCGAAACGCTTGCACTGCCATTAGAAGGAGTAGCTCCGTGAGTGTCACAGCCGCAAAAGGATTCCGTGCCTCCGGTGTCACCGCCGGACTCAAGCCCAGCGGAAAGCCCGATCTGGCCCTCGTGGTGAACGACGGGCCGCGTTTCGACGCCGCCGCGGTCTACACCTCGAACCGTTGCAAGGCCAACCCTGTGCTGTGGAGCGAGCAGGCGTCAGCCGACGGCGTTGTGCGCGCCGTGGTGCTCAACTCCGGCGGGGCGAACTGCTACACGGGTCAGCGCGGCTTCCAGACCACCCACAAGACTGCGGAACGCGTTGCCGAAAAGGTCGGCATCGGCGCGATCGACGTCGTGGTCTGTTCCACCGGACTGATCGGCGTGCGGCTCTTCGAGGAGAAGCTGCTGGCCGGAGTTGACGCCGCCGCTGCCGAGCTGGACTCCGAGGGCGGGATGGCGGCCGCGACCGCAATCATGACGACGGACACCCGGGCGAAAACAGTGGCTATCACGGACGCCGCCGGATTCAGCGTTGGCGGCATCGCTAAGGGTGCGGGGATGCTGGCGCCGGGCCTGGCGACGATGCTGGTCGTGCTGACAACGGATGCCATCGCAGATCAGGAAGCGCTCGATGCCGCCCTGCGCAACGCAACGGCAGAGACCTTCGACCGGCTCGACACCGACGGCTGCATGTCCACCAATGACACAGTTGTGCTGATGGCCTCTGGCGCCTCCGGCATCGAGGCCGAGCCGGAAGCACTGAACGCGGCGGTCCTTGCCGCCTGCCAGTCGCTCACAGCGCAACTGCACGTCGATGCCGAGGGAGCGCACCACGACATCGCCATCACGACGAGAGGCGCGGACTCGGTCGATGACGCCGTCGCCGCAAGCCGTTCCGTGGCCCGTTCGAACCTGTTCAAGGCGGCCGTTTTCGGCAACGACCCGAATTGGGGCCGGGTTCTGGCAGCCATCGGCACGACCGATGCGAAGTTCGAGCCGGCCGATATCGACGTGGCGATCAATGACGTGTGGGTCTGCAAGGCAGGAACGCCCGACGCCGACGTCAGCCTGGTGGACCTCACGCCGCGGGAGGTGAGCATCGTGATCGACCTGCATGCGGGCACGCACGAAGCCACCATCTGGACATCGGACCTCACGCACGATTACGTCGAAGAGAACAGCGCGTACTCCACATGAGTGACATCGATCAGAGACTGGCCACGGCGCAGGACAAGGCGGCGACACTCGTCGAGGCCCTGCCCTGGCTGGAGCAGTTCAACGGAGCAACCGTCGTGGTGAAGTATGGCGGAAACGCCATGCAGAACGACGAGCTGAAGCAAGCATTCGCCGAGGACATCATCTTCCTGCGCTACGCCGGGCTGAAACCGATCGTGGTGCACGGCGGAGGTCCGCAGATCTCATCGATGCTGAAGAAGCTCGGCATCGAGTCCGAATTTCGCGGCGGGCTGCGGGTAACCAACCCGGAGGCGATGGACGTCGTCCGGATGGTGCTCACCGGTCAGGTCGGTCGCGAACTCGTGGGCAGAATCAACACGCACGGGCCATTGGCTGTGGGCCTCTCCGGTGAGGATGCCGGCCTGCTGCAGGCGCGCCGTACCGGAACGGTGATCGACGGCGAAGAGGTCGACCTCGGACTCGTCGGCGAGGTCGTCGGGGTTGACCGGCAGGCCATCGACGACCTGCTGGATGCCGGTCGCATCCCGGTGATTTCAACGGTCGCTCCGGATATCGACGGTCCGCCGGGTCAGGTTCTGAATGTGAACGCCGACACGGCAGCATCCGCGGTCGCCGCCTCGCTGGGCGCGGAGAAGCTCGTCATCCTCACCGACGTCGAGGGGCTGTACTCGAACTGGCCGGACAAGTCCTCGCTGATTTCGGTGATCGGCGTCTCCGAACTCGAAGAACTGCTTCCCGGTCTGGAATCGGGCATGATCCCGAAGATGCATGCCGCGGCTCAGGCCGTGCGGGCCGGAGTGAAACAGTCACACATCATCGACGGCCGCCTGGCGCATTCCATCCTGCTCGAAATCTTCACCTCTGCGGGCATCGGCACCATGGTGCTGCCCGACACAGAGGTCGCAGCGGCGGAGCACGGGCACGCCGAGGCGCTCATCAGCGAAAGTATCGAAGGTCAGCAGTGAACAACGCACTCAGCCAACTGAACGTGGACATCGAGGCGACCGGATCCTGGTTGCCTCGCTACCAGGAATCGCTGCTCGGGGTCTTCGGCACCCCGCAACGGACCCTGGTTCGTGGCCAGGGCGCCGTCGTATGGGATGACCAGGGCAAACGGTACCTCGATCTTCTGGCCGGAATAGCGGTCAACGCGCTGGGACATGCGCATCCGTTCCTTACCTCCGTCATCACCAGTCAATGGGCGACCCTCGGACACGTGTCGAACTTCTTCGCCACCCCGACGCAGATTGCCCTGGCCGAGCGTCTCTTGCAGCTGGCCAAGGCGCCGGAGGGCTCAAAGGTCTTCTTCGCCAATTCCGGCACCGAAGCGAACGAGGCCGCCTTCAAGCTCGCCCGCCGGGTCGACGACGGGAGCCGGCGCAAGATTATCGCGCTGGAGGGCGCCTTCCACGGCCGCACGATGGGAGCGCTCGCGCTGACCGCCAAGCAGGCCTACCGCACGCCGTTCGAACCGCTGCCCGGCGGCGTCGTGCACGTGCCGTTCGGAGACCTGGAAGCGCTGCGTGCGGAAGTCGATGGCGACACAGCGGCGCTGTTCGTCGAGCCAGTGCAGGGGGAGTCCGGCGTTCGGCCGCTTCCGGCCGGCTACCTGAAGGCGGCCCGCGAGATCACCGCCGAGGCCGGCGCCTTGCTGATCCTTGACGAGGTGCAGACCGGAGTCGGCCGAACCGGTGCCTGGTTCGCGCATCAGCTCGAGCACATTGGCGACGGCGTCGTGCCGGACGCGATGACATTGGCAAAGGGACTCGGCGGAGGCTTCCCGACCGGCGCGCTGGTGACGTTCGGCAGCGAAACGTCCGCCCTGCTGCAGGCCGGTCAGCACGGGACCACTTTCGGTGGAAATCCGGTGGCCGCCGCCGCCGCCCTTGCCACCCTGCACGTGATCGAATCGGATGGACTGCTGGCAAATGTCCGCAAGGTGTCCGCGGTGATCCTTGACGGCATAGCCGCGCTCAACCACCCGCTGATCGGCTCCGCGCGCGGCGAAGGCCTGCTGATCGCCATCGAGCTGCGCGAGGCGGTGGCATCGGCTGCGGCAAAGAGCGCGCTCGAGGCAGGGTTCATCGTCAACCCGGTATCGCCCACAGCCCTGCGCCTGGCACCACCCCTTATCCTCACCGCCGATCAGGCGAATGAGTTCATCGAAGCCCTCCCCGCCATTCTCGACAACACGAAAGCCGCCTAGACATGACCCGACATTTCCTCCGCGACGACGACCTGAGTCCGGCCGAGCTTGCCGAGGTGCTCGAACTTGCCGCCGGGCTGAAGACGGACCGCTTCGGCGCCAGGCCGCTGGATGGCCCGCAGACCGTCGCGGTGTTTTTCGACAAGACATCCACGCGCACCCGGATTTCGTTTGCGACCGGCATCGCCGATCTCGGCGGGATGCCGCTGATCATCGACTCGGGCGCCTCGCAACTCGGCCACAAGGAATCGGTCGCAGATACTGCCCGCGTTCTGGAGCGTCAGGTTGCAGCCATCGTCTGGCGAACCGGTGCGCAGTCCGGCCTCGAAGAGATGGCGGAACATTCCCGCGTTCCGGTGATCAACGCGCTCTCGGACGACTTTCATCCATGCCAGCTACTCGCCGACCTGCTGACGATTCGCGAGCACAAGGGCACTCTGGCCGGATTGGTGATGAGCTACTTCGGCGACGGAGCCAACAACATGGCGCACTCCTACGCCCTGGCCGGAGCGAACGCCGGAATGCACGTGCGGATCGCCACGCCGGCGGAATATCAACCGAACGCCGGGATCCTGGCAGATGCCCAGAAGCTCGCCGCCGAGACCGGTGGCTCGGTCACGGTAACCTCCGTTCCGGAGCAGGCAGCGGATGACGCCGACGTTCTGGTCACCGACACCTGGGTGTCGATGGGCCACAGCGCGGAAGGACGAACGGATGCGAACAGCCCTTTCGTTCCGTTCCAGATCGGTGCGGAAACCCTGGCGGCGGCAAAGCCGGGGGCTATCGTGCTGCACTGCCTGCCCGCATACCGCGGCAAGGAAATCACCGCTGAGGTGCTCGATGGCCCGCAGTCGGTCATCTGGGACGAAGCTGAAAACCGGCTGCACGCTCAAAAAGGATTGCTCGCATGGCTGCTGGCTCAGAAGTAGACGGCGACCGGGCCGAGGCTGCCCAGGGCGACAAGCCCGGAGCGGAATCCGGCCGCCAGACGCTGCCGCAAACCAAGACCGCACGCCATCAGCGCATCATCGACCTGATCAGCCGGCAGGAAGTCCGCTCGCAGACCGAACTGGTGCAGCTGCTCGCGATCGACGGACTCAGCGTCACGCAGGCAACGCTGTCCCGGGACCTGGTGGAACTCGGCGCGGTTAAGGTGCGCGGCCCGGCCGGCCTGGTCTATGCGGTCCCGGGCGAGGGCGGCGACCGCAGTCCGCAAGGCGCCCGTGGTCAGGAACTCCTGGACGCGCGGCTGCACAGATTGTGTGAGGAACTCCTGGTCTCGGCGGAATCGTCCGCGAATCTCGTCGTGCTGCGTACCCCGCCCGGCGCGGCCCAGTTCCTGGCCTCGGCCATCGATCACTCGGTTATTCCGACCCTGCTCGGTACGATCGCGGGAGACGACACGGTTCTCGTCATCGCGGCGGAACCCACCGGCGGAGCTGCTCTGGCGGCCAAGTTTCTTGGCATGGCCGGCAACGGCGATGATTGAACAGAACTTGTAACGTACGAATCGCGCAAATTTTCATAGTTCGCAATATCTGAAGGAGAAACACAAATTGACTGACCGCGTTGTGCTGGCCTACTCAGGCGGCCTCGATACATCCGTGGCCATCGGATGGATCCACGATGCCACCGGCGCCGAAGTCGTCGCGATGGCGGTCGATGTCGGCCAGGGAGGCGAAGACCTGGACGTCGTCCGTCAGCGCGCGCTGGATTGCGGCGCGGTCGAGGCCTACGTGGCCGACGCCAGGGACGAATTCGCCACGGAATACTGCATGCCGGCCCTGCAGGCGAACTCGCTCTACATGGACCGCTACCCGAATGTCTCCGCGATCTCGCGCCCGGTCATCGTGAAACATCTGGTGAAGGCCGCCCGGCAGTTCGGTGCCACCACTGTCGCACACGGCTGCACGGGCAAGGGCAATGACCAGGTCCGTTTCGAGGTCGGTATCACCTCACTCGCCCCGGACATGACCTGCATCGCGCCGGTCCGCGACCTGGCGCTCACGCGTGACAAGGCGATCGAATACGCGGAAAAGCACAATCTGCCGATCGCCACGACGAAGAAGAACCCGTTCTCGATCGACCAGAACGTCTGGGGACGCGCAGTTGAGACCGGCTTCCTCGAGGACATCTGGAACGAGCCCACCAAGGATGTTTACAACTACACCGATGACCCAGCCTTCCCACCGGTGGCCGACGAAGTCATCATCAGCTTCGAGGCAGGCATCCCGGTCAGCATCGACGGCGTCGCCGTCACGCCGCTGCAGGCGATCCAGGAGATGAACCGGCGCGCAGGCGCCCAGGGCATCGGCCGGGTCGACATCGTCGAGGACCGTCTTGTCGGCATCAAGAGCCGTGAGGTTTACGAGGCGCCGGGAGCCATGGCACTGATCGCCGCGCACCAGGAACTCGAAAACGTCACGATCGAGCGTGAGCAGGCACGGTTCAAGCGCACTGTTGACCAGCGCTGGACCGAACTCGTCTATGACGGCCAGTGGTTCTCGCCGCTGAAGCGTTCGCTCGACACGTTCATCGCCGATACTCAGAAGTACGTCACGGGCGACATCCGGATGGTGCTGCACGGCGGACGCGCCACGGTCACCGGCCGCCGTTCCGATTCCTCGCTCTACGATTTCAACCTGGCCACGTACGACTCGGGGGACACCTTCGACCAGTCCAGTGCTCGTGGATTCATCGATATTTACGGCCTTTCGGCTAAGCAGGCCGCTGCCCGCGATGAGAAGTTCGGCCAGGGTCCGACACTGTGACCGACGACGCCGTGAATCCTGCTACGCCGGGCCAGCCGGATCAGCCGGAGAAGCTGAGCCTGTGGGGAGGCCGGTTCGACGGCGGGCCGGCCGACGCCCTGGCCCGGCTGAGCAAATCAACCCACTTCGATTGGCGGTTGGCCGGCTATGACATCGCCGGTTCGAAGGCCCATGCGAGGGTGCTTCGATCCGCCGGGTTGCTCAGCGACGATGAGCTGGCCGGCATGCACGCCGCGCTCGACCGGCTGGATGCCGACGTCACCTCCGGCGCGTTCGTCGCTGCGGTTTCGGACGAGGACGTTCACTCGGCCCTGGAACGTGGCCTGATCGAACGGGCCGGCGCCGATCTCGGCGGAAAGCTCCGTGCCGGTCGGAGCCGGAACGACCAGATCGCCACCCTCGGCCGGATGTACCTGCGCGATCATGCCCGGATCGTCTCAGCCGGGGTGCTCGACGTCATCCAGGCACTCGTCGAGCAGGCCACCCGGCATCTCGGCGTGCCGATGCCGGGCCGAACGCATCTGCAACACGCACAGCCTGTTTTGCTCAGCCACCACTTGCTGGCCCATGCCTGGGCGCTGCTGCGCGATGTGCAGCGGCTGCAGGACTGGGACAGCCGGGCCGCCGTTTCACCGTATGGTTCGGGCGCGCTGGCCGGTTCGTCCCTGGGCCTCGACCCGCTCGCCGTGGCGCGTGACCTCGGCTTCGACGGCGCCGTGGAGAACTCCATCGACGGCACCGCCTCACGCGATGTTTTCGCCGAGTTCGCTTTCGTCGCCGCCATGATCGGCGTTGACCTCTCCCGGATTTCCGAGGAGGTCATCCTGTGGGCGACGAAGGAATTCTCATTCGTGACGCTCGACGACGCCTACTCGACCGGCTCATCGATCATGCCGCAGAAAAAGAACCCGGACGTCGCGGAGCTGGCCCGAGGCAAGTCCGGTCGGCTGATCGGAAACCTGACCGGCCTGCTGAGCACCCTGAAGGCGATGCCGCTCGCGTACAACCGCGACCTGCAGGAAGACAAGGAGCCGGTGTTCGACGACGTCGACACCCTCGAGCTCCTGCTGCCGGCGTTTTCCGGCATGATCGGCACCTTGGTCTTCAACACCCAGAAGATGACGGAACTGGCGCCGCTGGGCTTCGCGCTGGCCACCGACATTGCCGAGTGGCTGGTTCGCCAGGGAGTGCCTTTCCGAATTGCGCACGAGCTGTCCGGCGCAGCCGTAAGGGTCTGCGAGGAACGCGGCATCGAGCTGTGGGATCTCAGCGACCAGGACTTCGCTGACATCTCCGAGCACCTGACTCCGGGCGTTCGGGAAGTGCTTAGCACGGAAGGTTCGCTGAACTCCCGTTCGGCGCAGGGCGGCACCGCCCGTAGCGCTGTCGAGGTTCAGCTCGAACGTCTGACAACGGCCGCGGCGAACGCCCAGCGGTGGGCACGAGGAGAGTAGGACGATGCCGGTCACAGGCTACGAAAGCGATGGGGTCCCCGTCGTCTCGTACTGCCTCACCGACTTTTCCGGTCGGGTGATCGCCGAGCGGGAACCCGACCGGACGTTCTATGCCGCGTCGACAGTCAAGCTCGGTGTGTTGATCGCCGCAATGCGCGCCGTCGACGACGGCAGGCTCGATCTGGATCAGCTGCTGACCGTCCGGCATACCTTCCGCTCAATGGCGCCGTCCGGCGAGGAATTCGGGATGGATGCCGACGAGATCGACGTCGGCATGCCGCCAGCCGGGTCGCGACTCTGCCTAAGGGACGTGCTCTGGCGGATGGTCGCGGTGTCCTCCAACGAGGCCACCAATATGACAGTCGAGCTCGTCGGATTTCCGGCTATTGCGGAGGCCTTCGCCCTGTGCGGCGCCCGGAGCGCCAAGATGGAGCGGTTCATCTGCGATGGCCCGGCACGTGACCACGGGCTGACTCACCTGATGACCGCACGCGATTTGGCCGCAATAGTCCGGACCATCGTCACCGGCGCTGCGGCATCCGAAGCGAGCACCGCCGAGATGCTGCGAATGCTGGAAGATCAGCAGTTCGACTACCTCGCCCGGGGGCTGCCCGCGGGCATCCGCTCCGGATCGAAATCGGGCTGGGTGGCGGGAATCCAGCATGATGGCGGATATGTGTCTCCCAGCGGTCATCTCGATGCCGATGAGAACTACGTACTCGCGGTGTGCACGCGGGGGTATGCCGAACCGGACGCCACCGAAATGCTTGCCGCCATGTCCCGCTTCGCTTACCAACTGCAAAAGTAGCCTTCTCATCTCACTATCCGGATCCGTCCGAAATATCGGACGCATCCGCAGCGATGGCTCTTTTCCTGCCGGGGATCGGTGCGCGATGCTTCAAGTATGAGCAAAAACGTGATCGCGGACACATCAAAGCCGGCATTCGGCGTCGAAGCTCGCTCCATCGGATACATTCCACGCTCCGAGCGATACGGTCGGCCATTCAACCAGTTCACCCTCTGGTTCGGTTCGAATCTGCAGATCACCGCGGTCGTCACCGGAGCGCTCGCCGTGGTGCTCGGCGGCGATGTGGTCTTCTCGATACTCGGCCTCTTCATCGGTCAGCTGCTCGGTGGGGTGGTGATGGCGCTGCATTCGGTGCAGGGCCCGCGGCTCGGACTTCCGCAGATGATCTCCTCCCGGGCGCAGTTCGGCGTCTACGGCGCGGTGATTCCGCTGGCGCTCGTTGTCCTGATGTACATCGGCTTCGCGGCGAGCGGCACTGTCCTGGCTGGCCAGGCAGTTGCGGGCCTGCTCGGCTCGACGGATGCGGTGGGCATCGTGATTTTCGGCGTCGCAACGGCGGTGATCGCGATTATCGGTTACCGGCTGATCCACGTGATGGGTCGGATAGCCAGCGTCATCGGCGCCCTCGCGTTCCTGTACCTGACGATACGGCTGATCGCCGCTTCGTCCCCTGATGTGCTGAGCAACGCGAACTTCACGTGGGCGAGCTTCTTTCTGGCAATGTCCCTTTCCGCCTCGTGGCAGATCGCCTACGGGCCGTATGTCGCCGACTACTCGCGCTATCTTCCGGCCAGCACGCCGGCATGGAAGACCTTCGCTTCGACGCTGAGCGGTTCCGTGCTTGCCTCGCAGTGGTCGATGACCTTCGGCGTGCTTGCAGCCGCGATCGCAGGCGACCAATTCTCCGGCGACGAGGTCGGCTTCGTGGTGAGCCTCGGCGGGACCGGCATCGTTGCGGCCGCGCTCTATTTCGTAATTGCCCTTGGCAAGCTGTGCGTCAACGTGCTCAATGCCTACGGCGGCTTTATGTCGGTTGTCACCACGGTGACCGGCTTCGCCGGCCATCGCGAGATCAGCCGCACAGCCAGGACGCTCTACGTTTGCGGCATCATGCTGGTTGCGACCCTCACGGCGCTGCTGGGTCGCGGCTCATTCCTGGAGGCGTTCTCGACATTCCTGTTGTTCCTGTTGACGTTCTTCACGCCGTGGAGCGCGATCAACCTGGTGGACTTCTACTTCATCTCCAAGGAGCGTTACGACGTTCCCGCCCTGAGCGACGTGAACGGCCGCTACGGACGGTGGCGCTGGGACGCCATTATTTGCTACGCGATCGGGCTCGCGGCCCAGGCGCCATTCCTATACACGAGTTTTTACACGGGACCGTTCGTCAACATGCTCGGCCATACCGATATCTCCTGGATCGTCGGTGTCATCGTGCCGGGCATCGCGTACTACCTGTTGGCGAGACGACGCAGGCATCTCGTGCCGGACCGGCTCATCCTTCCCGACGAGGCGCCGCTGCCGTGAGCCATGGCAGGGGTCGCGCCGCCTCTTCGGGTTCGGAGTCCGGCGGCGGCACGCTCCTCGCCGGACGACGTCGGGCGTCAAACGATCCGGCTGCGCTGCGGCGGCCGGTTCCGGCTAGGATTCATAGCGCAACTGTCGCAGACGAAGAAAGGCTCAATCGTGAGTGATGTCCTGGGCGAATTACAGCAGCGGGGCCTGGTTGCCCTGACTACTGAAGAGGCGGCTCTGAGGGCTGCCCTCGCCGAAGGACCTGTCACCTATTACGTTGGCTTCGATCCCACGGCGCCAAGTCTGCATATGGGTAACCTGGTTCAGCTGCTGCTGGCACGGCATCTTCAGGATGCGGGGCACAGGCCGCTGATGCTGGTAGGCGGCGCCACTGGCCTGATCGGCGATCCGCGGATGTCGGGTGAACGAACCCTGAATGACCGCGAGGTCGTGGCCGGCTGGATCGACAAGATCCGGGGCCAGATCGAACGGTTCATCGACTTCGACGGCCCGTATGCCGCAAGGATGGTTAACAACCTCGACTGGACCGGGGAAGTCTCTGCCATCGACTTCCTGCGCGATATCGGCAAGCACTTCAGTGTCAACAGGATGCTGGCCAAAGAGGCGGTCAGCGCCCGGCTCAACAGCGAACACGGAATCAGCTTCACCGAGTTCAGCTACCAGGTGCTGCAGGGCAACGACTACCTCGAACTGTTCCGGCGTTACGGTTGCACGCTGCAAACCGGCGGGTCCGATCAGTGGGGAAATCTGACCTCCGGCGTCGACCTGATCCGCAGGGTGGAGCGGACTCCGGTGCATGCATTGGCCACGCCGTTGATCACCAAGGCTGACGGCACCAAGTTCGGCAAGACCGAATCGGGCACGATCTGGCTGGATTCCGACCTCACCTCGCCGTACGCCTTTTTGCAGTTCTGGCTGAACGCCGACGACAGGGACGTGATCAAGTACCTGAAGGTGTTCTCGTTCCGGAGTCTTGCCGAAATCGCCAAGCTGGAGCAGCAAACAAACGAGCGCCCGCAGGCCCGAGCTGCGCAGCGAGCACTTGCCGAGGACGTCACGACGCTCGTCCATGGTCCGGAGCTGACCGCGAAGGCTTTGGCGGCGACCGAGGCGTTATTCGGCGGCGGCGAAATCCGCGGCCTCGACGTGGAGACCCTCGGGCACGTGGTGGCAGAACTGCCGAGTGGCACGGTTTCCCGGTCGGGAGTGCTTGCCGGCGAAGTAGGGGCCGTCGATGCGCTGGTCAGCAGCGGACTTGTTGCGAGCAAGGGTGCCGCCCGACGCGCGATCAAAGAAGGCGGCGCGTACGTGAACAACGTCAAGGTGACGGCGGAAGATGCCGTGATTGCCGCCGATGACTTGCTGGGGGAGCGTTACGTTCTGCTGCGCCGCGGCAAGAAGACCCTCGGCGCACTGACCGCGGAGTAACCAGGCACAAGCGAAGAGCGATGGGCGTTACGGGAGACCTCCCGTGACGCCCATCGCTCTTTTCTGCGGGGGCTTTGCCGGTGTGGTGGGTTGGTGTGGTGGGGGTCACGGGGGTTGGGTTTGCGTTGGTGGTGGGGGTTGGGTATGTTTGTCTCTGTTGCCTGTTTCTGGGGCGGCGCTGGTCTGGGTGTTCTCCTGGTGGCGTGGTCTGGGTGGGTGATATTCCCTTTTAATTGATGGTGTGGCGTTTATTGTCGTGTCTTTGTTTGGGGGACTGTTTTTCTCGCTTTGTTGTTTCTGCCGGGCTTTGTGGTGGATTTGGCGGGCGGGGGGAATGGGTGGTAAAGTTTTGAAAAGCGCCGAGCGATACAGGCCCTGTCGGGGTTGGTGGGTTTCGGATAGCGTTTGTTCTTTGAGAACTCAATAGCGTGTTTATGTGATGTGTTGATGCCATATGTTTGTTGGCGCGCATGTTATGCCTTACTTTGTGGGGTGTGGTGTGTGTGCTGTTTTGGCAGGAAACATTAAGATAATAATTTCGAGCAATTGACGGTGACTGGTCCTTTCGGGGATTGGTTGTTGTTTTGCTAGTTTTTGTCTTTTCTTGCTGGGACGATGCTTTTTGTATGTTTTTACGGAGAGTTTGATCCTGGCTCAGGACGAACGCTGGCGGCGTGCTTAACACATGCAAGTCGAACGATGAAGCCAGCTTGCTGGTGGATTAGTGGCGAACGGGTGAGTAACACGTGAGTAATCTGCCCTTCACTTCGGGATAAGCCTTGGAAACGGGGTCTAATACCGGATAGTCACCTCGTGCCGCATGGTGTGGGGTGGAAAGATTTATTGGTGGGGGATGGGCTCGCGGCCTATCAGCTTGTTGGTGGGGTAATGGCCTACCAAGGCGACGACGGGTAGCCGGCCTGAGAGGGCGACCGGCCACACTGGGACTGAGACACGGCCCAGACTCCTACGGGAGGCAGCAGTGGGGAATATTGCACAATGGGCGCAAGCCTGATGCAGCGACGCCGCGTGAGGGATGACGGCCTTCGGGTTGTAAACCTCTTTCAGCAGGGAAGAAGCGCAAGTGACGGTACCTGCAGAAGAAGCACCGGCTAACTACGTGCCAGCAGCCGCGGTAATACGTAGGGTGCAAGCGTTGTCCGGAATTATTGGGCGTAAAGAGCTCGTAGGTGGTTTGTCGCGTCTGCTGTGAAAATCCAACGCTCAACGTTGGACGTGCAGTGGGTACGGGCAGACTAGAGTGCAGTAGGGGAGTCTGGAATTCCTGGTGTAGCGGTGAAATGCGCAGATATCAGGAGGAACACCGGTGGCGAAGGCGGGACTCTGGGCTGTTACTGACGCTGAGGAGCGAAAGCATGGGGAGCGAACAGGATTAGATACCCTGGTAGTCCATGCCGTAAACGTTGGGCACTAGGTGTGGGCCGCATTCCACGTGGTCCGTGCCGCAGCTAACGCATTAAGTGCCCCGCCTGGGGAGTACGGCCGCAAGGCTAAAACTCAAAGGAATTGACGGGGGCCCGCACAAGCGGCGGAGCATGCGGATTAATTCGATGCAACGCGAAGAACCTTACCAAGGCTTGACATATACCGGTAACGTGCAGAGATGTACGCCCCTTCGGGTCGGTATACAGGTGGTGCATGGTTGTCGTCAGCTCGTGTCGTGAGATGTTGGGTTAAGTCCCGCAACGAGCGCAACCCTCGTTCTATGTTGCCAGCGGGTTATGCCGGGAACTCATAGGAGACTGCCGGGGTCAACTCGGAGGAAGGTGGGGATGACGTCAAATCATCATGCCCTTTATGTCTTGGGCTTCACGCATGCTACAATGGCCGGTACAAAGGGTTGCGATGCCGTGAGGCGGAGCGAATCCCAGAAAGCCGGTCTCAGTTCGGATCGTAGTCTGCAACTCGACTACGTGAAGTCGGAGTCGCTAGTAATCGCAGATCAGCAACGCTGCGGTGAATACGTTCCCGGGCCTTGTACACACCGCCCGTCAAGTCACGAAAGTCGGTAACACCCGAAGCCGGTGGCCTAACCCCCTTGTGGGGAGGGAGCTGTCGAAGGTGGGACTGGCGATTGGGACTAAGTCGTAACAAGGTAGCCGTACCGGAAGGTGCGGCTGGATCACCTCCTTTCTAAGGAGCAGTTAGTACCGTGCAGGATGTTTCGGGGATTCGTTCCTCGGGGGATGTTGTGTGGTGATGACGGCCATTACCGTGGCGAGTGTTCACGGGTGGTTAGCTCAAGGGTGGAACATCAATGCTTTAAGCCTGCTGAGACTCGTGACCGCGCACTTGAGTGTGTGTGGTTGTGGGGAGGCTGGGCTGGTGGTGTCAGTGAGTACGCTGTCCCGACGTTAATCCGTTGGGTGGTTGGAAGGCTGGCGCGTGCTGGTTTGGTTGGTGGCTGGGTATCACATGAACACGCTGTTGGGCCCTGGGAGAACAGGCGCCCTACCCGTTGTGCTCGTAACAGAGTGTGGGGGGTGGGTGGCTGGTTTTTCTTGTGTGGACCATCGTCGAAGCCTGCGTTTTTGTGGGTGGGTGTGGTGGGGCTGCTGGTGGTTTGAGAACTGTATAGTGGACGCGAGCATCTTATTTATTTTTATGGGTTTGTGTGTGTTTTGTGTGTAAGTTTTTAAGAGCACACGGTGGATGCCTTGGCATCAGGAGCCGAAGAAGGACGTAGTAACCTGCGATAAGCCTCGGGGAGTTGGTAAACGAACGGTGATCCGAGGGTGTCCGAATGGGGAAACCCCGCCAGAGCGCGTGCGTGTCTGGTGACCCGCGCCTGAATATATAGGGCGTGTGGGGGGAACGTGGGGAAGTGAAACATCTCAGTACCCACAGGAAGAGAAAACAAGAGTGATTCCGGGAGTAGTGGCGAGCGAAACCGGATGAGGCTAAACCTGGTCTGTGTGATAGCCGGTAGGCGTTGCAGGTTGGGGGTTGTGGGACCATTCGTGGGGCTCTACCGGGCTTCAAGGGTGACGTGTGTTGGATAGTCGAATCGTTTGGAAAGACGGACCATAGTGGGTGAGAGTCCCGTAGACGAAATTCAGTGCCGGCCCGAGTGGTATCCCGAGTATCACGGGACTCGTGTAATCCCGTGTGAATCTGCCAGGACCACCTGGTAAGCCTAAATACTTCCTGATGACCGATAGCGGACAAGTACCGTGAGGGAAAGGTGAAAAGTACCCCGGGAGGGGAGTGAAATAGTACCTGAAACCGTGTGCTTACAATCCGTCAGAGCCTGTGCGGTCCTTTAGTGGGCTGGTGGGTGATGGCGTGCCTTTTGAAGAATGAGCCTGCGAGTTAGCGATACGTGGCGAGGTTAACCCGTGTGGGGAAGCCGTAGCGAAAGCGAGTCCGAATAGGGCGACCTATAGTCGCGTGTCCTAGACCCGAAGCGAAGTGATCTAGCCATGGCCAGGTTGAAGCGCCGGTAAGACGGCGTGGAGGACCGAACCCACTTCAGTTGAAAATGGAGGGGATGAGCTGTGGTTAGGGGTGAAAGGCCAATCAAACTTCGTGATAGCTGGTTCTCCCCGAAATGCATTTAGGTGCAGCGTCATGTGTTTCTTACCGGAGGTAGAGCTACTGGATGGCTAATGGGCCCAACAAGGTTACTGACGTCAGCCAAACTCCGAATGCCGGTAAGTGAGAGCATGGCAGTGAGACTGCGGGGGATAAGCTTCGTAGTCGAGAGGGAAACAGCCCAGACCACCAACTAAGGCCCCTAAGCGTGTGCTAAGTGGGAAAGGATGTGGAGTTGCACAGACAACCAGGAGGTTGGCTTAGAAGCAGCCATCCTTGAAAGAGTGCGTAATAGCTCACTGGTCAAGTGATTCCGCGCCGACAATGTAGCGGGGCTCAAGTACACCGCCGAAGTTGTGGCATTCACATAATTCCAAGCATTATCCTACGGGGTGGTGTTCAGGGGTGTGGATGGGTAGGGGAGCGTCGTGTGGGCAGTGAAGTCGCGGTGTAAACCAGTGGTGGAGCCTACACGAGTGAGAATGCAGGCATGAGTAGCGAAAGACGGGTGAGAAACCCGTCCGCCGAATGATCAAGGGTTCCAGGGCTAGGCTAATCCGCCCTGGGTAAGTCGGGACCTAAGGCGAGGCCGACAGGCGTAGTCGATGGACAACGGGTTGATATTCCCGTACCGGCGAAGAACCGCCCATACCGATTCCGGGGATACTAACCACCCAAACCACCATGGTCTGGCTTTCGAGCTTGTTCTGTGTTGTGGGGAGCGTGGGACCTGATCTGGTAGTAGGTAAGCGTATTAACAGGTGTGACGCAGGAGGGTAGCTTCCGCGTGCCGATGGTTGTGCACGTCTAAGGATGTAGGGAGTCTTGCAGGTAAATCCGTGAGACTGGCTTTGATGCCGTTCCTGAGATCTGATGGTGACCGCCCTTGTGGCGGGAAGAGGGTGATCCCATGCTGCCGAGAAAAGCATCGACGTGAGGTTCTAGCCGCCCGTACCCCAAACCGACTCAGGTGATCAGGTAGAGAATACTAAGGCGATCGAGAGAATCGTGGTTAAGGAACTCGGCAAAATACCCCCGTAACTTCGGGATAAGGGGGGCCAAGCGCGTGAACACCTTCGCGGTGGGAGCGTGAGTTGGCCGCAGAGACCAGGGAGAAGCGACTGTTTACTAAAAACACAGGTCCGTGCGAAGTCGCAAGACGATGTATACGGACTGACGCCTGCCCGGTGCTGGAAGGTTAAGAGGACTGGTTAACCACACTTGTGTGGTGAAGCTGAGAATTTAAGCCCCAGTAAACGGCGGTGGTAACTATAACCATCCTAAGGTAGCGAAATTCCTTGTCGGGTAAGTTCCGACCTGCACGAATGGCGTAACGACTTCTCTACTGTCTCAACCACGAACTCGGCGAAATTGCATTACGAGTAAAGATGCTCGTTACGCGCAGCAGGACGGAAAGACCCCGAGACCTTTACTACAGTTTGGTATTGGTGTTCGGTGTGGCTTGTGTAGGATAGGTGGGAGACTATGAGACGGGCACGCTAGTGTTCGTGGAGTCATCGTTGAAATACCACTCTGGTCATATTGGATACCTTAACTTCGGACCATGATCTGGTTCAGGGACAGTGCCTGATGGGTAGTTTAACTGGGGCGGTTGCCTCCCAAAGAGTAACGGAGGCGCCCAAAGGTTCCCTCAGCCTGGTTGGCAATCAGGTGTCGAGTGTAAGTGCACAAGGGAGCTTGACTGTGAGACGGACGTGTCGAGCAGGAGCGAAAGCTGGGACTAGTGACCCGGCCGTGGATTGTGGAATCGCGGTCGCTCAACGGATAAAAGGTACCTCGGGGATAACAGGCTGATCTTGCCCAAGAGTCCATATCGACGGCATGGTTTGGCACCTCGATGTCGGCTCGTCGCATCCTGGGGCTGGAGTCGGTCCCAAGGGTTGGGCTGTTCGCCCATTAAAGCGGTACGCGAGCTGGGTTTAGAACGTCGTGAGACAGTTCGGTCCCTATCCGCTGCGCGCGGAGGAAATTTGAGAAGGGCTGTCCTTAGTACGAGAGGACCGGGACGGACGAACCTCTGGTGTGCCAGTTGTCCTGCCAAGGGCACGGCTGGTTAGCTACGTTCGGAAAGGATAACCGCTGAAAGCATCTAAGCGGGAAGCCTGCTTCGAGATGAGATTTCCATACCCCTACGGGGTGAGAGGCTCCCAGCTAGATTACTGGGTTGATAGGCCAGACGTGGAAGCACAGCAATGTGTGGAGCTGACTGGTACTAATAAGCCGATAACTTACCCACACACACTCACGACAAAGAATCCATAACAAGTGTGTAAGAAACGCTGCGTCCACTATACGGTTCCCAAACCACCAAACAACCACCCCCCGGCCATAAACCCGGGGGTGTCACACTATTCACAACAACTACATAAGCTAACTGTTGTGACCCACACACTTCACCACCCCCACCACTGTGCGGGGGTCTGGTGACACAGGGTTACGGCGGCCATAGCGGCAGGGAAACGCCCGGCTCCATTCCGAACCCGGAAGCTAAGCCTGCCAGCGCCGATGGTACTGCACGGGGGACCGTGTGGGAGAGTAGGACACCGCCGGACAACCATTCAAGCAAGGGGCCTGAGGCTACCAGACGGTAGCCTCAGGCCCCTTTCTTCATTTCACGACACATCGCCCACGATGACCACCACCCGTCCACAACCTCGCCGCGCGAGTCCACTGGTCCTGGTGTGGGATAATTGATCGAGCTACTCACGCTTCAAAAAGCCAATTGCATAGAGGAGAGACTCATGTCTCCGCGAGATTTTGACAGTGAACGACCGCGCCAGGATCGGCGTGACGACCGCGGCCCCAGCCGTGACGACCGCGCTCCACGACGCGAAGGTGAGCGCAGCTCAGGATTCAAGCGCAATGAGCGCCCGAACAGCAACCCGAATAGTCGCAGCGATGATCGGCGTCCGCCGCGTGATGGCGAGCGTTCGTCCGGCAGCTTTACACCTAACGATCGGCGTCCGCCGCGTGATGGCGAGCGCGGGTCCGGCCGATTCACCCCTAATGACCGTCGTCCTGCGCGTGATGGTGAGCGTTCGGATCGCGGTCCGGGGACGTTCAACCGTGATGACCGGGGCGACCGTCGTCCAGCGCGCGACGGCGAGCGGAGCTTTGACCGGAATGACCGTGGGGATCGGCGTCCGACGCGCGATGGTGAGCGTGGTTCCGGCAGGTTTACGCCTAATGACCGTGGTCCTCGTTCCTTTAACCGTGATGACCGGGGCGACCGTCGTCCGCCGCGCGATGGCGAGCGGAGCTTCGTCCGTAACGACCGTGGTGGAGAGCGTTCAGATCGTGGTCCGCGTTCCTTCAACCGTGATGACCGGGGAGACCGTCGTCCGCCGCGTGATGGCGAGCGTTCATTCAACCGTGATGACCGTGGGGATCGTCGTCCGCCGCGTGATGGCGAGCGTGGTTCCGGCAGGTTTACGCCTAATGACCGTGGTCCTCGTTCATTCAACCGTGACGATCGTGGGGATCGTCGTCCGCCGCGTGATGGCGAGCGTTCATTTAACCGTGATGATCGTGGGGATCGTCGTCCGCCGCGTGATGGCGAGCGTTCATTTAACCGTGATGACCGCGGCAGCGAGCGTCCGCGTTCCTTCAACCGTGATGACCGTGGAGACCGTCGTCCGCCGCGTGATGGCGAGCGACGGTTCGACCGTAACGACCGCGGGGCTGAGCGTTCGGATCGTGGTCCGCGTTCATTCAACCGTGATGACCGCGGGGATCGTCGTCCGCCGCGTGATGGCGAGCGTTCATTTAACCGTGATGACCGCGGCAGCGAGCGTCCGCGTTCCTTCAACCGTGATGACCGTGGGGATCGTCGTCCGCCGCGCGATGGCGAGCGTAGGTTCGACCGTAACGACCGCGGGGCTGAGCGTTCGGATCGTGGTCCGCGTTCATTCAACCGTGATGACCGTGGGGATCGTCGTCCGCCGCGCGACGGCGAGCGTTCATTTAACCGTGATGACCGCGGCAGCGAGCGTCCGCGTTCCTTCAACCGTGACGATCGTGGGGATCGTCGTGCGCCGCGCGATGGTGAGCGGAGCTTTGACCGGAATGACCGTCGTCCTGCGCGTGATGCTGAGCGTTCGGATCGTGGTCCGCGTTCATTTAACCGTGATGACCGTGGGGATCGTCGTCCGCCGCGCGATGGCGAGCGGAGGTTCGACCGTAACGACCGCGGGGCTGAGCGTTCGGATCGACCGACGGAGCACAGCCGGTCGCGTCCGCCTCAGTACATTCGAGACAATTTCCGCGCGCCGCAGATTCCGGCCGACATCACTGGTCAGGAGCTGGACAAGGAAGCGCGCGCCGAGCTCCGCGGACTCTCCAAGGACAACGCGGAGCGGGTCAGCCAGCACCTGGTTGCCGCAGGCCGACTTCTGGACACCGATCCTGAGCTCGCCTATGAACATGCGCAGGCCGCAGTTCGCCGCGGTGGCCGGATCGGCATCGTGCGCGAGGGGCTCGGCCTGGTCGCGTACGCGTTGGGCAAATACGATGAAGCGGTTCGCGAGCTGCGCACCCATCGGCGGCTGAGCGGGTCGAACCACAACCTCGCGCTGCTTGCCGACTCCGAACGCGGCCGCGGCCGACCTGCCAAAGCAATCGAAATGCTCGGGTACCCCGAGCTAAGCGACCTGGATGAGGCCGACCGGATCGAACTGGTCCTGGTCGCGGCCGGTGCGCACAGCGACCTCGGTCAGCTGGACGAGGCGCAGCGACTGCTGGAGGCCGAGAACCTGCTCGCGCGCCCTAGCGGTCATCTGGTCCGGCTGCAGTCTGCCTATTCGGACCTGCTTCGACTTCGCGGTGACGCGGTCGAGGCCGACAAGTGGGAGAAGCTTGCTCGCCGGACTGCTGCCTCTGCCGGCGCGCTGTTCGGCGACGAGGAACCGGATCCGAACGAGGAGATTGAAATCTTCGAACTGGCCGAGGAGACCGACGTAGACGTGTCCGGTGAGAGCGACGCTCAGCTGGCCACATCAGCGGACGGTGAATCCGGCGACCAGGAAATCGTCGAGGAATTCGGCCATGAAGATGATTTCGTTGTCGGCACGGAGTCTGCCGACGCCGAGACAGAAGCGCTAATTGCCGGCGAGTTCGCTGCCGAGGATGTTGCTGCCGAAATCGGGTCAACGAAGTCGACGGACGATGAGTCCGGTGACGACGACACGCCTGCGGACGATGAGCCTATCGACGAGGATTCCGACGATGATGAACTCGATGACGATGAGCCTATCGACGAGGATTCCGAGGATGGCGAACTCGATGGACAACCTGCTACCGCCGAGGTGACTGGAGACGCCCCAGCCGAAGAACGGGACGAGCGGAACAGCGACGACAGCGTGCCAGCGCAGGAGACGGACACTTCGGTCGATCAGGTATCGCTAGCTGAAGACGACGCCGCGGTGGAAGAGCAGCTGATGGCGGAAGCAGCCGAAGATGATGAAGCTGTCTCCCCGCTGGATAGCGAATCCACCGAAGCGGATAGCGAATCCACCGAAGCGGATGGTGGATCCACCGAAGCGCCGGACGGCGAACCGCTGCCCACTCTGTTCGATGACCTCGGTGGAGCTGATTCCACCGACGGTGACAGCAGGAAATGATGCTTATCGACGCGTACGACGCCGTCCTGTGTGACCTGGACGGCGTCGTATACGAAGGTCCGCACGCTATCCCGGGCGCCAGCCAGGCGGTAGAGCAGATAGTTCAGTCCGGCCGCCGCACGCTGTACATCACCAATAACGCCTCTCGGACCACCGAGGCGGTCGCACAGCATCTGAGCGATCTTGCCATTCCGACTAAAGCCGATGACGTTGTCAGCTCGGCGCAGGCTGCCGCGCGCGTGCTGGCAACCGAGCACCCTGCCGGCTCGCCGATATTAGTTGTCGGCGGCGCCGGCCTGGAAGATGCGCTGTCGGACGAGGGACTGGTCCCGGTTCGCTCGGTCGACGATTCTCCGGCGGCCGTCGTGCAGGGTTTTGACCCCGAAGTCGGCTGGAAGCAACTCGCGGAAGCGACTTTCGCGGTTCGCGCCGGCGTGCCTTGGATAGCAACGAACATCGACCTGACTATCCCGGTCGAACGCGGGATTGCGCCGGGCAACGGCACGCTGGTGAGCGTTGTAGAACAGGCGACCGGAGTGACTCCCCGAGTGGCAGGTAAGCCTGAGCCGGCGATCTTCGAGACCGCGGTGCGCAGGGCGGATGCGAAGAACGCGATCATGGTCGGGGATCGGCTGGACACCGATATCGCCGGTGCCAACCGGGCAGGGATCGACTCGCTACTCGTGCTGACCGGCATCACCGGATTGCGTGAACTTGCCGAAGCTCGAGGCATCGATCGGCCTACGCATATCGCCGATTCGATTTCCGGGTTGTTCGACTCCATGCCGGCCGTGCGCAGCGACGATGACGGATTTCACTGCGGCGCCGCACACGCGGTCGTAGTTGACGGAAAGCTGATCCGGGAAGGCGCCGGCGCCGAGCTGGCGCGCGCAGTCAGCTCCGCGGTCTGGGCCGCTGTGGATGCTGGAACCGAAGTGGACCTGGACGGACTGTAGACGCGTAAGCGATACGGTAGCCAGATGAGCGAAGTTCCAAGCCCGCAGAACGTGCCCGCACCCGAGTCGGCTCCGGAGACCAGCGGTGACGCTGAGGTGGATGCGGTGATAGAGCGGATCGATCAGGTCGCTGAGCTGCCGCTTAAGGAACGCCCAGAGGCGTTCAACGAACTCTATCGCCAGCTGTCGGCGCAGCTTGACGAGCAGTGACGCCCGAAAAACCGGTCAGGCTCGATCAGGAACTGGTCAGGCGTGGGCTGGCTCGTTCTCGCACCCAGGCGGCTCAGTACATTGCGGCTGACGTGGTCCGCGTCGGCGGCCGGCCCGCGGTGAAAGCCGCGCAGCCAGTGGCGAGCGATGACGACATCGTCGTGACGGAGCAGGAAGCCTACGTGTCCCGGGCCGCGCACAAGCTCTCCGGCGCGCTGCGTTACTTCGGCACTGTGACCGGCGAGGCCGGCAGCGTGACCGGCGAGGCCGGCACCGCGACTAGCGAGGCCGGCACCGCGGCAGGCTCCCTGGTCCGCGGCAGGCGGTGCCTCGATGCCGGCGCGTCCACTGGCGGGTTCACCCAGGTTCTGCTGGAGGCCGGTGCCTCGGAAGTCGTGGCCGTCGATGTCGGCCACGACCAGTTCGCTCCCGAGCTCGCGCGACGGCCGGATGTCACTTCGCTTGAGGGCACAAATGTCCGCGGTATCGGCCCCGACGACATCACCGGCGCCGTCGATATCGTCGTCGCCGACCTCTCGTTCATCTCGCTCACCCTGGTGCTGCCAGCCCTGCGCCGCTGCGTCCGGGACGATGGCGACCTGTTCCTGATGGTCAAACCGCAATTCGAGCTGAAGCGCTCCGATCTCGACGGCAGTGGCGTTGTCCGCGACCCGGCAAAGCACGGCCAGGCCCTCCGCTCGGTCGCGGCAACGGCCGGGACCTTGAATCTCAGGGCGGTCGCCATCTGCCGATCGGAGCTGCCCGGACCCAGCGGGAATATCGAGTTTTTCATCTGGTTCAAACCCCTGGTACCCGAAGCCGCCGACCGCTCGTCAGAACCAAACCCTATGCTCGTAATTGAAGAGTTCGCATCGCAGCTCACATCACGCCAGACACAACGGAGGGGGCAGACATGAGTCGGCAGATACTTTTACTAACCCACACCGGTCGATCAGAGGCCCTCGAATCTGCACAGGCGGTTCGCCAGATGCTGGCGCTGGACGGCCTGATCCCGGTGATGTTCGCCAAGGAATCCGAGGAGCTCGACGTGGCCCTTGGCAAGGGGCCTTCCGCAACCAGGCTTCTGCACGACGATGACCTGCCAGAGGCTCTCGATGACATCGAGCTTGTTATGGTGCTCGGCGGCGACGGGACCATTCTGCGGGCCGCCGAGTACGTCCGCGGCAGCCAGGCGCCTCTGCTCGGCGTGAATCTCGGCCACGTTGGATTCCTGGCCGAAAGCGAACGGGAAGACCTTGCCCTTGCCGTGCACAAGGTGGCCGCCAACGACTACCGAGTCGAAGAGCGGATGACGCTCGATGTCGTCGTCACCGTCGATGACGAGGTGATCGCCCGGACCTGGGCGGTCAATGAGGCGACCGTCGAAAAGGCAAGCCGGGAACGGATGCTTGAACTCGTTCTTGAGGTCGACGGCCGGCCGCTGTCGACCTTTGGATGCGACGGCGTGGTGATGGCGACGCCGACCGGTTCCACCGCTTACGCCTTCTCGGCTGGCGGCCCGGTGGTCTGGCCGGAGGTCGAGGCCCTGTTGATGGTGCCGCTCAGCGCGCACGCCCTTTTCGCCCGGCCGGTCGTGGTCGGCCCGTCGTCCACGCTGGCGGTCGAGGTTCTGGACCGCACCGACGGCTCGGGCGTGCTTTGGTGCGATGGACGACGCACAGTTGAACTCCCGCCGGGTGCCCGGATCGAGGTCAGCCGCTCGGCCGTGCCGATCCGGCTGGCCCGACTCAGCCAGGGCCCGTTCACAGACCGCTTGGTGGCGAAATTCCAGTTGCCGGTGACCGGATGGCGCGGCCCGGGGGATGCGCATGATTGAGGAACTGCATGATTGAGGAACTAAGGATCCGGGACCTCGGAGTCATCTCCGAGGCAACGGTCGAACTCGGCCCTGGCCTGACAGTGGTATCGGGTGAGACCGGGGCTGGGAAGACCATGGTCGTCACCGCGCTTGGCCTGCTGCTCGGCGCGCGCGCCGACAGCGGTGCGGTGCGGGCAGGAGCCAAACAGGCATCGGTCGACGGCAGCCTGCGACTCCCCGCCGACTCCCGAGCGGCAGCCAGGATCGACGAGGCTGGAGGCGAGATCGAGGACGACGGCATCGTGCTCTCCCGATCGGTGTTAGCCTCCGGGCGGTCCCGGGGCTTCGCCGGCGGCAGAAGCGTGCCTGTGGGGGTCCTGGTCGATGTCGGTGCCGAACTGGTTACTGTGCACGGCCAGTCCGAACAGATCAGGCTTCGATCAGCCACGGCACAGCGCGACATCCTGGATCGCTTCGCCGGCCCGAAGCTGGCCGCCGAGCTGACCGAGTATCGGGCAGCATATTCCGGCTGGCGCGCTGCGTCGGACGAGTTGGAGACCCTTCGGGCCGAATCATCCAAGCGCACCCAGGAAGCGGACCTGCTGCGCTTCGGGCTGGAAGAAATCTCCCAGGTGGAAGCTCAGCCGGGTGAGGACGCCGAACTGAAGTCCCGCGCCAATCGGCTGGCACACGAAGAAGACCTGCGGATCGCCGCAGAACAATCGGTGCTCGCGGTCACCGGAGGAGACGACTTCGAAGCGACATCCGTCATTGCGCTGCTCGATACGGCGACCCGCGCCCTTGCCGCGGTCGAAGAACACGATGGGCAGTTGGCGAAACTCGCCGACCGGTGCCGCGACCTCGGCTATCAGGCAGCCGATCTCGGTGCCGAGCTCGCCAGTTACGCGACCGGGCTTGAGGCCGGTGGCGCCGAGGAGCTTGCCGGGATCGAGCAGCGGCGAGCCGAACTGGCCAAGCTGACCCGCAAGTATGGCGAAACCATCGACGACGTGCTGCGCTGGGAACGTGAAGGGGTTGACCGGCTGGCAGCGATCGACGGGGACGACGACCGGATCGCCGAGCTTGAGCAGTCCCGCGATCGCCAGCACGAAGCGGCACGTCAGCATGCCGACAAGCTGCACGCGCTCAGAATCAAGGCAGCAGAGAAACTCGGCACGCTGGTGAGTGCGGAACTCCACGCACTGTCGATGCCCAATGCCAAGCTCGTGGTCGACGTGACCGACCGCGGGCAGCTCGGCTCGCACGGAGCTGACGACGTTGCCCTGCTGCTCGCTCCGCACCAGGGTTCAACGCCGCGTGAAATCTCGAAAGGCGCCTCAGGTGGCGAACTGTCCCGGGTGATGCTTGCCCTAGAGGTAGTCATTGCCGGGGTCGATCCGGTGCCGACATTTGTTTTCGACGAGGTTGATTCCGGTGTGGGTGGCAAAGCCGCGGTCGAAATTGGCCGAAGGCTGGCGAAGCTTGCCCAGTCTGCGCAGGTCCTCGTTGTTACCCACCTTCCGCAGGTCGCGGCCTGGGCCGACGCGCACCTGCAGGTATCGAAGACCGCAGACAGCGCGGCGGGCATAACCCTCAGCGATGTCCGAACCCTTGACCTCGACGAGCGGAAAATCGAGCTGGCAAGAATGCTCGCCGGAGATGACGAGTCCGAAGCAGCTCTGACCCACGCCGGAGAGCTGCTGGATTCCGCCGCAGCCGAGCGCGGTAGCTGGAAGCAGGCAGCCGCGGCAAGGGCAGCCACGGCGAAGAGCTGACCGAAGTGAAGGGCTGAAGCACGCCGAAAGCCCCCGCCGAATGAGAGCAGGCTAACAGCGCTTCCAACCGCCGGAGTGCGTGTAGGAATCGCAACTTGCGCTGCGACATGGGAAAATGAATCTTGATGAAGCTGCGCAGGGTAAAGGAACAGGACACATCGGTTGCCGATGGGATGTCGGCGACCGCTCGAGTAGACCCTCGAACCAAAGACCTGACGAAGCGCCTGGAGCCCGGCGATATCGCGGTTATCAACCACGAAGACATCGACCGGGTCTCCGCCGAGGCGCTCGTCGGCTGCCGGCCGAAGGCGGTTGTCAACGCCGCCCGGTCGATCTCGGGTCGCTACCCGAATCTGGGGCCGGAAATCCTGGTGAACGCCGGAATTCCACTGATTGACGGCGTCGGCGAAGAGATTATGAGCAAGGTCACGGAAGGGGAGTCGCTCACCATCGAGGGTGGCCGGCTCCTGCTCGGCGACGAGCTGGTCGGCGAGGGCACTGTGCAGACCTCCGAGCAGGTCAGCGCGGATATGACCGAGGCCGAGGCAGGCATGTCCGTCGTGCTGGAATCATTCGTGACCAACACGATCGAGTACATCCGCAAAGAGCGCGATCTGCTGCTTGACCGGGTCGGGGTGCCCCATGTGCGCACCAAGATCGAAGGCCGGCAGGTGCTCATCGTGGTGCGTGGTTACCACTACAAAGAAGACCTGGCGATGCTCAAGCCGTATATCCGCGAGTATCGTCCGATCCTGATCGGCGTCGATGGCGGCGCGGACGCCATCCTGGAAGCCGGACAGGTGCCGGACATGATTGTCGGGGACATGGACTCCGTGTCTGACAAGGCACTCTCCTGTGGCGCCGAACTTGTCGTGCATGCCTACCGGGACGGCCGGGCGCCGGGACTCGAACGCCTTCAGGAACTCGGCGTCGAATGCGTCGTCTTCCCTGCCACAGGCACCAGCGAAGACGTTGCCATGCTGCTTGCCGATGATAAGGGCGCCAACCTGATCGTCGCCGTGGGAACTCACGACACCTTGATCGAGTTTCTGGACAAGGGGCGGAAGGGAATGGCGAGCACATTCCTGACCCGGCTCCGGGTCGGGTCCAAACTGATTGACGCCAAGGGAGTGTCCCGGCTCTACCGGCAACGAATTTCCAACCTGCAGATGACGCTGTTGGCATTGGCCGGTCTGCTGGCAGTGCTGGTCGCCCTGGCCGCGACCGCGGCCGGGCAGACGCTATTCGGCCTCGTCGCAGCAAATTTTGATGGAGTCATCTCCTGGGTCCGACACCTTTTCGGCGGATCCAGTGCTGGCTGAGCATGCAAAGGAACCGCAACTACTGTGATCGATTTTCGCTACCACCTCGTCTCGCTGATATCAGTCTTTCTGGCCCTGGCGGTGGGCATCATCCTGGGTGCCGGCCCGCTGAAGGAGTCCATCGGCGACTCATTGTCGACCCAGGTCGAAGCGTTGCGCACCGATCGGGATAACCTGCGCGAGCAGGCAGCGACCGCCGAGAACAACGCGAAGAATCAGGATGCGTTTCTTGCCGAGGTCGGTCCGCAGCTGGTCTCCGGACAGCTCGGCGGCCGCACCGTGAACATCATTGCGCTGCCCGATGCCGAGAACGACGCTGTGGACGCGGTCGAGGAATCACTGAAAGCCGCCGGCGCCACGGTTGCCGGCCGGGTAACTGTCAATGAGACATTCGCCAGCGGCACCGAACGGGACGCCCTGGCTCAGACGCTTCGAACCGAAGACCCCGAGCTGCCAACGGACAGCACGTCCGCGACTCTTTCGGCCGCGCTGGCGCAGTCGCTCGTCGTCCCCAATCTTGCCGACGCCGAGGGCGACAAGGCAAGGAAGAACCTGCTGCCGCAGCTCGCCGAGGCAAAGGTTGTCTCGGCGGAGCCCGACAATCTCGGCCTGGCCACCCTGAGCGTCGTCATCGACGGCGAAGATGAAACCAGCCTGCCGACCGCATCCAGCTCGGCCACCTCAAGCGAGGTCGCGGAGCAGAATGCCGATCAGCGCAAAACGACAGAGGAACCGTATGTCGCGCTGCTCGGCGCCCTGAAACAGGATTCGGCTGGAGTGGTCGCCTCCGGAACCGCGAAATCGGCGACGAACGGTCTGCTTACCGAACTTCGCGACGGTGACACCGACGTTTCGACGGTGGACAACGTCAACCTGGCTTCCGGGCCGATCGTGACGACGCTCGCGCTGCGGGAACAGCTCGGCGGCGGCTCCGGCCACTATGGCTACGCAGACGGCGCGGACGCGGTCCTGCCGGAAAAGCAAACGGCAGAGCCGGCGCCTGAAAAGGACAAATGATGAGCTGGCTACGGAACGCCGCCGGCGCGCTCACCGCGGCGGCCTCGACCGCCGGAGTCCTGGCGGCGCGAAAGCACCTTCCCGGCGCCGCGAAATTCGATCGGACGAACCACAAGGGCGAACAGGTCACCCTGCTAGAGGGGCCGGCGTACACCACCGGTGCGATCGCCGGAATCGCCATCGGCGATGTCGAGTCGCCGCACGTGCGAGCGGCCGCCCTGCTCGCCACCGTGGGCGCGGGCGCCTTCGGTGCCGTGGACGACCTGGCCGAGCGTGGAAGCTCCAAAGGACTCCGCGGCCATATTGGCGCGCTGGTCCGGGGTGAGCTGACAACCGGAGCGCTGAAGGTGCTCGGGATCTCGGCGGCGGGAATCGCCTCGGCCGCACTTGTGCTCGACAAGGACCCGAAGACCAGCGTTGCCGGCCACCTGGCAGATATCGTCGTCGCCGGCGGCGTGGTGGCCGGAAGTGCGAACCTGTTCAATCTGCTCGACCTGAGGCCGGGCAGGGCGTTGAAGGCGGCTATCGGCACCGGCGCCCTGCAGGCGGGTTATGCCGGCCTGAAGGGCGGCGACCCAAATGCCGGCCTGCTATCGGCGACCGCAGGAGCCATCGCCGGAAGCTGGAAGTCAGACCTCAGTTCCCGGTCCATGTTGGGGGACTCCGGCGCGAATGCCGCCGGAGCACTACTCGGCGTGCACACGATCTGCACCGCGCCACGGTGGGTGCGTGCGGCGGCCCTTGCCGGAATCGTCGGCCTGACGCTGGCCAGCGAAAAAGTCAGTTTCACCAAGGTGATCGAGTCGACGCCTGTGCTTCGTGACGTCGACGCCTGGGGTCGCGGCGTGCCGCGGCATTCAGCCGGCTCGTGAAACTTGTCAAGGTCGGCGCGGGATTTGCGTCGGCTGCGGCGCTCGTCGCAATCATCACCCTGCTATCGCGCGTCGTCGGCTTCGGCCGCTGGCTGGTCTTCGCGCCGACGGTCGGCTCTGAAGGCGTCGGTACCGCGTACCAGAGCGCCAACCTGGTGCCCAATATCCTGTTCGAGGTCGCGGTCGGCGGCGCGCTCGCCGGCGCCATTGTGCCGCTGCTTGCCGGTCCGATCTCTCGCGGCGCACGGCACGAAACCTCCCGGATAGCCTCCGCCCTGCTGACCTGGGCGATCACCATCCTGTTTCCGGCCTCGATTCTGCTCGCCCTCCTGAGCCGGCCGCTCGCGGAGCTGATCGTCTCCTCAGGCGATAGTGCGCAGCAGGCGGCCGGGACTGTGGACCTGGCCGGCCGGCTGCTCCTGGTGTTCTCACCCCAGCTTCTGCTCTACGGCATCGGCGCGGTGCTGACCGGGGTGTTGCAGGCGCACCGGAAGTTCCTCTGGCCAGCCTTTGTGCCTTTACTGTCATCGCTGGTCGTTATCGGTGCCTACCTGGGCTACGGCGCGGTGACCGACGGCTCGATTCCGCAGCCCGCCGACGTTTCCGCCGGCGCCGAAGCGCTTCTGGCTTGGGGCACTACGGCAGGAGTTGTGGCGATATCTCTCCCGCTGCTACTGCCAACCCGGTCAACCGGCGTCAGGCTGCGTCCCACCTGGAGGTTCCCGGACGGCGTGGCCAGGCGAGCCATCAGCCTGGCAGGCGCGGGCATCGTGGCGCTGCTTGCTCAGCAGGCAGCCGCGGTGGTGATGTTGACCTTCGCCAACCGCCACGGTGGCGAGAGCGTGCTGCCGGTTTTCAACTACACCCAGGCCGTGTACCTGCTGCCGTATGCGGTGCTTATCGTTCCGCTGGCGACGGTTGCTTTCCCGCGACTGAGTGAACTTGCCGGGGCCGGAAACAAGGCCGAATTCGCCGAGCACGCAGCTCGAACGACCAGGGTCGTCGTCGCCACCAACGCGCTGAGCATTTCGGCTCTGATAGCCGCGGCAATACCGGTCGGGCAATTCTTCGCCAACTTGCGCACCGAAGGATCCACCGAGCCGTCCGAGGTCCTGCTCAGCATGGGCTCCGCGGTCGCCCTGATGGCCGTAGGTCTCTGGGGCTGGGGACTCGTGGCGCACCTCAGCCGCGCGCTGTACGCCCTGGAACGCGGCAGGCAGGCGGCAACGGCGACCGGAATCGGCTGGGCCGTTGCCGCGGCCGGTTACATCGGCTTCGGAGTCTTGTTCGCACGGCTGCTGCCGGGCGACCGGGGGAGCGCAACCCTGTTCGGCCTGGCCGCAGGAAACTCGCTCGGCATGCTGGTGGCCGGGGTGTTGCTGCTGATCGCGCTGCGCCGCTGCGCAGGCAAAGACGCCGTGCGCGACCTGCCCCGCACCATAATCGTCAGCACGGCAGGCAGCGTGGTGGCCGCGGCGGCCGGCTGGTTCGCTGCCGCGTGGCTGCTGCGGGTCGCCGAGCCGATCGGTCCGGTCAGCTCCGCGCTTGTCGCCGGAATTTTCGCCGCGCTGCTGGCTATCGCTATCGTTGTCGCCGTCGTGGTACTTGCCGACCGTTCGACCATAGCGGCCGCCAAAGCGCTCCGTTGACCGCGAGCTGCCGGCGAGACGACTAAGAGAAACGCTACAGATTGGGGGAACGGCTGATGAGGATCGCGTTGTTGCTCGGCTCATCTGCCGGAGGTGTCGGCACGCATGTCGCCTCACTGGCGAGGGAATTCGGCCGGACGGGCCAGCCAGTCACTGTGATCGGCCCGCAGGCAACCGACAAACAGTTCGGCTTCTCCGGGACCGGCGGCGTCGAGTTCATCCCACTCGAGGTGCCGACCCGGCTGTCCTTGCGGGATGTCAGCCAGGTTCAGGCGTTGCGCGCGGTACTGGTCCGCGAGCGGTTCGACATCGTGCATGCCCATGGTTTCCGCGCCGCCCTGTTGGCTGTCCTCGCCCGCCGCGGGCCGGGGCCGGGCCGTCCGACGGTGATCGCCACCTGGCACAACGCAGTGCTTGCCGGCGGCCTCCGCGGCAAGTTGGAGGCGGGGATCGAGTTACTGCTGGCCCGCACCGTCGACCTCACATTCGGCGCCAGCCAGGACCTGGTCGACCGGGCGCGGGACCTCGGGGCCCGGAACGCCCGGCTTGCTCCGGTCGCGGCGCCAAAAATGATCGACATCGACCCGAGCGAGGTAATCGCGGCGCATCAGAGGCTGCTTAAAGAGCTGGGTCTGCCTGATTCCAGCAAGCTGGTGCTGACCGTCGGCAGGGTGGCGCCGCAGAAGAACTACGACCTGCTGCTCGAGGCGGCCCGACTATGGCGGTCCAGTCATCCCGATGCGGTGTCCATCATCGCAGGCGGCGCCGATCAGGCTGAGCTTGCGCGTCTGCGCCGGATTGTCGATCGGGACGGGCTGCCGGTGCATTTCATCGGTGCTCGCCAGGACGTCTCAGCGCTGTACCGCAGCGCCGAAGTGTTTCTGCTGACCAGCCACTGGGAGGCGCGGGCGCTCGTCGTCCAGGAAGCGATGTCGGTTGGCCTGCCGGTGATAGCCAGGGCGGTGGGTGGCTTGCCGGAGCTGATTGACGACGCCGGAATCCTGGTGCGGTCACCTCGGCGTGAGGAGATCGCTGACGCCGTCATCTCGGTGCTCGACGATTCCGCGCTGCGGGGCGACCTCTCTGCGCGCGCCAGGCGCCGGGCACGAGAATTTCCGGACGAGGCGGAGGTGGCCGCGGAACTACTGGCGCGATATCACGCGTGCCGTGACCGTGCCGCCTGCGAGCTGGGATAACCTCGACCTATAGTCCGTCAAGCAAAACAAGGGAGAGCTTTCGAATGCGCGCGCGCCAGAAGTCGCTGGAAGGTCAATCCGGGCTACGCGTTTTGCACGCGGTCGGTGAGGCCGGCGGCGTGTACGGCGAGGTCGCGACCCTTGCCATAAACTCCCTGCCGAAGTACGGGCACAAGGTCGCCGTAGCCGGCAGCGCTGCTGTGCTGCGCGAACTCGTACCGGGCAAGCGGAAAGACGCACCGAAGGTTCGAAAGATCACCATCTCGCTGGGCGCGCGGCCACGACCGCTGCGAGATCTTGGCGCTGTGTGGAAGCTGCACAAACTGTTTCCGAAGACCGATGTCGTGCACGCGCACGGCCTGCACGTCGGAGCTCTGTGCGCGCTGGCGATGACCGGATTGCCCAAGTCATCCCGCCCGGCGCTGGTCGTGACGGTGCCGCGGCTGGCAAACGGCGCGGCAGTCGACGTCGAACATCTGGCCGGCCGGCTGATTTCCCGCCGAGCCGATGTGGTGCTTGGCGCGACGGAATCGATCGTTGGCCGCTTCGCCTCCCACGGACCGCACACCGAGCGTGCCCTTCTTCCGGCTACCGACACGGCGCAGTTTCTGATTCCACGCCGGACCCGGCAGGAGGTACGCGCAGACCTGAAGCTGGCCGAAGGCACCTGGCTGATCGCGTCGCCGGCCAAGCTGGCCGAAACGCAGGGTCTGACCACTCTGCTGTCTGCGGCGCAAAAGCTGAAACACAGCCGCCCCGACCGATCGATCATGGTGGCGCTCACCGGAACCGGCCCGCTGCGTCAGGTACTTGAGAAAGAGTTCGCCGGCCGCGGCCTGTCGATGATGGTCGCCGACGCTGATTCGGCGGTGGACGTTCTGAGCGCTGCCGATGTTGTCGTCACTACGACCGAGCTCTCCGGGCTCGACGCCGACCAGATCATGCAGCTGACTCGGCCGATTGTCGCCCTCGGCGGGCAAGACGCGACCGACTACTACGGCGAGGCCGCCGTTATCGTCGACGAGGATGACGAAGCGGCCGTGCTCAAGGCGATAAATGAGCTGGTCGACAATCCAGTCCGTCGCGGAGTCGGCGCAATCAACGCCCGCTCGCGCGTGCTGGGATCATCGCCGGCGCACGATGTAGTCGCGCAACTCGCCCGGCTCTACCCGGCGGTTGTGCGTGGCGAGCTTTCGGACGACGGCCAGGACGAGGCCAGGGCCGGCAAGAAGAGCCACGCGCACTAGGTCGGCAATCGCGCGGGGTTGCCCAGCCGGCTGTGAATGCTGGTAGTGTTAAAGTCCGTGGTTACGCGATCATTTCCCCGGCTCAGCGGGTCCCAGACGACCCGGCACATCTTCGTTACTGGAGGCGTCGCATCGTCTCTCGGGAAAGGGCTGACTGCGTCAAGCCTCGGCCATTTGCTGGCCGCACGTGGCCTGTCGGTCACGATGCAGAAACTGGATCCGTATCTGAACGTTGATCCAGGCACAATGAATCCGTTCCAGCACGGCGAGGTCTTCGTGACCGATGACGGCGCGGAAACCGACCTCGACATCGGGCACTACGAGCGCTTCCTCGGCGCCAACCTCGATGCCAGCGCCAACGTCACCACCGGGCAGGTGTATTCGACGGTGATCGCCAAGGAGCGGCGAGGCGAGTATCTGGGCGACACGGTGCAGGTTATCCCGCATATCACCGACGAGATCAAGAATCGGATGCGATCGCAGGCCACTCCGTTGAGCGGACCGGCACCAGACGTCATCATCACCGAGGTCGGCGGAACTGTCGGCGACATAGAGTCGCAGCCCTTCCTCGAGGCGGCGCGCCAGGTACGACAGGACATCGGCAGGGAGAACGTCTTCTTCGTGCACGTGTCGCTGGTGCCATACCTCGGCCCGTCCGGCGAACTGAAGACGAAGCCGACGCAGCATTCAGTCGCCGCGCTGCGCAGCATCGGCATCCAGCCTGACGCGCTGGTTCTGCGCGCCGACCGCGAGGTACCGGACAGCATCCGGGAGAAGATCGGCCGCGCCTGCGACGTCGACATCGAAGCTGTCATTTCCTGCATGGACGCGCCAAGCATCTACGACATCCCGAAAGTTCTGCACACTGGCGGTCTCGATGCCTATCTGATCCGCCGGCTCGATCTCCCGTTCAAGGACGTCGACTGGGAAGAATGGGACGAACTGCTCAAGCGCGTGCACAACCCGGCGCACAGCATCGAGCTCGCCCTGGTCGGCAAGTACATCGACCTGCCCGACGCCTACCTTTCGGTGACCGAGGCGCTGCGCGCGGGCGGCTTCGCCAACAACGCCAAGGTGAACATCAAGTGGGTAGCCTCCGACCTCTGTGAAACACCGGAGGGCGCCGAGAAGGAACTCGGCGGCGTGGACGCCGTCTGCGTTCCCGGCGGGTTCGGAATCCGCGGCATCGAAGGCAAACTCGGAGCGCTACGGTACGCCAGGGAGAAGCAGATCCCAACCCTCGGGCTGTGCCTCGGCCTGCAGTGCATGGTGATCGAGTATGCCCGGAACGTGGCTGGCGTGGCCGATGCCTCCTCCACCGAGTTCGATCCCGAGACCGCATCCCCGGTTATCGCCACGATGGCCGAACAGCAGCAGTTCGTCGAGGGTGCCGGTGATCTGGGCGGCACGATGCGCCTTGGCCTCTACGAAGCCGCGCTGACTCCTGGTTCGGTCGTTGCGGGCGCTTACGGTTCAGAGACGATCTCGGAGCGGCACCGGCATCGCTATGAGGTGAACAACGCCTACCGGGATCAGCTGACCGATGCGGGCCTGGTGATTTCGGGCACCTCACCAAACGGCGCACTGGTCGAGTTCGTCGAACTCCCGGCCGAGGAACACCCGTATTACGTCGCCACCCAGGCGCACCCGGAGCTGCGTTCCCGGCCCACCGATGCGCACCCGCTGTTCGCCGGACTTGTAGAGGCGGCCATCGAACGGCAGAAGGCCGGTCGCCTGATCGAGGTCGAGCCGGATGGCTCGTCCCGCGAACCGCGCCCCTCAAGCGACGCCGCTCGGCCGACCGCCGACGCCGCAGCGCAGGCAGCAGCGGGCGAGCAGCCGGCATGACCAGTGCCGTCACGAACGACGAGACAGCTTCGACCGCCGATCTGACTCCAGCCGACACCTACCTCGATGTCCCGGTGCACGACCGAACGCTGGTGCACACCGGGTATGTCTGGGATCTGGTGGACGAATCCTTCACGCTGCCCGGCCACGACGGGCCGATCAACCGTGAATTCGTCGACCACACCGGGGCGGTCGCCGTTCTCGCCATCGATGACGACGGCCAGGTGCTGCTGATCAACCAGTACCGCCATCCGGTACGGATGCGGCTGTGGGAACTGCCGGCCGGCCTGCTCGACGTCGATGGCGAGCCGCCGCATATCGCCGCCGCGCGGGAACTTGCCGAAGAGGCAGACCTGATTCCGGGCAGGCTCGATCTGCTGACGGAATGGTTCAGCTCGCCAGGCGGATCGACCGAGTCCATGCGGGTCTACCTGGCACGGGACTGCACGGCAGTCCCTGAGGGCGAACGACATGCCCGGATCGATGAGGAACGCGACATCGTCGTCCGGTGGGTGCCGCTGCAGGAAGTGGTGGACGCCGTGCTGGCCGGGCGACTACGCAATCCGGGTCTGGTGATCGGCGTCCTCGCCGCTGCCGCAGCAAAAGACCGCAACTGGGAACCGCTGCGCCCGGCCGACACGCCATGGCCCGGCAGGCGATCACGCGGACAGTGAACCCACCGCGGTCGTCCGCCATCACGCGGTGCGTCACGTCATACCTGCAGCACCTGAGGGTCGAGCGTGGGCTCGCCGACAACACGGTGGCCGCCTACCGGCGTGATCTCGGCCGGTACCTGGAGTATCTGAACGCCGCCGGGATTTCGGCTTTCGCCGACGTGAGCGAGAAAACAATCACCGAGTACCTTGCCACGATCCGAACCGGCGATGACGGTAAGCCCGCGCTCAGTCCGTCATCCGCCGCCCGGGCCGTCGTCGCGGTGCGCGGATTCCACCGTTTCGCCGAGGACGAAGGTCAGGTACCCGGAAATCCGGCACAGGAAGTCAAGCCGCCGGCGCAGCAGCAGCGCCTGCCCAAGGCGATCTCAATCGCCGACGTCACCGCCATCCTCGACGCCACCGGAGACGACTCCGCTACCGGATTACGCGATCGGGCGCTGCTTGAATTGCTGTACGCGACCGGGGCCCGGATCAGCGAGGCGGTCGGCGTCTTCATCGACGACGTGGACACGGACCGGCGCCTGGTCCGGCTGTTCGGCAAAGGTTCCAAGGAGAGGATGGTGCCGATCGGCTCGTACGCCGCCGATGCGGTTGACGCGTACCTTGTCCGCGGCCGTCCGCTCCTGGCAGCCAAGACCCCTGCGCGCGGTACCCGGGCCGGCGGTGTCTTCCTCAATGCCCGCGGCGGCGTGCTCAGCCGGCAAAGCGCATGGGCGATCCTCAAGGCGTCGGCAGACCGTGCCGGTATCCAGGTCAACATCTCCCCGCACACAATGCGCCATTCATTCGCGACGCATCTGCTCGAAGGCGGAGCCGACGTCCGGGTGGTGCAGGAACTGCTGGGCCACGCCTCGGTGACGACGACGCAGATCTATACCAAGGTCAGTGCCGATGCGCTGCGGGAGGTTTACGCCCTTGCTCATCCCCGAGCCAGATAGCGGTAGTGTTGTGTGTTGCGCTAGCCGCGATACTGTAGAGCGAATTAGCATTACCAAAGCGCCGCTAAGGACATTACTCCTCGTGCGAAAGACCAGTTAGGAGAGCTGACCGTTACGTGACCCGTGATCTGGATGCCGGTAATTCCCAGCAGGTTTTCACCCTCGACAGCAATGCCCCAACCGCAATAGGGCCGACCGGTCGTCCGATCCGTGAATTCGCTGAACCGCAGCCCCTGGCCGACCATGGCCCCGCCCGGATCATCGCAATGGTGAATCAAAAGGGGGGAGTCGGCAAGACGACCTCGACGATCAACCTCGGGGCCGCGCTGGCCGCATACGGCCGCAAGGTCCTCCTCGTCGACTTCGACCCGCAGGGCGCGCTCTCGGTTGGTCTGGGACTTAACCCGCACGACCTCGACCTGACGATTTACAACGTGCTGATGAGCTCGAGAGTCAGTGCGGCTGACGTCATCTCGAAGTCGTCGGTGCCGAACCTTGACCTGCTGCCGGCCAATATCGACCTTTCGGCCGCGGAGGTACAGCTAGTCGGCGAGGTGGCCCGCGAGCAGGTCCTGATGCGTGCGCTGTCCCAGGTGGAGGACGACTACGACGTCATCATGATCGACTGCCAGCCGTCACTCGGCCTGCTGACGGTCAACGCGCTGACCGCGGCCCACGGTGTCGTGATTCCGCTTGAATGTGAATTCTTCGCCCTGCGCGGGGTCGCGCTTCTGGTGGAGACGATCGAGAAGGTGCAGGATCGGCTCAACCCCCGCCTGCAGATCGATGGAATCCTGGCCACCATGTTCGACGGCCGGACCCTGCACTCGCGTGAAGTCGTCGACCGGGTGGTCGAGGCGTTCAGCGAACGGGTCTTCGAAACCGTGATCAACCGGACGGTCAAGTTCCCGGATGCCTCGGTTGCCGCGGAATCGATACTGTCCTACGCCCCGAAACACCCCGGAGCCGAGGCATACCGCGCACTTGCCCGGGAGCTGATTTCTCGCGGCGGCGCCCCCTGATGACGGCGCCGACCGCCGAGCCCGACGCGTCGTCGGCGCAGGGGGACGACGCCGGCTCAGCGCGGGAAGCGGGCGCAGCGCGGGAAGCCGGCGCAGCGCGGGACGCGGGCGCTAAGTTCGAGGTGCATCTCGGGAACTTTTCCGGTCCCTTCGATCTGCTGCTCAATCTGATATCGAAGCACCAGCTCGACATCACCGAGGTTGCCCTGGCCCAGGTGACGGACGAGTTCATCGCCTACCTGCGGGCCAGCGACAAGGATGACCTCAACGAAACCAGCGAGTTTCTGCTGGTCGCTGCCACACTGCTCGACCTGAAGGCAGCTCGGCTGCTTCCCTCGGGTCAGGTCGAGGACGAGGAGGACATCGCGCTGCTGGAGGCCCGCGACCTGTTATTCGCCCGGCTGCTGCAGTACCGGGCATACAAGCTGGTGGCCGCCAGGTTCGCCGAGAGCCTGAATGACAATGCGCTGTCCTTCCCGCGAAGTGTGGCCCTGGAACCTCAGCTCGCAACGCTGCTCCCGGAACTTGTGCTGGGCATCACGTCGGAAGCGCTGGCCGCGATCGCGGCGCACGCGTTTCGACCGCGACCGCAGCTACCGACCGAAATCGGCCTCGACCACTTACATGCGCCCGCGGTCAGCGTGAAGGAGCAGGCAGAAGCAGTGCTCTCCCGGTTGAAGGCATCGAAGGCTGCTGCGCTGTCCTTTCGCTCACTTGTCTCCGACGCCGACAATTCACTTGTCGTCGTTGCGCGCTTCCTGGCGCTATTGGAGATGTTCCGGGACTCGGTAGTGTCCTTCGAGCAGGCGTCGGCGCTTGGCGAACTGACTGTACGGCTGCGCGGCGACGGCGCCGAACTCGACACCTCGGGATTCGATGAGTTCGAATCTTCCGACGCTCAGGTTCTGCCGGCCGCGGATAACACCCCGCCCGAAGCCGAGGAGGACGCTCGATGAGTGATGAATCCGGATTCGTCGAAGAGACATTCGACACACCTGACATCGGTGATCCCGAGACGGCGAGCTTCGCCGAGGGCCTCGATCTCGATGTCCTCCCCGGTGGCGCGCTTGCGGCGCTGGAAGCACTGCTCGTGGTGATCGAGGAGCCGATGAGCACGCTCCGTCTTGCTTCGGCGCTGGCGTTACCCGCCCCGCGGGTTGCCGCCCTGCTGGCCGAATTGCAGGCGGATTACGCGGGCGAACAGGGCGGCAGGCCGCGCGGTTTCGAACTCCGCGAACTCGCCGGCGGATGGCGTATCTACTCCAGGCCGGCCTTCCACGATGTGCTCAGCCGCTATGTTGTCGATGGCCAAAGTGCCAAGCTGTCCCAGGCCGCGCTGGAGACACTGGCCGTGGTTGCCTACAAACAGCCGGTGTCCAGGGCACGTATTTCCGCCATCCGTGGCGTGAGTGTCGACGGCGTAGTGCGTACTCTGGTAAGTCGGGGTCTGATTGAAGATACCGGCGCCGATCCTGAATCGGGCGCCATCCTCTACACCACCACCTCGTACTTTCTTGAGAAAATGGGACTTAACCGTCTTGACGACCTACCTCAGCTGGCGCCCTTCCTGCCGGCCGACGAGGACATTGATCTGGCAGAGGAGCTGCAGAAGTGAATTACCCGGGTTCCCGGCCGAGCCGACGCGACCGGCGTCGCAAAACACCAGAGCCGACAGTCGACGTGCACGATCCGGAGGGCGTGCGCCTGCAAAAGGTGCTTGCCCAGGCAGGGTACGGCTCGCGCCGTTCCTGTGAACAGATGATCGCGGACGGCCGGGTAAGCGTCGACGACCAGATCGTGCGCGAACTCGGCGTACGGGTCGATCCGAAGCGCAATGTGATCCAGGTCGACAGCCTGCGACTTCAACTCGACGAGTCGATGGCGTACCTCGCGCTGAACAAGCCGTCCGGTGTGCTGTCCACGATGGAGGATCCGGAAGGACGCCCATGCATCGGCGATTACCTCGTCGACCGCACCGAGCGGCTCTTCCACATCGGTCGCCTCGATGCCGAGACCGAAGGCCTGCTGCTGCTGACAAACGACGGAGAACTGGCCCACCGGCTGACGCACCCCTCGTACGAGGTGCCCAAAACCTACCTGGCTGAAGTACGCGGGCCGGTCGCCCGGGACGTCGGCAAGCAGCTGCGCGAGGGCGTGGAGCTTGACGACGGGCTGGCGAACGTCGATTCGTTCAAGCTGATCGATTCCACACCGGGTTACGCGCTGGTCGAGATCGTGATCCACTCAGGCCGGAACCGGATCGTCCGACGGATGATGGAAGCAGTCGGCTACCCGGTGCTGCGGCTGGTCCGCACCCAGATGGGTCCGGTCCGCCTGGGCGATCAGCGGCAGGGGACCCTGCGTACGCTCAACCGCACCGAGGTCGGCATCCTGCTCGAATCCGTCAAGATGTGATCGCAGTGACTCTGCCAGCACACGGCTTGCCCGCGGGAACGCTGCGGCGGGTGAGGATCGTCGGCACCGGCCTGCTCGGTGCGAGCATCGGCATGGCGCTGACCAGGCAGGGCATCGATGTCGAACTGTCGGATAGTTCGCCGACCGCGCAAGCCCTGGCACGCGACCTCGGCGCCGGACGGCTTGCTGAAGATGGCGACGATGCTGCCGCTCCGGAGCTCGTCGTTGTCGCCGTCCCGCCTGACGTGACGGCACGCGTCATCGCCGATCAGCTGCACGCTTACCCGACGGCGACCGTCACCGACATCGCCAGTGTGAAGGGCCGGATACTCGACCAGGTGCGCGCGCTCGTCGAGCCGCGCACGCTCGACCGCTACATCGGTTCACATCCGATGGCCGGCCGGGAGCGCAGTGGCGCGATCGCTGCCCGGGCAGACCTGTTCGCGGGGCGGCCCTGGGTGATCTGCACCGATGAGGACACGCCGGCCAAGGATCTGCAGCACGTAGTCGATCTCGCTCGTCTGGTCGGCGGCACGCCTGTGCACCTGGATGCCGACCGGCACGACGCGGCGGTTGCCCGAATTTCCCATGCGCCGCAGGTGATGTCATCCCTGATGGCGGCGCGCCTGAAGGACGCGCCCATGGATGCCGTCGCGCTCGCCGGGCAGGGCCTGCGTGACGTGACGCGGATCGCCGCGAGCGACCCGGCGCTGTGGGCACAGATCCTTGACGCCAACGCCGTCGAGGTGCGGAATGTCCTGACCGAACTTCGCGAAGACCTCGATACAGTGATCGGGGCGCTGGACGGCCGGGTAGACGCGCTCGGCGTGCTCGCCTCGGCCATCGGCGCCGGCAACGAGGGCCAGGCCCGGATTCCGGGCAAACACGGCACCGCACCGACCGTCTACAGCACGGTCACAGTTCTCGTCGGCGACAAGCCGGGCGAACTCGGCCGGCTGTTCACGGAAATGGGCGAAGCGGGCATCAACCTGGAAGACCTTCAGCTCGAGCACGCCAACGGCCAGCAGTTCGGGCTGGCAGAAGTTTCTGTGCTGCCGGCCGCACGCGGGCCCCTGATCGAGGAACTGCGCGCCCGCGGCTGGACGGTTCCCGAATAGCCGTACCCCACCGATAAGCCCGCTTACGTAAGTGAAGTAGAAAGGCAAGAATTCGTGACCATCATTGCTGTGGACGGGCCCTCGGGCTCGGGTAAGTCCAGCGTCTCCCGCGAGGTCTCCCGGCGGCTGGGTCTCGCCTATCTCGATACCGGTGCAATGTACCGGGCAGTCAGCTGGATATGTCTCGAACGCCAGGCCGACGGCGCGGATGCCGTAGCCGAGCTGGCGCGGACCGCCGACCTGCGGATCAGCACCGACCCGGACCATGAGCAGGTCGTGATCGACGGTCACGACGTCACCACCGAGATTCGCGAGACCCGGATTTCGGAATCCGTCACCATCGTGTCCACCAACCTGGCGGCCCGCGAGGCGCTGATCGCACGGCAGCGAGCACTGATCGAAGCCGCTGCGGAGACGGGAATCGTTGCCGAGGGCCGCGACATCACCACAGTCGTCGCCCCCGATGCAGATGTGCGGCTTTTGCTGACCGCGCGCGAGGAGGCGCGTCTGGCTCGGCGGGCCAAGGAACTGCATGGTGAAGCCGACGAGCACAACATCGCGTCGACCCGGGCACAGATCATTGATCGTGATGCCGCGGATTCAGCGGTGACCCAGTTCATCACGGCCTCTGACGGGGTGCACACCCTTGACTCATCGGCGCTGTCATTCGAGGAAACGGTGCAGGCGGTCCTCGATCTCGTCGCGGACGCTGGCTGATGTTCCGCCCTGCGGCGGCTGAGGAGCTGGCCCGGGCAGGAGCGCCACATCGTTGGCGCCTGGTCGGCCGGATCCTGATGTCGCCGTGGCGGCGCAAGGTGCACCTGGCAGAGAAACTGCCGGCCGCCGGCGGTGTGATCGTGGTCGCAAACCACCTGACCTACCTCGACGGGCCACTGGTGTACCGGATCTCGCCGCGGCCGATGCACCTGCTGGTCAGGCACGACATCTTCAAGGGCATCGTCGGCTGGGCGTTGAAATCGTCGGGTCAGATCCCGATCGACCGGGCAAGTAACGACAGGAACGCGCTGGGCACCGCACTGCGGGTATTGCGTCGCGGTGACGTGCTCGGGATATTTCCGGAAGGCACCCGTGGCGAAGGTTCGGCGAGCTCGGTTCGATCCGGCGCGGCGTGGCTCGCACTGCAGGCAGAGGTGCCGATTGTGCCCGTCGCGGTGCTCGGCACAAGGCGGGGCGGGGAACCGAGTCGCTTTTTACCCCCTCCGGGCCGTAAAATCGACATAGTCTTCGGCGATCCTGTGTATCTGGAGAAGCCGGCCGGCCAGTCCGGCCGTGCAGCACGGCTTGCGGCAAGCAAGCAGCTACAGGCCATACTGGCCAATCACGTCCGGCAATCACTGCAGCTGACCGGCCAGACGCTGCCCTCGGTAGCTCAAGCGGACATGGTCGCATCGTCCACACCCAACGGTGATGCGAACTTTTAGCACGATCATCGACACCGATACATCCGGGGCCGGCGGCGCACCGTCCGACGTCACCCATGAGGCGCATATCGCGTAAGTGCAAGGAGAAGTAATGAGCGACTCGACCGAGTCAAGCTGGGACGACCAGCCCGACGCTGAGTTCGTGCAGCGTGTCGTCAGCATTGACGAGGCGGACGCCGAGCAGCGTGCCGAGTCGCTGCGCACCGGACTGCAAAGTTATGAACTGGACGAGGAAGACCTTGCGCTGCTTTCCGGCGACGGCGCTTTCGAGGATGGCGACGGCTTCACCGGTCCGGCGCCGGTGCTGGCGATCGTCGGCAGGCCGAATGTCGGAAAATCGACCCTGGTGAACCGGATCCTCGGCCGGCGCGAGGCTGTCGTGGAGGACACCCCCGGGGTCACCCGGGACCGGGTCAGCTACCCGGCGCTCTGGAACGGCCAACGCTTCACCGTCGTCGACACCGGGGGCTGGGAGCAGGACGCCCGAGGGATGGCCAGCCGGGTTGCCGAACAGGCCGAGATCGCGGTAGAGCTTGCGGATGCCGTGCTGTTCGTCGTAGACGCAACCGTCGGCGCCACCGCCACGGACGAGGCTGTCGTCCGAATGCTGCGCCGCACCCGGAAACCAGTCATCCTCGCGGCCAACAAGGTCGACGACGAGCGCGGCCAGCTTGAGGCCGCTGTGCTCTGGTCACTCGGACTCGGCGAGCCACGGTCGGTGTCGGCGTTGCACGGTCGCGGCGTAGCGGATCTGCTCGATGTGGTGATCGAAACGCTTCCGGAGGTCTCCGCGATCGCCGGACCGGTGGAAGAGGGCGGACCACGCCGGGTCGCTCTGATCGGCCGGCCGAACGTCGGCAAGTCGAGCATGCTGAACAAGCTGGTCGGCTCGGAACGCGTGATCGTGGACAACGTCGCCGGAACCACCCGCGACCCGGTCGACGAACTGGTCTCGCTCGGCGGCAGAATGTGGCGCTTCGTCGATACCGCCGGGATTCGTCGTCGGGCCCACCAGGCCTCGGGCGCGGACTTCTATGCCGCACTGCGAACCCAGACCGCGCTGGAGAAGGCCGAAGTGGCCGTCGTGCTGCTGGACGCCTCCGAGGTGCTGTCCGTTCAGGACACCAAGATCCTTTCCACCGTGATCGAGGCCGGCCGCGCCCTGGTCATCGCCTACAACAAGTGGGATCTGATGGAAGACGAGCGGCGCCATTACCTGGAGCGCGAGATCGAGCGCGATCTGGTCCAGATGACCTGGGCGCCGCGGGTCAACGTCTCGGCCCGCACCGGGTGGCACGCCGAGCGCCTGGTGCCGGCGATGGACAAGGCACTGGCCTCCTGGGATGCCCGCATCCCGACCGGACGGTTCAATGCCTTCCTTGGCGAGCTGGTCGCGGCGAATCCACATCCGCTGCGCGGCGGGAAGCAGCCGAGAATCCTGTTCGGGACCCAGGCGTCGTCCCGGCCACCGAAGTTCGTGGTGTTCACCACCGGGTTCCTGGATCCCGGTTACCGGAGGTTCATCATTCGCCGGCTGCGCGAAACCTTCGGCTTCGAGGGGACGCCGATCGAGCTGACCATGCGAATCCGGGAGAAGCGCTCCCGCAAGTAGCGAACACCGCTGTCCGAAATGTCAGACGGGTTGCCGGCCCGCGTACTTGTCCCGCCGGCCGCCGCCAGACATTCTGATAGATATGCATAAGAAGAAGACCGTAGCGGTGGGAATTGGCGCCGTCAGCGAAGAAGACCTGATCAATGTGGCGCGCAAGGGCTATGCGGTGGAGCTCGCTGAGGATGCCCAGGAGGCTATCCGCGAGGCCCGCCACCTGATCGATCGGCTGAGCGCCAGCGACACACCGGTCTACGGCGTCTCGACCGGTTTCGGCGCCCTGGCGACCACGCACATTCCAAGCGACAAGCGGGCCGAACTTCAGCGCCGGCTGATCCGCTCGCACGCCGCAGGTTCCGGCGCCGAAGTCGAGACGGAAGTTGTCCGGGCGCTGATGTTGCTCCGGCTGTCCACCCTGGCCACCGGGCACACTGGCGTGCGACTGACCACGGCACAGGCTTATGCCGCGCTGCTCTCGGCCGGGATCACGCCAATCGTCTACGAGTACGGGTCGCTTGGCTGCTCGGGCGATCTGGCGCCGCTGGCGCACGTCGCCCTGGCCCTGATCGGCGAGGGTCAGGCACGTAATGCGAACGGCGAACTCCTGGAGGGCGCCGAGGTGCTCTCCGCCGCCGGCATTGAACCGGTTGTTCTGGCCGAGAAAGAGGGCCTGGCGCTGATCAACGGCACAGATGGCATGCTCGGCACGCTGGTGCTCGCGCTCGACGAGCTGGATGCGCTGGCCAAGGAGGCCGATCTTGCCGCCGCAATGACACTTGAAGCGCTGCTCGGCACCGATCGGCCCTTCGAAGAGCATCTGGTGGCGCTTCGGCCGCAGCCCGGGCAGGCATTGTCCGCCGCAAACGTGCGGGCGGTGCTGAAAGACTCGTCAATCATCGAGGCCTCCCGGGGTCCGCAAACCTACCGGATCCAGGATGCCTACTCGATCCGCTGCCACCCGCAGGTTGCCGGCGCCGTCCGCGACACGATCGACCACGCTCGGCGGGTTGCTGGCTATGAGCTTGCCGCCGCCATCGACAATCCGGTGATCGCCGACGGCGAGATCGAATCGAACGGAAACTTCCACGGAGCCCCGGTCGGCTACGTGCTCGACTTTCTTGCGATCGCGATCGCCGACCTGGCCAGCATTTCCGAGCGGCGCACCGACCGACTGCTCGACAAGGCCCGGTCGCACGGCCTGCCGCCGTTCCTGGCCTATGACGCCGGCGTGGATTCGGGCGGAATGATCACCCAGTACACCGCGGCGGGGATTGTCAGCGAGCTGAAGCGGCTTGCCGTCCCGGCAAGTGTCGACTCGATTCCGTCCAGCGCAATGCAGGAAGACCACGTGTCAATGGGCTGGTCGGCGGCGCGAAAGCTGCGTCGTTCCGTCGATGGACTCCGCCGAGTGATCAGCATCGAGCTGATGAACGCCGCCAAGGCACTGGACATCCGCAGGGAAGTCGAGCACATGGTGCCCGGGCCGGTCACGTCAGCGGTTATCGCGAAACTGCGGGAGACCGTTGAAGGACCGGGGCCGGATCGGTTCGCCAGCCCGGAAATTGCCGCCGTGGTGGCGTCGCTGGAATCCGGGGCGGTGCTGGACGCCGCCGCCAAGGCGGGTGCGAAGCTCGTTTGAGCTGCCGGTCGGCTACCCGGCGTGGTTCCATTCCGGGGGATAGCGCACCGTGTCCCGGTTCAGCTCGCTGATATCGGTGACACCCAGCATGATCATGGTTTCCCGGATCTCGCTGCGGTAGATGTCGATCACCCGGTCGACCCCGCGCTCGCCGGCCGCCGCGGCCCCCCAGACCCAGCTCCGGGCGATGGCCGCGGCGTCCGCTCCAAGCGCCTTGGCCTTGATCACGTCGGCTCCGCTGCGCACTCCGCCGTCGAAAATGATGTCGAGCCGGTCGCCGACCGCAGTCACGATCTGCGGCAGCATGCTGATCGAGCTGGGCAGGCTATCGAGCTGCCGGCCGCCATGGTTGCTGACGAAGATGCCGTCCGCGCCGACATTGGCTGCCTGCTGGGCGTCAGCCAGGCTGATGACGCCCTTGATCAGCAGCGGACCGTCCCACATGCGACGCAGCCAGGCGACGTCGTCCCAGCTGTTCCTGAGATTCACCAGCTGGGTATTGATGTACTCCTGATGGGACATGGCGCTGGAGCCCTCGGCGATACCCAGCATGTTCCGGAAGCCGATCGGTGGTCCCTGCAACAGGCTGCCGAGCCATTTTGGATGCCGAAGCGCCCCGAAGGCATTGCGGACGGTGACCTGAGGCGGGATCGACATACCGTTGCGCTGGTCGCGGGCGCGCTTCCCGTTGACCGGCACGTCGATCGTGACCACCAGTGCGGTGCAGCCGGCGTTCCTGGCCCGGTCGACGAGTGCCTCGACCACCTCGCGGCTGCGCCACATGTACAGCTGGAACCAGAGCGGCCCGGTGGCCTGCTCGGCAATTTCTTCGATCGACCAGCTCGAGGCGGTGCTGATGGTGTAGGTCAGTCCAGCCTTGCCGGCGGCGCGCACGGCCGAGAGCTCGCCGTCGCCCCCGGTGATTCGCACCGAGCCGGCGGGCGCCAGGATCAGCGGCAACGGAAGTTGCTCTCCGACGACTGTGCCTGCAGTGTTCTGCGTCGATACGTCGACCAGGCTTCGCGGATTGAAGCTGACCCGGGCGAGGTCGGTGATGTTCGCCCGCAAGGTGATCTCGGCGTCGGCGCCGCCATCGACGAAGTCGAACGCCATCCTGGGTATCCGCCGTCTGGCCAGCTCCCTGATGTCATTGATCGTGGGAGCCGCCGCCAGGGCATCGACCGAGATGCCTCCGGCCAGCAGCATCCGGGCAAATTCGACGGCCGCGCTGCCGCCGGGGAGGGGCCGGCGAAGTATGCTCACGGTTCTCCTCTGCAGCAGGTTCGTCGTTCCTATAGGATCATCCCGGCTGCGCGGACGTGTCAAGGGTCCGCTGCCCGGATTCATTCGGAAAGGCCCGTCGTCGCGAGTTCCGAATATGTCGCTGCATCGCGTTGCATGCGTCGTCCGCGGACCCGGACCTGAAGGCCTCGATGATCTCGCTGTGCTCGGCCAGGGCGGGCTCCGCGTCCGGGACGCCGCGATCATCGAAGATCCGGTAGCGCTGCAGCTGACCGCCGATGCTGTCGTAGGCGCTGGCCAGGAATCGATTGTCTGCCTGCTGCTTGATCGAGTTGTGGAAGTCTTCTTCGGCTTCGAGATAGCCCCGGTAGTCGTCGAACGTCGGCCCCTTGCGCGCCTTCCGTCCCCGGCGGACGGTGTCCTCGAGGTGGCGGAGGAACTTCGCGTTCACGTTCCCGCTCGCAGCGAAGGCATTTGCCGGCTCCACCGCCAGCCGGGCCGCATACAACTGGGACAGTTCGTCACTGGTCAGCAACGGCGCCGCACGATAGCCCTTAAGCGCATTCCGCACCACGAGTCCGCGCGCTTCCAGCCTGGATAACGCCTCTCGAACCGGGCTGTGCGAGACCCCGAGCTCCCTGCCGATGACGTCTATCCGCAGCACCGAATCGGGGCGGATCTCGCCGCTCATCAGTTGTTCCATCAGCGCCTCGTGCACGGCGTCGGAGAGGCTCAGCCTGACCGGACGCACTAGCGCGGGTGTCTGCTCAGGCATAGCCTCTTCCTTCGAACTGCGCTGCGTGAAGCACGTGATCTGTGGCGTGCCGCAAGGGAATTCCACCTTAGCTCTGCGGATCGGCGGACGGCGCGCATGAAGGTCGAATAGTGGTAAGGCAGCGAATCGGGGCAAGGCAGGCGAATCGTGGGTTTGGCACCGAATCGTGCGTAATAACCGACAATTCGACGACAATCCCACGACTGACGGACGGCTTACTCTTCTCGGCGGACGGTGCGCAAATCAGCGCTGGATATGCTGTGCAGTACGACAAAACAAGGTGGACGGCGTCCACAAGGAGACGAATGACAGGCACAGCCAGGCCACCGCGGCGTTCGACCTACCGGCACGGTGATCTTCGCAACGCCTTGCTGGCCGCCGGCGTCGACCTGGCGCGCGCCGGGGGACCGGCGGCGGTGGTGCTGAGGGAAACAACCCGTCGTGCCGGAGTCGCACCGAATGCCGCCTATCGGCATTTCGCCGACCGGAAGGCGCTGCTACAGGCGGTCTCCGCGGCCGCTATGGCACAGCTCGCGATCGCGATGGAAGCCGAGCTGGCGAATCTGCCGGAGACGACCAGTGCCGAGACGGCGCACGCCAGGTTACGGTCGGTCGGCGTCGGCTACCTGCGCTTTGCCCAGGCCGAGCCGGGTCTGTTTCGTGCGGCGTTCTCGGTTCCGGATGACCTGCACGGCGCCGCCAGCGCCGACTCGGCCGGCAGGAGCGGCAAGACTCCGTTTCAGCTGCTGGGGATCGCGCTCGACGAGTTGGTCGCGACGGGCGTGCTGCCCGCAGCCAAACGGCAGGGCGCGGAGTTCCTTGCCTGGTCGTCGGTGCATGGCCTGGCCATGTTGTTGATCGACGGCCCGCTGCGGGAGCTTGAACCTGCGCAGCGGCGGGTCGTCGAAGCGCAGCTGTTGGACATGGTCGACCTGGGTCTTCGCTAACCTCCAAGCCGGCCTTCGCAGCCAAGCCCGCCGGCCGGCCGCCGTCAGCCGCGCAGCCGGCCGTTGTCAGCCGCGCAGCGCCAGCCGGTCTTCGCTAACCTCCAAGCCGGGCCCGCCAGCCCGACGGCCGTCGTCAGCCGCGCAGCGCCAGCGCGAACGGCAGCACGGAGCCCGCGCCGGCAGCACGCAGGGTGCCACCGGCAATCGTCATCGTCCAGCGGCTGTCGATGAGGTCGTCGACCAGCAGCACAGGCCCGCCGCCCAGCCCTGCCAGCCCGGACTCAAGCTCCTCGCCGACCCGGAAGCGGTTCCACAGCGAGCCGACCCGGAAGGCGCTGTTTCCGGTCGCCGGCGCTCCCTCCGATAGCGATAGCGCCCCCAGATACGGCAGCCTGCCGATGTTGCTCAGCCCGGTGGCGAGCGAGCCGACGAGTTCGGGGCGGCTTGCCGAGGGCACGCTCACGATCGCTGTGGGCCGCTGAGCCCAATCCCAGCCAGCCAGCACCTTGATACAAGCCGTCAACAGGGCTTGATCCACGGCTTGGTCGGGGGCATCCGCGGTAAACACCTCGCGCAGGCGATTGCCCCAGCCGAGGTCGGTGAGCCGAGCCAGCACCCGGCCCTCCTCGACGGTTTTATCGGCCGGGATCTTCCCCTTGACCGGTACGCCGCGCTGCGCGAGGCCCGGCGGCCACTGCAGCCGGGGAGCGACCTCGACTCCGACCTTTACGAGAGACTGCTGGGCATTCTGTTCGGCAGCCGGATCGATGGCAGGTGAATACCAGGCTGCGGCGCAGTTATCGCAGCGGCCGCACGGAGCTGCCGTGGCGTCGTCCAGCGACTGTGCGATGAACTCCATCCGGCACTGCGTCGTTCGCTCGAACTCCAGCATGGCGCCTTGCTCGGCAACCCGACCGGCCGCAATTCGCTGGTAGCGTTCGGCGTCGTACTCCCATGCCTGGCCGGTCGACAACCAGCCGCCGCTGACCCGCTGCACGGCGCCGTCCACGTCAAGGACTTTCAGAAGCAGCTCCAACGGCGTGCGGCGAAGGTCGACCCGGGCCTCCAGAGCGGTGGTTGACAGCGGGGTGCCGGCTTCCCGCAACTCGGCCAGCACTGCGGCCGCCTTTTGCTCATTCGGCATCGAGGCCGTGGCGAAGTACTTCCAGATTTCCTGGTCCTCCGGACCCGGGAGCAGCAGGACATCGGCGTTGTCGGTCGCGCGCCCCGCCCGTCCGACCTGCTGGTAATAGGCGACTGGGGATGACGGTGCGCCGATATGCACGACGAAACCCAGATCCGGCTTGTCGAAACCCATGCCGAGGGCGCTGGTGGCTACCAGGGCCTTGACCCGATTGTCTTTCAGGCGTTGTTCGGCCTCGGCGCGTTCGCTGGGATCGGTTCGGCCGGTGTAGGCCTGCACCGCGTGACCGGCGTCGCGCAGCATTTTGGCGGTGTCCTCGGCGGTGGAGACCGTGAGGCAATAGATGATCCCGCTGCCAGGCAAGTCATCGAGGTGGGTGAGCAGCCAGGCGAGCCGGGACCGGGAATCGGGCAGGTTCAGCACGCCGAGCCGAAGTGAGTCCCGGGCCAGGGCACCGCGGATCGTGAGTACCGCACTGTCTGGAGCTGCGCCGGTGGCCGATTCGCCCTGGGCCGAACCGAGCTGCTCGGCAACATCTTCGACCACGCGGGAGTTCGCCGTGGCGGTCGTGGCCAGAACCGGGACGGAATTGGGCAGTCGGCCGATCAGTTCCCGCAATCGCCGGTAGTCGGGGCGGAAATCGTGGCCCCAGTCCGAGATGCAGTGCGCCTCGTCGATCACCAGCAGGCCGGTGCGCCGGATCAGTTCAGGCAGCTGCTCGTCGCGGAAGCGCGGATTGTTCAATCGCTCGGGCGAAACCAGCAGGACGTCGACCGAATCTTCGGCCAGCCTGGTCTGGATCTCATCCCACTCGTGGTTGTTAGCGGAGTTGATCGCCGCGGCGCGCACGCCGGCCCTGGCGGCCGCGGCCACCTGATCGCGCATCAACGCGAGCAGCGGCGAAACGATGATCGACGGGCCGGCGCCGAGCCGGCGCAGCAGCAGGGTGGCGACGAAGTAGACAGCCGACTTCCCCCAGCCGGTTCGCTGTACGACCAGGGCGCGGCGCCGATCCCGAACCAGTGCCTCAACCGCCTCGAACTGGCCGGGATGAAAATCGGCAGCGGGCGAGCCGACCAGCTCGCGCAGCATCTCCGTCGCCGCCGCGCGCAGGCCGTCGTCGCTCACCGCGTCCGCGGAGGCTTGTCCGCTCAATGGCTCCGGGCTCACCGGAGAAGTCGTGATGCTTGCTGCGTCTGCCATCTCCCCAGCATGTCAGGTGCCACCGACATCGACTATCGGAGCCGGATCGAGAGATCGTCGGCGGCCTTTCTGACCTGGGCGGCTAGGCGTTCGTAGCCGCTGTCCGGCACGGCATCCGAATGGAAGGACACGCCGATGCTGGCCGCCGGCCGCCCGCCATGGTCGGTGGCCGCAGCGGCAATCGTCGTCACACCCTCCGTGACTGCGCCGCGCTCGATCGCCCAGCCACGATGGCGGTCCTCGGCCAACTGCGCCTGAAGCTCCCGGAGGTTCCTGGCCCCGACTCCGGTTCGATCGACAAACTGCCTGGCCGAGGAGAAGATCGCGAGCACCTGCTGGCGGGGGAGCAGTGCCAGCATCGCCCGCCCGGAGGCGGTCAGGTGAGCCGGAATCCGGACACCGACGCCGGTCACCAGCGTGGTCGGCACCTGCGGCTGTTCCTTCAGCAGGTACATCGTCTCGCTGCCGTGCAGGATGCCTAACTGCGCGGTGTGCGAGCTCGCGGAAACCAGCCGCGCGAGCAGAGGCTGTGCCAGGTGCTGAAGCGGCGAAGACCGTAGATAGGCACTGCCCAGCTCGAAGGCGCCGACACCGAGCCCATAGGAGTGGGATTCGGGTATCCGCACAACCAGGCCCTCGTCGATCAGGACCTTCAGCAGCTGGTAGGTGCTGCTGCGTGGGATGCCGATATGCCGGGCGAGCGCGCTCGCCGGTACCGGCCGTGAGCTGGTCGCAAGGTGGCGCAGCACGGCGGCGGTATTGCGCACCGCCGGCATTTCCGTTGCCATCAGGACCCCTAGCGCTGATCGGAGTGGAGAGTAACCACTTGAAGGGTAGCGGCCAGGACCTGAAGTCTCAGCCTCGCGCCGGACCCGACTCGCGATCCAGCCCTTGACGACCAGGAGAATGAGCACGCAACGGCCAGGCGAATGAGCCCTCAACGGCCAGGCGAATCACCGCACACCGAAGAGTCCATATCTGAATATTTGTTCAGGAAATTAAGAATAGACCCGATATTCGTTGACTTCTCCACACTTCGTAAAGTTGAATGGTTGTTCAGATGATGTGCGGCAGTGTGGCCCGCATCACTGACGACAGGAGTCAGCATGTCAAGCAGTGAGCTTCAGGCAGGCAAGGTCGTTTCATCCGGCGGCAAACTGGCACAGGGACAGCTGGGGGTCTGGTCAATTGTCTTCTTCGTCATGTCGGCCGCCGCCCCACTGACCGTGTTTGTCAGTGGAACCCCGTCCACCTTCCGCCTCGGCGGAATCGGCGCGCCAGGCGCAATGCTCGCCTGCGGCGTCACTCTGTTGTTATTCTCCCTCGGCTTCACCGCCATGTCGCGGCATGTGCGCAACACCGGTGCCTTTTACGCCTATGTGGCCAAGGGCCTGGGCAAACCGGCCGGCATCGGGGCGGCGATGGTCACGATATTCGCCTACGGCATGCTCTGCGTGAGCTTCTACGGCTACCTCGGCTTTTTCGCCGCGCTGACGGCCAAGGATCTCTTCGGCATCGACCTGCCATGGGGCCTATGGGCGATTGCGGCCGCGGTGATCGTGGCTTTCCTCGGCTACCGGCAGATCGATGTCGGCGCGAAGGTGCTCGCCGTGCTGCTAACCGCCGAGGTGTTGATCCTGCTCATCCTCTCCGTCGCCGTGCTGGTCAGGAGCGGGGGAGAGGGGATGTCCCTTGCGCCCTTCGATCCCGCCAATGTCTTCTTCGCCACCGGCGCCGGAACGCTCTTCGTGCTCGGCTTCGGCTCCTACATCGGGTTCGAAGGCACCGCGATCTACTCAGAGGAAGCCAAGGATCCACGGCGCACTGTTCCCAGAGCGACTTATATCGCGATCGGATTCCTGGCTATCTTCTATGCCTTCACCTTCTGGATTCTGACAGTCGCCTTCGGAATCGATGGCATCATGAGCCTGGCCCTCGGGGACGACTTCGCCGAGATGGCCTTCATTGCCACCGATCAGAACCTCGGGCTCCTTGCCGTCAAGGTGATGCAGGTGCTGATCGTCACCAGCTTCTTCGCCTGCCTGATCGCCTTTCACAACGCGTCGTCGCGTTACATCTTCTCGATGGGCCGCGAACGCCTGCTGCCGGCAGCGCTTGGTGCTACCCATCCGAAATCGAAGGCACCCCACCGAGCAAGCCTGGTGATGACCGTGATCAGCATCGTCGCGGTAATCGGTTGCGTCGTACTTGGCGCCGACCCGTATCTCGGCTTCGGGCTCTGGTCGTACTCCTCCGGTGTGATCGGGATCGTCTTCGCCCAGGCTGTCACCGCGGTGGCTGTGACGGCCTACTTCATGCGGGACCGGCAGGGGTATGGACCGTTCCGGGTGCTGATCGCGCCTGCACTCGGCGCGATAGGACTCACCATCGGCGTCATTCTGATCGTGACCAACTTCGACGTGATCACCGGGATGACCGGCGCCGTGAACTGGGTGATGATCGTGCCGACTCCGCTGCTCTTCGTCGTGGGCATCGTGATCGGATTCGTGATGAAACGCCGGAACCCGGATCACTACGCCCGCCTGGCCGAGCAGGGATCTGTCCGCTGACCGGGCAGTCGATACGATCATGCACATGACAAGCCGCAGCCTGAACAAGCGCCAGGCGCTGATCACCGCGACTCGCCGGGTCGCCGGCCAGCGCGGGCTGGCATCGACGACAGTCCGCGATATCGCACTCGAGGCCGCCGTCAGCGCCGGATCGGTGCTCTATCACTATCCGACGCTGGATCAATTGCTCGCCGAGGCGGTGGACGACGTCCTGGACGAATTCCATCGGAGCCGGATCGCGGCGGTGGAATTGGTCGCCGATCCCTGCGAAAAACTCCGGGTGATGATAGTGCACGGAGTCCCGGACCGGATCACCGACAGCCTGCGGATCGTGTACGAAAGCTCAGCCTATGTCCGGGCGCATCCCGAATTGCTCCCGATGTTCCGCACGATTATGCAGCGCCAGCTCTCGCTCTACCGTCAGGTACTCGAGATCGGCGTCGGGCTTGGCGCGTTCCGGCCGCGGGCACCGCTGGCGGCGGTGGCGCAGAACATCCTGGCGCTCGAGGATGCCTACGACTACTACGCCGTGGCCGGTGACCGGATCCCGGTCGCCGTTGCCAGGGCCAACATCATCGGTTATGCCGAGCTTGTGCTCGACTGTGACCTCGCCGAGAAAACCACGAAAAGAGAGTAAATGCTGCAGCAGCCCCGTGCCCGTGATCTTGGAATTCAACTCCCCGGCAGAACCGGCGAGCACAACGCGATCACCGACGTTCCGGGGGTCACAGTCGGGTACACCACGCTGATCGAGGGCGCCGACGTGCGCACCGGTGTCACCGCGATCCTGCCGCGCGGTCGCGATCATGCCACGCTGCCGTGCGCCGCCGGGCGGAGTGTGCTCAACGGCAACGGCGAGATGACCGGATCGGCCTGGCTGGATGAAACCGGATCGCTCTCGCTGCCGATACTGATCACGAACACCCACTCGGTCGGCGCCGCCCACGAGGGTGCCGTGGCGTGGACGGCGCGGAACCACCCCGGGCAGGCCAATCAGTGGCTGCTGCCGGTGGTCGCCGAGACCTGGGACGGCTACCTCAATGACATCAACGGCCTGCACGTGCGCCCAGAGCACGCGATAGCCACCATCGACTCGGCATCAGGCGGCCCAGTTGCGGAGGGATCGGTCGGCGGCGGGACCGGGATGAACTGCTATGGGTTCAAGGGCGGTTCCGGCACCAGCTCCCGGCTGATCGGCTACGGCGACAGCACGTATACCGTCGGCGCGTTCGTGCAGGCCAACTTCGGCAGTCGCAAGGAGCTCGTCATCGCCGGCGAGCCGGTCGGGCGGGCGCTTGGCGAGGACAACCCAATGGAAAGTTCGGACTGGTTCGCCAATCAGGGGGCCGGATCGGTGATCGTCGTCATCGCGACCGACGCTCCGCTGCTCCCTGACCAGTGCCAGGCGCTGGCCAGACGGGTTCCGCTGGGGCTGGCGCGTACCGGAACGGCGGGCTCACACTTTTCCGGCGACATCTTCCTGGCCTTCTCCACCGCGAACCAGGGCGCACTGCGCAGCGAGATGGGCGATGCCGCCGCGCGAGAGGAACGCTACGACACACTTCGGTTCATCCCGTGGGGACAGCTGGATCCGCTGCTGACCGCAGTCGTGGAGTCGGTGGAGGAGGCCGTGCTGAACGCGATCTTCGCCGGAAAGGAGATGATCGGCCGCGCCGGGCATCGTTCGCCCGGCCTCCCCGTGCCGGCTGTGCTCGAGATGCTCGGCATCCGGGCGCCGCAGCAGGCTACGGCCGGCTGAAACCCTCGCGGGCGCGCCCTGGCTTCGGAGCGTCGGCGGCCGGTTGCTGCTGGGTAATGCAGTGGATGCCACCGCCCCGGGCGAAGATGGGGCGGGCGTCCACAGTCACAACTTGCCGGCCCGGGTATGCCTGCTCCAGGATCTGGCGAGCGCCTTCGTCGGCGCGGTCGCCGAAGCTGCAAGCGATGACGCCGCCGTTGACCACCAGATGGTTGATGTAACTGTAGTCGACCCAATCGTGCGCATCGCGAAGCACCTCCGGGGCAGGGACCTCCACAATTTCCCAGCTGCGGCCCTGCGCGTCCCTCGTCCCGGCCAGCAGGGAAATGATCTCCCGGGTGACCTGGAAGTCGGGGTGCGCGTCATCGCGCTGCGAGTGCACCAGCAACACACCGGGAGAGGGGATGGCGGCCACAATGTCCACGTGGCCGCGGGTGCCGAACTCCTTGTTGTCCCGGGTCAGCCCACGGGGCAGCCAGATCACCTGTGTTGCGCCAATGGTGCTGGCAAGTTCGGCTTCGACATCGGCCTTCGACAGACCAGGATTCCGGTACGGATCGAGCTGCACGGTTTCGGTGACGAGGACGGTGCCCAGCCCGTCCACCTGAATCCCGCCGCCTTCATTGACCAGTGGACTGTCAACCAGCTCCGCTCCCGAGTGCCGGACGACCGCGGCGCCGATGCCGGCGTCCTTGCCCCAGCTGGCCCAGTCCTGCTGCCCCCAGCCGTTGAAGACCCAGTCGACTCCGCCGAGCAGGCCGTCGGCGTCGTCCTTGACGAACGTGGGCCCGATGTCCCGCATCCACGCGTCGTCCAGCGGGGCGGTGACGAGTTCGATGTCGGCCGACAGGTACTTGCCCGCCGCCGTCAGGTCCGCGGGATCGACCACCATGGTGACCGGCTCGAACCCTGACACCGCATGGGCCACCTCGGCCCAGCTGACCCGAGCTTCATGCGTGTCCTCGGCGGTATTACCCAGGGAGGAACGCTCAGGCGGAAACGCCATCCACGCCCGCTCCTGTGCATCGGTTTCACTCGGCATCCGCCAACTCATGGCTGCCCTGCCTTCTGCTTCGCGGCGGTGGCGCCGTACGGACGGTCCGTCGCCATATCGGCGGCCAGCTCCGCGTAGCTGTCGGGCCGGCGGGTGGTCAGGAACGGGAACAGGTCCAGCCAGTCTTTGCGCTGGTCCAGATCCAGGTCAGCCACCAGGACGGCCTCCTTGTCCCTCGGCGCCTGGACGAGGACTCGGCCATACGGGTCGGAGATGAAGGACGAGCCGTAAAAGGTGATGTCTCCTTCGTGGCCGGTCCGGTTGGGGACCACCATGAAGGTGCCGTTGGTGATGCCGTGACCGACTATCACATGCTGCCAGAGCGGCCGGGTGTCGAAGTCCGGGAAGGTCGGCTCTGAGCCGATCGCGGTTGGATACACCAGGATCTCGGCCCCGGCGAGGGAGTAGAGGCGGGCAACTTCTGGGAACCACTCGTCCCAGCAGGTTGGAAGTCCGAGGGCGGCGCCGCCCAGCGCCGCGGGCCGGTGGACCGGATAGGCATCATCGGCAGGTCCGGCCCTGAAGTAGGTGTCCTCGTAGTAGCCGTCGCTGATCGGGATGTGGGTCTTGCGGGTGCGTGCCAGCAGTTCGCCCTGCGGAGATACCAGGATGGCGGTGTTGAAGCCCAGGCCATCCGGCCCGTCCACCCGCTCGTACAGCGAGGCATGCACGGTGACGTTGTGCCGCTGGGCTGCCGCAGCGGCGAACTCGAATGTGCGGCCGGTCAGCAGATCCTCGGCATCCCGGGCGGGGTTTTCGCCGGCGCGGACGTTGGCTGGGTACTTGGAAAGCGTCAATTCCGGGAGGAACACCGAGCGGGCTCCGGCGTCGGCCGCCTGTCCGATCGCCTCGGTCAGGGTTGCCGTGAGTTGGGAAATGTCTTCCCGCCAGTGGTGCTGGACCAGCGCTATCCGGAGCGGCTCCCGGGTTGATTCGGTGCTCCGTGCGAAGGAGATGGGTGGTTCGGGGTTGATGACAACGTCCATGGTGCTTCTTCCTGTTCCGGGCGCTAAGGGCCCTGGTTCGACTGCGGATTTCCATTGGAGTAGCCGCGGTCAAGATTGGGATGGTGGTTCATTTGCTGTGGTCTTGCGCCGTTGCGACTGGCGACGACGCCAGGGCGTCGAGCGCCGCCGTCACCAGCATTCGGGCATGGTCTGCGGAGATGGTGCCGTTCAACCAGCGGCCGGAAATCCCTTCGACCAGACTGGTCAGGATCTCCGCGGTAATCGCTGTGTCCTGCCCGGCGGTATCAGTACCCGCGGTAACCATCGCCTCGGCGATCTCCCGGTTCCACTCCGCAGTGGTCCGGGCGAGCGGCTCGGCCAGGTCCGCTTCGAACACGGCGCAGGCCCTGAGTTCGTTCCAGGCCACCGAGTTCCGCCGCACGTCGGCGTCGTCCTGAATTTCGTCCAGGAGCAGATGCCGGAAGTGCCGGTCGGGGTCGGTGGGTTCGGCGGAGAGGGCAGGATCATCCTTGCTCACCTGCTTGTTGATGTGCTCCAAGGTTGCGGCGAGCAGTCCTGCCCGGTCCGTGAAGTGGTAGTACAGCAGGCCCGGTGAAACGCCGGCCTCGCTTGCCACATCATTGACCCGCATACCCCGGACACCGTTCCTGGCGATGCAGGTGGTGGCGGCGGTGAGGATCCTGGCTAGTTTTTCACTCATTGTTTGACAGTAATACTTGGCTCACCTCCCTTTGCGGAGGTGGCCGGTCGCAGGCTGTCCGGTTCGGAGGTGGCCGGTCGCAGGACGTCCGGTTCGGGAAACAGTCGCAGTGCCAGCAGGTAGCCGGCGGCCCCGATGATGGTGGATCCTGCGAAACTGAGGTCGATTCCGCCGGCCAGCTGGGAGAGCGGGCCGGTGTACAGGGACGTGTCGGTGGCCAGGATGCCGAACGCCGAGCCGATAACCCAGGGCACCACGGCCCGGAGATTCCAGCCGCCGGCGAACCAGTATCGGCCACGGGGCCCGTTTGCCCGGAAGCGCTGTAGGTCAGCGGCGTGGTACTCGCCGCGGCGGGCGACGAGGAAGCCCAGAACGTTGATGGCGACCCATGGCCCGGCGAGGCCGTTGAGCACAAGTGTCATGGCAGTGATGGAGTCGACCGCGTCGAACACAAAGACACCCAGATAGAGCAGTCCGACGGCGATCGCCGACGTGATCAGCGTGGTGTGCAGTCGCCGCAGCCGCGGAAAGAGGGCCTCAAGGTCAAGGCCGCTTGCGTAAAGGTTCAGGACGCCCTGGCCCAGGCCGCCGGCCAGGGCGATCACCAGGATCGGCAGCAGGTACCAGGCAGGGGCCGCGGTGACCAGATCGGCAACGTAGGAACCACTCAGCCGGGGGAGGGCAGCCGCGGTGAAGGCTCCGAACAGTGCGGTGACGAACAAGCCAAGGAAGACGCCGAGACAGGCCGAGGTCACCACGGAGCGGTCCGAAAACCTGGTCCTGGAAATGCGCCGGCTGTAGTCGCCGAGGGTCGGTGCGTAGGAGAGCGGGCCGCCCACCGAGATCACAGCTGAGAGAATCCAGGTTGGCCAGAAGTCGCCGAGCAGGTAATCGGCGTGGACAGTGGCCGGATCGAATGCCGGAGCGAATGCAAACACGCCGATCAGGAGCAGCACGCCAACCACCGGAGCGACAAAGCGTTGCATAGCCACGACCGTGCCGTGGCCGAAGAGGGCCACGAGAACGATCTCCACCGAGATCACGGCGTAACCAACGCCCAAGGTGACGTCGGTGACCGGGATGCCCAGCAGCCGTTCGGCGGCGGCGACGAGGGCGTCCCCTGAGGTCCAGACCGCGATGGCGGCGTAGGCAAGCGCGAAGAGCAGGGTAAGACCTGAGCCGATCAGTCGGCCGCGGATGCCGAAATGCGCTGCGCTGGAGACTGTGTTGTTGGTTCCCGTCCGCGGTCCCAGGAGTGCCAGCGTGCCGATCAGGGCGGTGCCTAGCAGCAGCCCAACCAGGCTGGCGGAGGCCGCACCGAGGAAGTCAAGCCCGAACGTGATGGGAAGCCAGCCGAAGACGATCACCGAAAAAGCGAAGTTGCCGCCGAAGAAAACGGCGAAGAGGTTCCGGGGACGTGACGTCCGTTGTTCTTCCGGGATGTATTCGATTCCCGCTTGCTCTATCCGGCCGAAACGGTCCCGCTGCCCTGGCGGAGCGGTGACATTTCCCATTTCCTGGCGCGATTGCTTACTGATCATGATCAGCCTTCCGTGAGGCACCTCATTGTGCTGTGCGTCTCGATCATATTCCTGACTGAATTTTCAGTCAATAGCTTTGACGACGCGAATTGCGGGCAGACAGTCTGACATTTCGGATCGTAACTGCCGTCGATCCGTTGTGCCCGCTGCCTGGATGAAGTGTGCTTAGAGGAGGAACTCAACCACTGCGTCCTTGCGCACGACGTTTTAGGAGAAATCGATGAGTACGTCCGGCCCCCGTCCAGTCAGCAGCCCACGTGGAGCTGCGCTGAACGCCAAAAGCTGGCAGACCGAGGCGCCGCTTCGGATGCTGATGAACAACCTCGACCCCGACGTGGCCGAGCGGCCGGACGATCTCGTCGTCTACGGCGGAACCGGGCGCGCCGCCCGCAGCTGGGAGGCGTTCGACGCCATCGTGCGCAGCCTGAAAGACCTCGAGGACGACGAGACACTTCTGGTCCAGTCGGGTAAACCGGTCGGAATCTTCCGCACCCACGAGTGGGCTCCCAGGGTGCTGATCGCCAACTCCAACCTGGTCGGCGACTGGGCGACGTGGCCGGAGTTCCGCAAGCTGGAGGCCGCGGGACTGACAATGTACGGCCAGATGACCGCCGGCTCCTGGATCTACATCGGCACCCAGGGCATTCTGCAGGGCACCTACGAAACATTCGGCGCCATCGCTCGCAAACGGTTCGGCGGGACGCTGGCCGGCACGCTGACGGTCACCGGCGGCTGCGGCGGAATGGGTGGCGCGCAGCCACTCGCCGTGACGATGAATGAGGGAGTCGTGCTGATCGTCGACGTCGACTCCGAGCGGCTGGAACGACGTCGCAGCCGCGGCTACCTCGACCGGGTCGCGGACAATCTTGATGACGCCATCGCGCAGGTTGAAGCCGCAAAGGCCGAACGCCTGCCACTGTCGGTCGGCGTTGTGGGAAACTGCGCCGAGGTGCTGCCCGAGCTGCTCGAACGCGGCGTCGACGTCGACATCGTCACCGACCAGACCTCGGCGCACGACCCGCTGAGTTACCTGCCGGCCGGCATCGATGTCGGCGACTGGTCTGACTACGCGGCGAAGAAGCCGGAGGAGTTCACCGACCGGGCACGTGAGTCGATGGCGAAGCACGTTGCCGCGATGGTCGGATTCATGGATGCCGGCGCGGAGGTTTTCGACTACGGCAACTCGATCCGGCAGGAAGCGAAGCTCGGCGGCTTCGACCGGGCATTCGACTTCCCCGGGTTTGTGCCCGCCTACATCCGGCCGCTGTTCGCCGAGGGCAAGGGGCCGTTCCGCTGGGCTGCACTGTCCGGTGACCCGGCCGACATCGCGCGCACCGACCGGGCAATTCTTGAACTCTTCCCCGAGGATGAGCACCTGCACCGCTGGATCACCGCAGCAGGGGAGAAGATTCAGTTCGAGGGCCTGCCCGCCCGGATCTGCTGGCTCGGCTACGGCGAGCGGGCAAAGGCAGGCGCGAAGTTCAACGAGCTGGTAGCCAACGGCGAGATCAGCGCGCCGATCGTGATCGGCCGCGACCACCTGGACTCGGGTTCCGTCGCCTCGCCGTACCGGGAAACCGAGTCGATGGCCGACGGCTCCGATGCGATCGCCGACTGGCCGCTGCTCAACGCGCTGCTGAACACGGCATCCGGCGCCACCTGGGTCTCGCTGCACCATGGCGGCGGTGTCGGCATCGGCCGGTCGATCCACGCCGGACAGGTCATCGTCGCCGATGGCACTGACCTGGCCGCGGAGAAGATCTCCCGGGTGCTCACCAACGACCCGGGCATGGGCGTCATCCGGCATGTCGACGCCGGTTACGACCGTGCCGATGAGGTGGCGAGGGAGCGCGGAGTCCGGATTCCGATGTGGGAATCATGACGGTAGACCCGACGAATGGCACGGACGCCGGCGGTTCCGCCAACGCCCACGGCGGTTCTGCCAGCGCGCATGGCGGTTCTGCCAGCGCGCATGGCGGTTCTGCCAGCGCGCATGGCGGTTCTGCCAACGTGCATGGCGGTTCTGCCAACGCGCATCTTGCTGCGATCGCCGACATCGGCCGAAGCACGGCGGGCGGCTATGCCCGGCATGTATTCACCGGCGCGGAGACCACGCTGCGCGAGTGGTTCGTTGCCGAGGCCGAGCGACTCGGTCTGGACATCGAGCTGGACCGGAACTCGAACATCTGGGCTTGGTGGGGCCCGCCCGGCGATGGTGCCGTCATCACCGGAAGCCACCTGGACTCGGTGCCCGGCGGCGGAGCGTTCGATGGCCCGCTCGGCGTGGCCAGCGCCCTGGATGCAGTGCAACGCCTGCAGGCAGAAGGGTTCAAGCCGGCGAAGCCGTTCGCGCTGATGGTCTTCGCCGAGGAGGAGGGGTCCCGCTTCGGCGTCGCCTGCCTCGGTTCCCGGCTGATGACCGGAGCGATTGGCGCCGATAAGGCGCTCGCCCTGCGCGACGTCGATGGCCTCACCTTCGCCGATGCTGCACGGGCGGCCGGGTTCGCACCGGAGCGGATGGGCCAGGACGAGCAGGCGCTGCGCCGGATCGGCACCTTCGTCGAGCTGCACGTGGAACAGGGTAGGGGACTGATCGACCTGGACCGCCCGGTCGGCGTCGGCTCAAGCATTCTGGCGCACGGCCGCTGGCGGTTGTCGTTCTCCGGCACCGGGAATCATGCCGGCACCACCGCCATCGACGAGCGGCGCGATCCGATGATTGCCGCTGCAGCGTCCGTTCTCGCGGCCCGGTCGGTGGCCGCCGCGGGCGATGGCGTGCGCGCGACCGTCGGCCGGCTGGTCCCGCGTCCCGGCGGCACCAATGTGATCGCCTCGCACGTCGACGCCTGGCTCGACGTCCGGGCTGGCGCAGACCTGGTTACCAGGGCAGCGGTTGACGAGATCGTGGAGCAGGCGCAGGCGGCAGCCGACCGGGAAGGCTGCGAACTGCAGGTCCGCGAGGAGTCGTACGGCGGCGAGGTCTTCTTCGACCCGGCGCTGGCAGGCCGGATCTCCGGCGTGCTCGGCAGATCTATGGACTGCACGGTGCCGATGCTGTCAACAGGCGCCGGGCACGACGCCGGGATCCTGGCCGCCAAGGTGCCGACCGCGATGATCTACGTGCGAAATCCCAGCGGAATCTCGCATGCGCCGGAAGAATTCGCAGAGCCGGCCGATGTCGCCGCGGGTGTCGGCGCGCTGGTCGACGTGCTCAAGGATCTGCTCAGGTGACGGCCTTCTGGTGCGAACATGCCTGGCTGCCATCCGGCGGGCGCTCCGGCGTTCGGGTCGTTTCTGACGCACAGGGCCGGATCGCGGCGATCGAGGATTCCGCCCGGCCGGAGCCGGCCGACACTGTGCTTGAGGGCGTGACGTTTCCCGGTTTCGCCAATACCCACTCCCATCTGTTTCACCGGTTCCTGCGCGGCCGGACCCATTCCGAGGGCGGTACGTTCTGGACCTGGCGGAATCAGATGTACCAGCTTGCCGGCGGCATCACCCCGGAAAGCTACCAGACGATGGCCCGCGCCGTGTTCGCCGAAATGCTGCACGCGGGCTACACCGCGGTTGGCGAGTTCCACTACCTGCACCATCGGCCGGACGGAACTCGGTATCCCGGTCACGAGATGGAATTGGCGGTCGTGCGCGCCGCCGCCGCGACAGGCATCCGGCTCACCCTGCTGGATACCTGCTACCTGACCGGCGGCATCGGCCAGCCGCTGACGGCCGAACAGGCCCGGTTCGGCGATGGCGACGCGGAACGCTGGCTGAACCGCTGGTTCGCCCTGCGCGATGCGGTAGCGGCAGAATCCGGCTCCGACGACGGCGCCATCCGGCTGGGGGCCGCCATCCACTCCGTGCGCGCGGTTCCCGAGGATCAGCTGCGGGTGATCGCCCGTGAGCTTCCGGCCGACGTTCCGCTGCACATCCATCTTTCCGAGCAGCCGGCCGAGAACGAGCAGTGCCTGGCCGCCTACGGGGTGACGCCGACCCAGCTGCTGGACCGGGTCGGCCTGCTGGACCGCGCCATCACCGCGGTGCACGCCACCCACCTGACAGTCGGCGACATCGAACTGCTGGGCCGGTCCGGCGCGGCCATCTCGATTTGCCCCAGCACGGAGGCCGACCTCGCCGACGGCATCGGACCGGCACGTGAGCTTTCGGATGCCGGAGCTGCGATAACGCTGGGCTCCGATCAGAATGCCGTGATCGATCCGCTGCTGGAGGCGCGCGGCCTGGAGGCCGGCGAACGGCTGCGCTCCGGCCAGCGCGGCCGCTTCCGTCCAGAGGAAATCGCCCGCGCCATGACGGCGTCCGGCTACAGCTCGATCGGCTGGGACGGCGGCACGCTGACCAGGGGCGCGCTGTGCGACCTGACCACCGTGCGGCTGGATTCCGCCCGGACGATCGGCAGCTCAGCCGGGCAGGTGATGCTCACCGCGACGGCCGCCGACGTCTCAGCAGTTATCGTTGCCGGCAAGGTGCGTTCAACCGGAGCCGGGGATGCGCGTGCCGTCGAGCAGCTGCTGACCGCGGCCATCAGCCCTGACCGGAGAGGGAAAGTCCATGCCGAGTGAACTGATCACCAACATCGCGGAACTGACCACGATGGACGACGAGGACCGGCAACTGCACGACGCCGCGGTCGTCGTCGAGGACGGGCTGATCGCCTGGATCGGCGCGGCCGCCGAGGCCCCCGATGCCGACCGCCGCACGGATGTGGCCGGCCGCGCGGCGCTGCCGGGCTGGGTGGACTCGCACTCACACCTGGTGTTCGCCGGAGACCGAAGCGCCGAGTTCGAGGCCCGGATGTCGGGCGCTCCGTACCAGGCCGGCGGTATTCAGACCACCGTGACGGCGACCCGGGCAGCGTCCGACGATGAATTGCGGGCGAACCTGCGGCGGCACATCAGCGAGGCGCAGCACCAGGGCACCACCTGGCTGGAGACCAAGACCGGCTATGGGCTGGATGTCGACAGTGAGCTGCGGTCGGCGCGGATTGCCGAAGCAGAACTCGATGACGTCACCTTCCTCGGCGCCCATCTGGTTCCGCAGGGCGCTGATGCCGATGAGTACACCCGTCTGGTCGCCGGCCCGATGCTGGACGCCGTGGCGCCGCACGTGAACTGGATCGACGTGTTCTGTGAGCGGGGCGCTTTCGACGCCGAGCAGAGCGCGCACGTTCTCGAAGCCGGGTTGCGACACGGACTCGGGTTACGGGTGCATGGCAACCAGCTGGGTGAGGGTCCGGGCGTGGCGCTCGCGGTCGAGTACTCGGCGGCAAGCGTCGACCACTGCAACTATCTGAGCGCCGAGGACATCCGGTTGCTGGCCGAGAGCCGGTCTGCATCGGACGGCGGCGCCTCAGCCGGCACCGTCGCCACGCTGCTTCCGGCCTGCGACCTCTCCACCCGGCAGCCATTCGGCCCGGCGCGCGAGCTGCTCGACGCCGGGGTCACGGTGGCGCTCGCGGCGAACTGCAACCCGGGATCGTCATACACAACCTCGATGCCCTTCGTGGTGGCGACCGCCGTGCTGCAGATGCGGATGACGATCCGCGAGGCGCTCTGGGCGGCGACCCGCGGCGGCGCCAAGGCGCTGCGACGAGACCGCGGCACGGCGGACAGCCCGGCGATCGGCTCGCTGCAACCCGGAGCGCGGGCCGACATCCAGGTGCTCGACGCTCCCTCGGCCGCTCATCTGGCGTACCGTCCCGGCGTTCCGCTGACCTGGGATGTGTGGCGCGGCGGGCACCGGATTGTCGGCCCGGCACCGGTATTGCGCTGACGCTGCTTCCTGGGCGTGGCGCGCTGTGCCTTAACAAGCCAGGTGCCGAGTGACAGCTTGGGTGTCCCGTCAGCGAGCAGAAACGACCCTAACCTGTCAGTCGGCTCGGACGGTGGTGGGGATCGTGCCCGTGCGCTGTCGGACCTGACCGATAGCCTGTATAGGTGATATCGGCAGCACCAGCGTCGCAGCGACGCTCCCTTGACCGGGACATCTTCCGGCTCGCGCTCCCGGCGCTTGGCGCATTGATCGCGGAACCACTATTTCTGCTCACCGACACCGCGCTGGTCGGGCACCTCGGTGAGAGCAAGCTCGGCGGACTCGCCATCGCAAGCGCGATCCTGCAGACAGTTCTCGGCCTGCTGGTCTTCCTCGCCTATGCCACGACGCCGACGGTTGCCCGCCGCCTCGGCTCCGGTGACAAACCCGGCGCGATCAGCGCGGGAATCGACGGTCTGTGGCTCGCGGCAACCATCGGCGCCATCTTGCTCGTCGTCGGGTGGTTCAGCGCCGAACCGGTGATCGGCCTGTTCCAACCGGGCACCCCGGTGGCCGACGCGGCACTCACGTATCTGCGGATTTCGCTCTGGGGAATACCGGCAATGCTGATCGTTATCGCGGCGACTGGTTTGCTGCGCGGCCTGCAGGACACAAGGACGCCGCTGCTGGTGGCCGGCATCGGCTTCGCCGCCAACGCCGCGCTGAACGCAACCTTCATCTACGGTTTCGGCTGGGGCCTTGCCGGCTCTGCCGCCGGAACTGTTGTTGTGCAGTGGGGGATGGCGGCGGTCTACCTGGTGATTGCCGGCCGCGCGGCTCGGGACACCGGTGCCAGACTCAGCCCGCACCTGGGCGGTGTGTGGTCGGCGGCCGCAGCGGGCAGCTGGCTGCTGGTGCGCAATGCGAGTCTGCGAGTGGCCATGCTCGTCACCGTGTATGCCGGCACCAGCTTCGGCGTCTCCCAGCTGGCGGCCCTGCAGGTGGCATTGACCATCTTCGCCACCCTGGCGCTTGCCCTCGACGCACTCGCCATAGCGGGTCAGGCGATGATCGGCCACGGACTCGGCGCCGCCGATGTGGCCCGGGTCAAGGCGGTGACCCGGCGGCTGATCTGGTGGGGCGTCGTCGGCGGCGCGGGCCTTGCCCTGCTGGTCGCCGCGGTGTCTCCGTTCGTCGGCTATGTCTTCACCTCGGACCCGGGCGTGATCAGCGGCATCGGTCTAACTGTCTTGCTGATGGCTATCGGCGTGCCCCTGGCCGGTTACGTCTTCGTGCTGGATGGTGTGCTGATCGGTGCCGGTGATGCCCGTTACCTGGCGATCGCCGGCCTGATCAGCGTCGCCGCATACCTGCCGATGGTGGCAGGAGTAGTGGCATGGACGCCGGGCGGCAACGCCTCGCTCGGGTGGCTGTGGCTCTGCTTCGGTCTGGGGTACATCGGCGTTCGCGCGCTGACCCTCGGCCTGCGGGCCAAAGGTTCGCGCTGGATAGTGACGGGACATTGATGACGGTAAAAGACACCTCCGGCCAGCCGGGGCAGCCGGACCAGCAGAGCCAGCCGGGCCAGCCCGGTCTGCCGAGCCAGCCCGGTCTGCGCGCCTGGCGCAACGCGGTCTTCACTGCGTTCATCCTCTCTGGTTTCGCGCTGGCCAGCTGGGTGTCGCGGCTTCCCGGAGTGCGGGACTTCCTCGGCGTGAGTACGGGCGAGCTCGGTGTGCTGATTCTCGGCCTCTCGGGCGGATCCGTGCTTGGCCTGATGATCGCCAATCCGCTGCTGGCCCGGTTCGGCGCGGCACGCGGCATGGCCGGGGCGCTCGTGCTCGCCGGCGCGGCGCTGCTGCTGATCGGCTTCGGGTCGACGATCGTGCCCTCGCCCGAGGCGGTGTTCGTGGGGCTGCTGCTGTTCGGCGTCGGCCAAGGCAGCTGTGATGTGATGATGAACGTGCAGGGCGCCATGGTCGAGCAACAGGTCGGTAAGACGCTGATGCCGCTGCTGCACGCCTCCTTCAGCTTCGGCACGATGGCGGGGGCCGGGATCGGCGCATTGGCCGCGGGCATCGGTGTTCCGGTTATCTGGCACCTCGGCGCGGTCGGGGTGCTGGTGGCGGTGTTGATCTGCGTCGCCGCCAGGCACCTGCCGCCGGCCGCCCCGCCGGCGACCGGCAAGCAGCTGGGCTGGAAGACGAACGCCAAGATCGCGCTCTCGGCCTGGGCCGAGCCCCGGGTGCTGCTGATCGGAGTGATCATGCTGGGCATGAGCTTCGCCGAGGGCTCCGCGAACGACTGGATTGCCGTAGCTGCCGTCGACGGGCACGGAGTGAGCAACTCGATGGGTGCCCTTGTCTTCGGCATCTTCGTCACCTCGATGACCGCCGGCAGGTTGCTCGGCGGGCCGGTGCTGGACCGCGTCGGCCGGGTGCCGGTGCTCCGGGTCTCTGCCGTCGCCGCGTTCGTCGGGCTCGGGTTGTTCATCTTCTCGCCCTGGGTGCCGTTGGCGCTGGTCGGCACCGTGCTCTGGGGCCTCGGCGCCTCGCTCGGCTTCCCGGTCGGTATGTCTGCCGCTGCGGACGACCCGGCCAAGGCCGGTGCCCGGGTGAGCGCAGTGGCGATGATCGGCTACTTCGCGTTCCTGGTCGGGCCGCCGCTGCTCGGCCTGGTCGGCGAGCATGTCGGTCTGCTCAAAGCGCTGCTTATAGTCTTGGCCTTGATAGTCGCTGCCGGACTGGCGGCGCCGGCAGCACGCAGAAGAAAGGGCTGATCGTGGGCACACTGAAAGTCGATGTGGTCAGGGTATTCACCGACGAAAGCGGGAACCTCGGCAACGAGTTGGGCATCGTCCGCTCCGGACCGGCAAGTGCGGGACGCGAACAGGACATCGCCGCCCGGCTCGGATTCAGCGAAACTGTGTTTCTCGAGGCCGTCGCGAGTGCGGACAGCGCGGCGAGCGGCGGCACCGCGGCGCTGCGCATCTTCACCCCGACGACCGAGCTGCCATTCGCCGGTCACCCCAGCGTTGGCACCGCCTGGTGGCTCCGGGAACAGGGAACCGGCGTCGGTGTGCTGCATGAGCCGGCCGGCGATGTCGCCGTGGAGTATGACGGGACCCTGACCTGGATTTCGGCAAAGCCAAACTGGGCGCCGAAGTTCGAGTGGCTGCCGCAGGATAGCGCGGACGCCGTGGAAGGTTTCGATGGTTCTGAGTTCAGCCGTGGACACCACTACGTCTATGCCTGGGCCGACGAAGCCGCTGGCAGGCTGCGATCGCGGATGTTTGCTCCGGCGATGGGGATCGCCGAGGACGAGGCCACCGGAGCCGCGGCGGTGCGTGTCACCGAAAAACTTGGCCGTGATCTGCAGATCACCCAGGGCAGTGGCTCGCAACTGTTCACGAAGCTGGATGGCGACTTCGTGCGGGTCGGCGGCGCCACAGTCTTCGATCGGTCACTCGAGCTGGACGTCTAGCTGACATTCCGGCGCCGTGGCTCCGACGGCCTGGGACTCGCGGCCCGGCGGCTGCCGAGTCAGGTTGCCCGGTGCCGTCGGCCCAGGAGCCGGGCAGCGATGACGACAACGATCGTGATCACCAGCAGCACGCCAAGGCCGGTGAGGAACGGTCCGGCGTAGACGCCGAGGATTTTCACCGGCTCGTCGACGTAATTGACGACCTGGTACGGCTCATCGCGTGGCGCCTGAACGTACCGGTAGTCGTCGGTGATCTGTTCCGCCGGGTCGTTGTACGCCGTGTCGATGACGGTGACGAATGCCGTTTCGCCGACCAGCTTCTTCAGCTGTGCGTCGTGCACCGAGCCGGCATCAACCGTGCCGGCCCACGCCACGGTCGGCTCGCCGTAGACGCCTGTGCCCATCTCGGCATCTTCCCGGTCGACCCGATGCTCGGCGATCACGTAGTTGCGGACCCGCTGATCGACTTTGGCCGCCTTCGACAGCCGCATCGGGTACACCAGCTGATCCGAGCTGAATGTCAGCACCACCGGGTCGATCTCGCCGTCGAGGGCGGCATCCGCCGAGATCTTCATCGCGACGAACGCCCATCCGTCCGCGACGTACTCGTCGAGTCCCTCGGCCACGGCCGGGTCGAGCGGGTAGCGATTGTCCTGTAGCCAGCGGCGCAAGCCAGCTGCGTCATCCGCGGCGAGCGTCGTGGCCTGCAGCGGGCCGAGCCGGACCGTATCGAGCACCTTGGGCGCGGATTCCATCGGGGCGCTGCCTACTCCGTCGCCGGCCTCGGGCCACCACTTCTTCCGGCCGACGACCTTTGGTTCCGCCATGGCGTCAAGCTCGTCGAAGGCATCCTTGGAGCCCGCGGTCACCGTCGCGGGTTGCGGAGTGGGGACGACGAGCGCTGTCTCTGCGCCGTCCGAGGCCATGGTGAGCCGCATCATGATCGTCTCCTGCGTTCCGTCGTAGTGCAGGATGGCACGTTCGGCGTCGACAGCGATCTTGGTCTGCGCGGGCGGAATCGCTACACCGCAGGCGCACGCCGCGGCCGGTGCGATCGAGCCACTGGAGAGGATTCCGAGCATGACGCAGGCGATCAGCAAAGATCTGGGGAATCGGCGAGGAGTCACGGATCGAACTGTAACGCACCGTCTGGTGCGATCAGCTCAGATGTCAGCTCTTTGCGTAGTTGATCGCGAACTCGATCTGGCCTTCGGGCTCGACCTTGACGAAGCCCAGATCCGGAGCGGTCACGTTGTAATCGTCGAAGGTGAGCGGAATCGAACCGGTGACGGTGATGGTCTCGGCCTCGCGCCGCACGTTGAACGTGGTTGAAACTTCATTGTCGACGCCGTTGATCGAAAGCGTTCCTTTGGCTTCGATGTCCAGCTCCCCGGTACTCTCGGCAATCGTGGCGAGGTCCAGTGGCTCGGTCAGGCTGAAGGTGGCATCCGGGTAGGTATTCGTGTCGATTGCGTGACCGGCGAAATACTGATCACGTTTGTCCTGGTCGGTTGCGACGGAAACGAGGTCTACAGTGATGTCGGCCGTGGTCGCCTTTTTGCCCTCGACAGTGACAGTGCTCTCCACCTGGTCGGTGCGGCCGACGACGTTGACGTCATTGCCGTTGAGTACTTCCTTCACCCGGTAACCGGCCTGCGAACCATCGACGCTGGTCCAGCTGCCGTCGATTGTCTCTGCCGGCTCCGATGCCTGCGCGGTTGTCTGGGGCGAACCTGTGAGTGCCGAGGGCGCCCGTTCATTCTCTCCCGCGACATAGAGCCTGGTGCCGATCGCTACTCCGGCCACCACGACGACGACTGCCGCCGCAATCCACAACAGGACCTTCGCTTTCCGGGCCATATCGGTACCGACTTTCGTTCGCCATGCACGGAAGGAGGTTTGACCATGGTAGACGGTAAAGCCTGGGAAGGAGCCGGGAGCGGCCTAGGTGTAGTCCGGGACTTGCGCCCGGCGTAGCCTGCCGGGCCATTCCAGACTGCCGGGCCTTCGCTAATCTGGGCTGATGCCGGCCTCCGAGATCTATCGCAAGCGTTACCCGCCTGGATCTGAGCGGGTTCTCGACTGGGAGGTGGCGGCCCTGCGCTGGCTCGCCGCTGCCGAGGGCGGAGCTGCAGTCGTTCCTGTGTTGACGGTCGGCGATGGCGAGTTGTGCCTGGAGCGACTGCACAGCGTCGCGCCGTCGGCACAGGCCGCGGCGGCTTTCGGCGAGCGGCTGGCGGCGACGCATGATGCCGGGGCGCCTGGTTTCGGAGCCGCTCCCGAGGGCTGGCACGGCGATGGTTACTTCGGTCCGCTGGGTGACGCACTCCCGATGCCGTTGGTGGACGGCTCGGCCGCGTCGGCTACCGACCAGGCCGGATCGGGTGCTGGCCAGGCTGCGTCGGCTACCGACCAGGCCGGATCGGTTGCTGGCCAACCCGGCTGGGGCAGGTTTTACGCCGACTATCGCTTGCAGCCACTGATCGATACCGCGGCCGAACGAGGATCCTTGGACGCAGACGAGGCGCGGCATTTCGAACCGGTGCTGCGCCGGCTCCGGGATGGCGAATTCGATGACGGGGACCGGCCGGCCCGGCTGCACGGCGACCTCTGGGCGGGAAATCTGTTGTGGACTGACGCTGGCGCCGTGCTGATCGATCCGGCGGCCCATGGCGGACATCGGGAGAGTGACCTGGCAATGCTGCACCTGTTCGGCGCGCCATTCCTGGACCGGATCACCGCGTCCTATTCGCTGGTGTTCCCGCTGAAACCCGGCTGGCGGGAAAGGATCGCCCTGCATCAGTTGTTTCCGCTGCTGGCGCACGTCATCCTGTTCGGCGGTGGCTACCTGGCACAGACCTTGGACGCCGCCCGGCGGTACCGGTAGCGGGTCGAGGTAGGAAGGCTTCGTAAGCTGGGTGACGGCTTCGTACGCTTTGGGGACGAAGCCCGCTCAACAGATCAGATAGCTCAACAGACAGATAGCTCAACAGACGGATAGCGATGGATGCCACAATACGGGCCGCGGAGGCGGACGATGCCGAGTTCCTGACCGAGATGCTGGTCGAGGCCGCAAACTGGTCGATGTTCCACCAGCGGAGCCGGGCCGAGGTTCTGGATGACGACAACATCTCGCATTACGTGGACGGCTGGCCCCGGACCGGTGACTTCGGCGTCGTCGCTGAGCTTGCCGGGCAGGGCACCGACGGCGATCAGCAGCCGGCCGGCGCCGCGTGGTGCCGGCTGTTCGACGTCGACGACCCAGGCTATGGCTACGTCTCCTCGCTGGTACCCGAGCTGACGATCGCGGTCCGTGAGGAGCATCGAGGACTGGGTATCGGCAGCCGGCTGATCGATGAACTGCTGGCCAGGGCCCGTGACCTCGGGTACGACGGTGTCAGCCTCAGCGTCGAGGATGCCAACCAGGCCAGGGAGCTCTATCGGCTCAAGGGCTTCGAGATTGTCGGACGTAACGGCAATTCCGACACGATGCTCTGCCCGCTGGTATAACCGGACGGTCAGCTCGGCCAGCCGGACGGGCCATCCGAGCCGGCCGGGTACTCTTCCAGCGGCACCTCGTTGTTCTTCCATGCCTTCAGGACCGGTTCGACGATCCGCCAGCATTCTTCCGCGGTATCCGAACGGACCGATAGCAGCGGGTCGCCGCTCAGCACGCCATCGAGGACCTCGCCGTAGGGCGAAAGTCTGGAAGCGTGCAGGTCGGCGGAAAGAGTAGTGCGATTCAGTGTGAAGACGTCGCCGGGGCCGTTGACGTCGATTTCCAGTTGCAGGGTGTCCGGCCCGAAGCCGATCCGCAGCCGGGTGGGCGTGTCGACGCCGGTCAGTCCGGCTGGCAGGTGGGGGACTGGCTTGAAGGTGATAAGCGCTTCCTTGCGGGCTGCGCCGAGTGCCTTGCCGGAGCGGAGGATGAAGGGGACGCCCGCCCAGCGCCAGCTGCTGACGGCGACCTGAACCTCGGCCAGCGTCTCGGTCTGCCGGGCGGCATCGATGCCGGCCTCGTCGACGTAGTTCGGCACGTCACACGCGCCGATTGTCCCCGCGGTGTACCGGGCACGCCGGCTACTCTTCGCGGGCGCGCCATCGATGGCGGTTGCCCGCAATACCGCGCCGATCTGGTCGCGCAGGTCGCGCTCGGAGATGGAGGTCGGCGGGTCGATGGCGATCAGCGCCATCACCTCCAGTAGATGGCTCTGGATCATGTCGCGCAGAGCGCCGGCTGTGTCGTAGTACCGGGCACGGTCCTCAAGGGTGAGGGCCTCGTCAAAGACGATTTCGACCTTCTCGATGTGGTTGTTGTTCCACAGCGGCTCCAACAGCCGGTTGGCAAAGCGCAGGCCAAGGATGTTGAGCACGGTTGACTTGCCCAGGAAATGGTCGACGCGGTGGATCTGGTGCTCGGGGACCAGGCTCGCGAGCGTTTCGTTCAAAGCGTGTGCAGATTCCTGACCGGATCCGAACGGTTTCTCAAGCACCAGGCGGGTGCCGGCGGGTAGGTCGCTCGCCTTCAGCACGGAACATGCCTTCTGGCTGATGGCCGGTGGCAGCGCGAAATAGATCGCAATCGGGCCCTGCAGGGAACCAAGCAGTTTCGCCAGCGCCCCGGGCTCGGTGACGTCGATCCGGACGTACTCCGACGTGGTCTGGATTCTGGCCAGTGCCCTTTCTCCGGCGTCGTCCGCTGCGTTTTGTGCTGTGTCGTGTGCCGCCGAGAACGACTCCTTCAGCCTGGACCGCCACTGCTCGGCCGTCCAGTCGTCGGATCCTGCGCCAACCAGGGTGATATCGGTTCCCTTGCCCTCTGCCAGCAGGCTGGCGAGGCCGGGCAGCAGCAGCCTGCCGGTCAGATCGCCCGAGGCGCCGAGAATCAGCAGGGTCTCGATGCGCGGGGAGTGCTCGTGGGTCTCGCTGTTCGGATAGCTCACCTATTCAGGGTGCCACTTCACTCGGTGATTGTCTGTAACCGGCATCGAAGGCGTAGGCTGGTGAGCAGTCCGCGACTCCCTATCCACATAGGTTGAGTCTCGGATTAGCCCCTGGCAGGTGATGGACCACCTGCCGGGGGCGTCTTGCATCTGAGGCTTCTGCGGGAGCTTCGTGCGGTGCTGGCGCATCACGACATTACGCTCGCTACCGGAGGCCGCGGAAGAACGTGCGCACATCCCCGACCAGGAGCTCGGGGACCTCCATGGCCGGGAAATGGCCGCCGCGCTCGAACTCCGACCAGTGCACGACGTTGTTCTCGCGCTCGGCAATAGGTCGAATCCCTAAGTCGCCTGGGAATACGGCCACACCGGAAGGCACCTCGGATCGTTTCGCCTGTTGCCCCCAGCTGGCCTGCCCCTCCTTGTAGAGTCGCGCCGACGAAGTGGCCGTACCAGTGAGCCAATACAGGCTGACGTTGGTGAGCATTTGGTCGCGATCGACTGCGTCCTCGGGGAGCTCGGCGGCAGGGTCGGTCCACTCCTTGAACTTCTCGACGATCCAGGCGAGCTGCCCGGCAGGCGAGTCGGAGAGTCCGACCCCAACCGTCTGCGGCCTCGTCGACTGGATGATCGCGTACCCAACGTCATCCTGCATCTGTCCTTCCATGCTGGAGAGTCGCGCCAGCTCAGCTTCGCTCAGACCGGCTAGCTCTCCGGGATCTCCGGTGGGAAACCCGAGACTGCCGTTGACATGGACGCCCACGACGTGCTCGGAGTCGATGCCGCCCAGCATCGGTGAGATCACAGAGCCGGTGTCGCCGCCTTGGGCGCCGTACCGCTCATAGCCAAGCCGAATCATCAGCTCCGCCCAGGCACGCGCGATCCGCGACATGTCCCATCCTGCCTCCCGCGTTGGTCCGGAGAATCCGAACCCGGGTATCGAAGGGGCGATGACGTGAAACGCGTCTGCGGGGTCGCCGCCATGGGCACGCGGATCGGTGAGCGGCCCGATGATGTTCATGAACTCCACGATCGAACCCGGCCATCCGTGAGTGATGATCAGCGGCAGCGCGTCCGGCTCGGGTGATCGGACGTGCAGGAAGTGAATGTTCTGCCCGTCGATTGTGGTCGTGAACTGCGGAAACTCGTTGAGCTTCGCCTCGTACTTCCGCCAGTCGTAAGAGTCCCGCCAGTACTCGGCCAGCCCTTTCAGGTAGCTGGTGGGGGTGCCGTAGGTCCAGCCGACGTCAGGCAGCTCGTCGGGCCAGCGGGTACGGGTCAATCGGTCATTCAGGGCATCCAGGTCGGGCTGCGGAATCTGAATGCGGAATGGCTGGATTTCCGTGCTGCTTGTTTTCATGGTTCGACAGTAGCTATCCCAGCGGACAGCCTGTGACCTAATGGCGACCCCTCGACAAGCCCGCTAGCCCCATTCGTTTGTCGATGGCAGCCGGGAATGCGGAAAGGCCCGGCCGATTGGCCGAGCCTTTTCGCCTGCTGTTATTTCTTAACCGATTTCGATGTGGCCCCGGTTGCCCAGGTGACCTGGTCGAAAGTGAGCCGGTAGCTTGCCTTCGACTTTCGCTTTACGGTGTACGTTGCCTTGCCCTTTTTCAGGTCGACGGTTTTCACTGTCTTCCATTTGGTTCCGGACTTGACCTGAATCTTGGCCTTCTTGGGCGAATACGCCTTGTAGGCGTCGGTGTGCTCGTTGAAGCGGCTTGCGCTGGCGGTCAGCACAACCTTGCTGCCGCTGCGCTTTGCGTTGAGCGCCGCTTTGGCCTTGACCCGGACGTGGAACGACGAGGTGGTCTTGTCTTTGGAGTAGAACTCATCCTCGGAGTTCTTAAGCATCCCGTCGACCTCGGCCGGGCCTACCTTGATTTTGCCGTAGCCATCGTCATCGCAGATCAGCGCCTCGCCGGACGAGCCGTCGGTGAATGCGTATCCCTCATCCGTGTAGATGTACTTCCCGCGCGCCAGTTCCACAATTGCCGAGAGGCTTTCCCGATCGACCGTCTTGTCGATTCTCGCCTTGACTTTGACCGGTACCCGCTGGCAGCCGGCGCGGTCAAAGACGACGTCTTTCACGGAGTAACCGGTGATGTCGACGGGGCGCGGGGCGGCCTGTGCGGTGGAAATGGTTCCCGCGACCAGCGCGAGCGATGTGGCGCCAACGAATAGCGCCTTCTTCATGATGTTCAACTGTGAGCCTTCGATTGAATGGGGGGATGCCGCAGTTTTGTTTTTCAGTAGTTTCGTCGGCAGTCACAGTGAGTATTTAAGTCTTTTGTCGAAAGTGTACTCAACGCTGGTTGTAATTCACGACATTAGGTTCCAAGATCGAAGGATGATTCCTTCGCACAGCTCGCCGGTCGCGCCTATGCTCGCGAAAGCGGTGCCCACGGTGCCCGACCCCGGCAGTGTGTCGGGAGGGCTCAGTTACGAGCCGAAATGGGACGGTTTTCGCGGCATTGTCTACTTCGACGGCGAATCCTGTGAGATCGGTAGCCGCGGCTCCAAGATGCTCACCCGCTATTTTCCCGAACTGACCGAGGCCTTCGCCCGGCTGCTGCCCGGCCCGTGCGTGCTGGACGGCGAGATCGTGGTTCGTGCCGGGGAGCCCGGGAGTGAACGGCTGGATTGGGAAGCGCTGTCGCAACGCATCCACCCGGCAGCCAGCCGGATCAGCAAACTGGCGGAAGAGACGCCGGCGATATTCGTGGCTTTCGACCTGCTCGGCCAGGGGGAGGAGAGTTACGTCGATACTCCGTTCGAGCAGCGACGGGCGGCGCTCGAGCAACTGGCCGGCGAACTCGGGGATCCGATCCATGTTTCGCAGACCACCACGGATGTCGACCTAGCCCGGCGCTGGCTGGTCGAGTTCGAGGGCGCCGGTCTCGACGGTGTCGTGGCGAAGCCGCTTGCAGCCGCATACTCACCGGGCAAACGGCTGATGCTGAAGACCAAGCACCACCGGACGGCGGATGTCGTGCTGCTCGGCTACCGGATTCACAAGAGTGGCAGCGGAGTCGGTTCGTTGCTTCTCGGCCTCTATGACGACAACGGCGATCTGCAAAACATTGGCGGCGCGTCGGCGTTCAGCGATGCCCGCCGGCTGGAGCTGATTGACGAGCTGGAGCCGCTGGTTCTGCGGGACGAGGCGGGCGACATCGTGAGGGGCGAGACCGAGAAGAACCGTTTCTCCTCCAACAAGGACACCTCGTACGTTCGGCTGCGGCCGGATCGGGTCGCGGAGGTGCGCTATGACCAGATGGAGGGCGCGCGATTCCGGCATACCGCCCAGTTCTCCCGCTGGCGCCCGGACCGGGACGCCCGTTCCTGCGGATTCGACCAGCTGGAGCGTCCGATCGCCTATGACCTGAGCCGGGTGCTGGTGTAATTCCAGGCAGTGCTCGGCCACGTCGGGTAGGTTGGTTCCGTGCCAGAGTCAGACAGAGTGCGCCGTCCCTAGCGGCGGCGTGAACTCCTAGTACCACGCTTCGCCGTATCAGCGTCCAACGCCGGTGTGGCCCACAGCGCTACCCGGCTCCGCGTTCGATTCACGGAGCTCTCTGTGCACCCCTTTCATTTCTCTGTCTCTACCTTTGCCCGAAACCGGCTCGCGCTGGCAGCCGTGCTATTGGCGTCCCTGGCGTTCCCGCTGACAATCACCGGTGCGGCGCTGGCTCTCCCGGGCATTCAGCGCGACCTGGCCGCGACGCTTCCCGCGGCCCAATGGGTGGTCAACGGCTACAACACCTGCTTCGCCGCGTTTCTGACCTTCGCCGGTTCGCTTGCGGATCTGCTCGGACGGCGCCGGTTGTTTTCGGCCGGCATTGTGCTGTTCCTGGTCGGCAGCCTCAGCTGTGTGCTGGCCGACGACATTCTGCTGCTCAATGCGGCACGGGCTGTAGCCGGGCTCGGTGCTGCGGCAGCCGTCGCCACCGGATCATCGATCCTCGCTGCCAGCTTCCAGGGGTCGGCGCGCACCCGGGCATTTGGGGCGCTGGGCACTGTGCTCGGCATCGGGCTTGCCTTCGGTCCTACCGTGTCCGGTTTTCTGGTGACGGCGTTGGGCTGGCGTTCAGTTTTCGCGCTTCCGGCGGTGCTTTCCGGACTGGTCCTTGTGCTCTGCCCGCTGTTGCCCAGGCTGCCTGGTCTTCGCGGTCGGCGCATCGATTGGCTTGGTGGCGCACTGTTCACGTCGAGTCTGATTGTGCTGATCGTCGTTTTCGTGGTGGCGCCGTCGTTCGGCATCGGCAGTCTGGTGGTCATCGGCGGAATGGTTGCGGCGCTCGTGCTCGGCAGCCTTTTCGTCCTGGTGGAGCGGCGCGTAAGTGATCCGATGTTCGACCTCGGCTTGCTGGGCAATCGGACGTTTGCCGGCCTGACTATAGTCGCCGGAACGATGATGGGTGTGCTCGTGCCGCTGCTGGTCTACCTGCCGTCCTACCTGATCGACGTGATCGGCCTGGAGGCGGATCAGGCTGGATTGTGGTTGCTGATGCTCACCGTGCCCTCGGTTGTGTTGCCCTCGGTCGGGGCAATGATCGCCAGGCGCTCGGTGGTGCTGCTGGTTTCCGGGTCGGCGGCGGTCAGCGGTGCCGGCGTTCTGCTCCTGGCGACGATCGGAGCGGACAGTACGGCCTGGCAATTATTCGCTCCGTTGCTGCTCACCGGTGTGGGCGTTGGACTGACCACTGGCGTGATCGATGGCCTGGCAATCTCCGGGGTCGACGCCAAACAAGCCGGGACCGCCGCCGGTTTGTTCAATACCGGACGGCTTACCGCGGAGACGATTGCGCTCGCGGTAGTGGGGTCCGCCCTGGCCGCGATCAGCGGCGGACACCTGGCTGGCACCGGATTCAGCACCGCGCTGCGTACTGTGAGCGTCGCGCTGGGAGTGCTTGCGCTTCTCGTTGCCGGCGGCGTAGCGGTGTTGTTGGCGCGGGGGAGGAGAGGGCGTGCTGGGGGTTAGGTGCGGGGGTTTTGAGGGGTGGTTCGGGCGGAGGCTGCTTTCGCCGGGCATTCTGAGGGGTGCTTTCCGGGAAGCGCGGCTTCCGCCGGTACGTCGGACGATGCCTGCCGGGAGCAGCGCTTTCGCCCCTTCGGAGCGATGTCTACCGCGCGTCCGAGGAGCAGTTCCGAGGAGCGGCGCTTTGCGTACGCGTTCACGCAGCGGCTTCCGGAGGGTGGGCGGACCTTGCAGCGACGTTTCCACGGACGACGGACCTCCCCGAGAGCCGGCCTTCGGCAGGGCAGACCTACGACGTTGGTTTCGTGGCCTTGCCGTCCAGCCACAGAACGTCGGTCTCGTCACGGTGCGTCCCGGTCGTGCCGACGTGTTTCTCGCTGATCTGTGGGCCGTTCTTGATCACGTGAACGAGCGCCATTCCGTGGCCGCGTCCGAGTCCGTAGTCCTCCTTGAGCCATTCCAGGATGGCGCCCGCCTTGACGGATGGATCGTTGAAGCCCTTCTGCTCCGCGATCTCGACCAGGGCGCGGGGCGTGAGTCCGGTCTTGTCCTCGATCGTGTCAAGGTAGGCCTGAAATGACATCTGATGCTCCGTTTCGGTGATCTGGATTCTTAAGGGGTAGCTTATGGTTCAGCTCAGCCTGGATCGCCGGGGATTCCGAGGTCGGGCGGTGCCTGCCTGCGTAGGAAAGAGCTGTTCCACCTGAGCATCACTTCAAACTTTCTACAACCGTTGAGTTGTATGTTAGCTGGCGCTATTGGGCACGGCAAGAGGCAGTTCTCGCCGCCCCGGTCCTGGGGGCTTGGGTGGAGCGTCGTTGCGGCTTGGCTGACTAGTAACGTCTGGTTGACTCGGTTTCCTTCTGGTGCGGATGCAGCCAAGCCGTTGGCGCCTGTCGATCGAGTGTTCGGACGATGCCGCCGCTCGGCCATCTTCGTTCGCAAAGCCGCCAGTCGGCGTGGAGCGCCGTTGGCAGTGATTGTCCGACTACCGAGGGTCTACTCGCCCTGCGGCCCGAACAAGTACTAGCGGGAGTGCCTAGTAGCGTCTGGTTGCCTCGGGTTGCACTTCGCCGGCGAATGCAGTCGAGGGTTCGCAGCCAACCTATTCTGACGCCGGAGCTCCACCGGTGCACGCATCCGGGAAACTGACGGCGGCACCTGTGGGTCTGGCTACGGCACCTGGAATACAGTGGCCGGATGACGTGTCCCTGTGGTGGCCTGCCTGCCGGAGCCTCCTTCGCCGAGTGCTGCCAGCCGGCGATGGACCTGACATCCTGGCCGACCAGCGCCGAGGCGCTGATGCGTTCCCGGTACACCGCATTCGTTCGCCGGGATGCCGATCATCTGTTCCGCACCTGGCACCCACGCACTCGCCCGGCAGAGGTGGATGCCAGCCGGGGGACAGTCTGGCTCGGGTTGGAGATTCTCCAGGTGATCGGCGGCACTGCCGACGATGAGGTGGGGGAAGTTCACTTCCGGGCGCGGTTCCGCGATGACAATGGCGAGCAGGTCATTGAGGAGCGCTCGCGCTTCCGCAAGCGTGCCGGCCGCTGGTTCTATCTGGACGCGGCGACCGACGCTGACGGTGGCATGATGGGCCCATGAGCGAGAACACACGCAGTATTGACCTGACCCGAGTCGCCCAGAACCATTACCGCGCCGAGGCGCCATCGGGCGCGAGCGTCGAATTCGGCAGCGGTGAGGGGCTGATGACGCCGGTCGAGCTGTTGCTCGCCGCGATCGCCGGGTGCTCGTCGATCGATGTGGACACCGTCACCAGTCGCCGAACCGAACCGACCCGGTTCACGGTGAAAGCGGCCGGCGAGAAGCTCGATGAGGACGGGGCGTCCCGGCTTGAGGCCATTGAACTGAGTTTCGACATTACGTTCCTCAACGATGCAGACGGGCAGCGCGCGAAAGACCGGGTCGAGAAACTCGTGACCCTGTCCCACGACAAGTACTGCACGGTCTCGCGCACGGTGGAGCACGGCACCCCAGTGAGTTTCCACATTCTCGACAGTGGCGACGACTGAGGCGGCCGCACTGGCAACGAGATTCTGACGCGCCTTCCGTCATCTCCTCTCAACTTCGCACGCAGATGACTATGTAGGAGCAAGGGCTGCCCTGCCGTTTCCAGTGACGGGTGGGTAAAGAGCTCTTCGCCGGGGCGACTGAGCCCCGCATCGACGAGCATTCGCGATGCGGTACGCTAGTCCAGGTTGGTTTGCCGTGCGAGCGGCGACCATCGGGCTGTAGCGCAGCTTGGTAGCGCACTTGACTGGGGGTCAAGGGGTCGCAGGTTCAAATCCTGTCAGCCCGACCGAAAGCCCTGGTGAGAGCATGTTTCTCACCAGGGCCTCGTCATTTCCGGGAGCATCTTTCTGGTCCCCTGAGCGGTGCCGACCGCTCGCCCGTCCAGCCGGCGTAGGTTCGACGTGCCTATGCCTGTGCCACGCCGCAGTTCGAGCTATCGATACCGGAGCGCCCTATCGACAGGTGATTTGAAGGGTTCCGATAGGATCGTTGGATGTCGGCAAAATCCAGTCTGCACCTGCAAATTGTTGCGAATCTGTCGGTAGCCTCAGCCAGACTGTGATCGATTTAATGACGAGTTGATCGGATCGACGTAAGGGAACACCACGATGGCTGAAGTCTCTCGCGCGAGCACCTCGGAGACGTTGGAGTACCTCCACGGTGAACTCGACGTCCACTTCAGTGCGCTGTACAAGCGTCGCCAGTTGCTCGACCCTCCAGCGCCGGTCTTCGCGCTGGAGCACAGGCTCACAGATAATGACCTGGAACTACTCCAGGAGGCTGTGCGGTCGGCCCATCGGGAAGGGCTACACGCTCGGGCAAGCGGACACTCGTGGTTGCCGTTCGTTGTCCACGCCGCTGAGGTGGGCTACATCTACGACGGGGGCGAGTACTGGCCTATCTACGCCAAGGCGACACAGGGTTGGGTCGACAGCGAGTACGAGCGCGATCGCATTCGTACCTGGTTCCGGAAGTTCGCGCGGGAGTACGGCGGAGCAATCCCGCAGGGCGCTTGGGCCAACACCTTCAGGAAGATCGCGTGGCCAATCACGCACGCGGTGCTGCCTCGCTATCTCCAGGTCCAACTCGCGAAGATGTTGTCCGACTACCGTACTGGGTGGCCTGAGTTTCTCGATGACCCGCACGAACTCGGTGTGCGGCTGCACTCGTGGTCGCGGCGCTACAGTGACCGCCTAGAGAAGTTCTGTCAGAACACCGCGCTTGTCGGTCATGTCGCTGTGGCGCTGCTGCTCTCCGGGGAAGATGAGGATTCGCCCTACATTGCCTCGACCACCCTGGCGCGCCTGGTCGAGAGTCTCAACAGCGAACGACAGTCGCGACGCTGGTTGCATGACGCTCGCCGCTCGGCCAGCACCGTGCGGACACACAACTTCAGGCCAGCAGCCCGAGCGGGCAGACAGGGAGATCGACAGCAGAAGCGCCTCCCCGCTGCGACCGATCCCAAGCTGCAGGTCAAGCGCGAAGGTGGGGTCTGGAAGGCCTACGCCGTCCTGCCCGATCTCAAGTCACTCCAACACACCCTTCCGATCGTCTACGACGAACTGCGCAAGTACCGCGCCGTCGTCGCAGGTGCTCGTCAGGTCATCCCAACGGGTGGCCTGTTGTTCGCCACCGCGCCGGTGGAGTTCAGTTCTTGGCCTGCGCCGACGGAGCCGTTCCTGCGGCTCCAGCGTGCGTCGCAGGAAGTCAATCTGCTTATCGCGGATCAGTGCCGGATCACGAGCGGACCGTGGTGGGTGTTCCGGCGTGCGCCCGGCGAGCCCGGAGTTGAAGTGAAAGGTAAGTTTGTTCGCCCTGGCGTTCGGTACTGCATCGTCGGCGCGACGGAGTTGGCGCCGCCGGACGTCGCCTGGTGTCAGGCGGCTGACGTCGCGGTCGAGGGCGTCAGTGCGTACGATCTTGCCGTGCCCACTGTGCTCAGTGAGATAGATGCGAAAGCCCTGGTGTTGGCTGGACTGTCGGTTGTTTCCGATGTCAGCATCAGACCTGTGGGTGTGGTAGCGAGCAGTTGGGATGGCGAAGGCGCTGTCGAGTGGCTCGCGGGAGAGCCCGCGCTGATCGCGGTCCATGCTCAGCACTCTCCGCCGAAGGCACGGCTGTCGATCAACGGAGAGCCGCACTATGTAGAGTGGCCGACGCATGAGACCGAGGTATTCCTGATCCTCGACGGCCTCGAAGTCGGCACCCACGAGATTGTTGTCTCTATCGGGGATCCCGATGGTGATGGCCGCAAGGCCGAGGGATCCCTGGTCGCGACGATCCGCGACCCGCAGGTGCACGACGAGGGTTCCACCGCCGGCGAAGGCCTCCGGTTGCGCACACTGCCTGCCCAGCCGAGCCTGCCTGAGCTTTGGGACGGCCACGCGGTGGTCGAACTCGATGGTCCGGACGGGACGATCGCCGACCTGAGAATCACACTGTGCGACGGCTACGGTATCGAACTAAGTTCGTTCCAGCGGAGCCTACGGCTTCCGATCACAGGGAATGATTGGCGACGGTTGTTCAGCCAGCTTCGCCATGTGCCTGATCTCGCCAAGCATTACGATGAAGCCGACGTTGCCCACTTGGCAGTGAGCCGGGCGGGCATTGGCTTCGCAACGGTGTCGTGCGAGCGTGGCTTCCGAGGGCTCCGATGGGTACTGTCCGCTCGGCACCGCGAGGGCGATTACGTCGCCCGTTTGATAGATCGAACGGACGCCAACTCGGTCTCGATCAAGTTTTTTTCGGTGGAGCGTCCGCTGACTGCGGAAGAGCGGCCATCCGATCAAGTGTTCGTCGCTCCGCCCCGTGGTGGCCTGCTGTGGGCTACCAACGGCGAACAGGTAGTCGGTCAGATTGTTCCGCCCGAGCCGAACCAGCTACTCCGGCTCGGGGTCGTGCGGCCTTCGATACCGACCGCTCAGAAGTCGCTCGCAGAGGTGAGTACGCTCATCCAGCACCATCGTATGTGGAAGGATGCGGAACTGCCCGCTCACCCGTTCGGCGCACATGAGCGTCAGCTTGTGCTCGATGCGATCACGACCGCCACGGCAGTCATGCTGGCCCCAGGGCAGTGGGCAACCTTCGAGCATAGGGTCGTCGGCCTAGCGGTCGACGACATTGATCTCAACCGGGCCCAGACGCTTGTGGGCGATTCCCCGTCGCAACGCAAAGCGGCGCACGCGATCGCGGACAACTTGTGGCGCTGGAGTACTCCCGAAGTCCTTATCCAGGGCTTTGGCGGCGCGGTCTCTGGCCTGATGGAGGCAGCAGGTATAACGAACACAATGAAGGGTTCCCGCCTCCTTCTGCAACTGGCTAGCTCTCCTGGCGACCTGCTCGACTGGGACGAGACGGAACGCAATCGGTATCTACGCTGCGTCCTGACCGACCCCGTTCTGATACGCGCCGCTCGGTTCGCGGTCCTGGGCACGATAGAGGAAATAACGGGAGGTGTGGGATGAGCATCCAGCGAGTGAATCGCGACGAGATGGCTCTACTCACGGCTGGCGTCCTCGGTCTCGATGAGAGCGCCGTCGATCTTTTCTCGACGGAAGCTATCTGCGCGTCTCTGCGCCGCGCCGCGTCCTTCTTGTGTCCGGCGTCCCCACGTCAGATTGTCGACTCAGTACTGGATGTCCTGATGCCCTTGATTCCTGGCTTGAAGCGGCATGAGGTCAATGAGACGCTCGACGTACTGGTTAGTGCAGGTGACTTGCTAGAACTCCGTCCTAGCGGCGGTCGGGCACGGTTACTCTTCCTTGGCCCGCCTTCGTACGTAGAGAAGCAGCAGGGCCACTTCCTCCTAGTTGGCATCCGACCGAATGCCGGGCCGATTGTTGATGAGGAACGGCTCGGCAGGGCGGTGACCTATGAGTCCCACACCCGTTCGGTGGTGCTCGATCCCGGCGAAGCTAGAGAGGTGCTGGCGGCAGCTGGCCTTCATCGACTGACGCGAGAGCAGTGGACCAAGGCACCCCGCCATGATAAGGCAGCTACGGTTGTTAAGGAAGCTCGAGAGCGACTTGCAGCATCGCAGACGCCAGGTCAGATCAGTGGGTTGACGCTCATCGACGCGGCGGCACCGGTGCGCTACTACAAGGGTCGATGGCGGGAGCCGGCTCTGACCGATCAGGGCCTGTTCGTCGGCCGACGCCCGCAGGCGTACGGTGCGGCGGTCTGGTGTGCGGTGGAACTCGGAGACGGCGTACCTCAGGCTGTGCTGGACTTGCCAGTCGACTCAACGGTCGCCCCAGGGTGGGACGAGGCTCGCCGACTGCAGGCCGCGCTCGACGCCGAACGAGGCAGCGCCCAGGTCTTCCGGGTCCGGCCGACCGGCCAGCCGGACGGGGGCTACATCTTCGACTTCTTCGGTCCTCTGCCGTCGTGGGCCGAGCGGTATCTCGACCTGACCGGCCTGCCTGTCGCGAAGTCTCAGGGGTCGTTGTTCTCCTACCGTGTTTCTGACGGCGCTCAGGGCAACGTCAGGGAGTTCTTGTTCAATTCATTGTGGATGCAAATTGCTGAGGAAGTGCAGGAAACATGACAGCGCGTGCGCTCACGATCGCGGAGACGATCGACGAGATTCGGACAGCTCTCCGGGAGTACATAGAGGCGACATACCACGTCGGACACCCGTCGCTGATCCGCCAGCGGCAGTTGCTACTCGATGAGGAGGGCAACACCTATCGGGCGCCATTCTTGGAGAGTACCCCGCGCTACACACCCGGCAAGCACTTTGCGGACCTAGAACTCGACCCCGCTGTTCATCAGCTCTTCTCGGTCCTGACGTCCACGTCGGGCGGTGTGAAACCACTACTGTTCGACCCGCCGTACACACATCAGGCGACCGCGCTTGAAGCTACTGCGCGCGACGGTCGGAGCCTGGTCGTCACCACCGGTACCGGCTCGGGCAAGACGGAGACTTTCCTCCTGCCCATGCTTGCGAAGCTGGCGGAGGAGGCGGCAAACCGGCCGGGGTCTTTCGGCACGCCCGCCGTGCGCGCTCTTGTCCTTTACCCGATGAACGCCCTGGTCAACGACCAGCTTGGCCGTCTGCGACTCTTGCTTGGCGATGACCGCGTGACGGCGCAGTTCGACATCTGGGCTGGTCGTCCCGCGCGGTTCGCGCGCTACACCAGTCGCACGCTCTATCCAGGTGTGCGCAGCGCCAAAAAGGACCAGGTCAAACTCAAGTCGCTTGAGAAATATTACATCGCCCTCATCGATGAGGCTGCGAACGGCGGGTCGAGTCGGCAGAAGCGGGCCCGTCAACTGATCAAGGAGCTCAAGGCGCGTGGAAAGTGGCCGGCGAAGCCTGACCTCAAGGCGTGGTACGGCTCCAGCGGGCAGCGCTGGCAGAACCCGCAGACGGGCGAGTTCCAGCGGGCAGTGATGCTGCCTGACGACCCGGAACTCCTCACACGTCACGAAGTGCTCAATTGGCCACCTGACGTTCTCATCACCAACTACTCGATGCTGGAGTACATGCTGATGCGGCCGTTGGAGCGGCCCATCTTTGACGCCACGAGGCAGTGGCTACAGGAAAACCCCAGCGAGAAGTTCTTCCTGATCATCGACGAAGCGCACCTTTACCGGGGTGCGGCTGGCGCAGAAGTTGCCCTCCTCATGAGGCGACTGCGGGCACGGCTTGGTATCCCGGCCGAGCGAGTCCAAGTCATCGCCACAAGCGCGAGCTTCTCGGACACCGAATACGCCCGAGCCTTTGCCGCCCAACTCACCGGCAAGGACGTCGATGACTTCGATGCCGTTGTCGGCACTCTCGCCCTTCGCAAACCCGAGGCGGTGGGATCGGTGGCAGATGCCGCCATGCTCGCGGGCATCCCGATGGACCAGTACTACCGGGCCGAGGACGATGCCGCACGGCTTGATGCCGTCGTCAGCTTGCTCGATCACCGCAACACCACGGCCGATTCAGGAACGACGTCGAGCGCGGTGCTGTATCAGGCGCTCCGCGACTTCCCACCGCTTGCAAAGCTCGTCAACGAGACGATGAAGAAGGCTCTCCCGGTCAGCGATTTGGGGTCGCTGGTGTTCCCAGGTGCGAAGGCCGAACTAGCCGATCGAGCAGTATCGACACTCATCTCGCTTGCCAGTGCTGCCCGCCTCAAGCCTGACGAGGCCGGCCTTTTGCCGTGTCGTGTGCATGCCTTTTTCCGTGGACTGCCAGGACTCTGGGCCTGCCTCGATCCCGGCTGCGCCGTGGGTCGCGACGGTATACCGCCAGGCCCCATCGGCGCGATGTACGGCCAGCCGCGGGCCACCTGCGATTGCGGATCACGTGTCTTCGAACTGTTCACTTGCCGTCAGTGCGGGACGGCATACGCCCGCGCCTACACCGACGACATCGTGAACCCATCGTTTCTCTGGCAGGAGCCGGGGAAGGCGTTCAACACGGCGACTGGGCCCGTTGTCGAGTTGCAACCCATCGACCTGCTGCTTGAGGAGCCGTCCGAGGAGGTAGGAAACGCTGAGTTAAAGGAACTCGACCTCGTTACCGGCCGCCTGAACCCCCACGACTTAGGCGAGCGATGGCGCACCGTGTGGCTCCGCTACCCGCGCCAGGGAGAGCAGCAGAAAGACAGCGACGACGGCGACTCGACGAAGGCCGAGGTCACTGGTGAGTTCGTGCCGTGCGGTGTTTGTGGTGAGTCGGCCAACTTCGGTCGATCCAGCGTCCAGGACCACCAGACCAAGGGCGATCAGCCTTTCCAGGCGTTAGTTAGCCGTCAGCTCGACGTTCAGCCTCCAGGACCTCAGCGAGGGGACGACTTCGCCCCGCTGCGAGGTCGTAAGGTACTGGCCTTCTCCGACTCACGCCAGGTCGCCGCTCGTCTTGCACCGAACGTGCAGGACTACTCCCTGCGTGACGCTGTTCGCCCCATCGTCCTTAAGGGGTGGCATGAGCTTTCGAACCAAATGGTCGGCCCAACTCTGAGCCTGGAGAACTTGTATCTCGCCGCCATGGTGGGGGCGAGGCTACTCGGAGTCCGCCTGCGCCCGGAACTGACCGGCACGGAGAACTTCCAAGCCTTCGCGCAGGTCTCGCAGTCCATCAACCGGGGAGCCTTGACCGACGTCTCCGAGTTCATACAGCTCTATTCGATTCAGGATCCTCCACCACAGTCGTTGCTGCGGAGTCTCGTCCCGACCCTGACCAGCCAGTACTACAGCTTCCAGGCGCTCGGCCTGGCGTCGTTGCGTGAGCGCGGCAACCTCAGGGACGAGGCGCTCAGCGAGTTGGCTGACATCCCCGGTGTTGCGATGTCGCCGGACGAGAAGCTCGCGTTGATGCGCATGTGGCTCTCGCTGTGGACGCGTCCTGGCATCTGGTTCTCGGCGATGAGCCACGACTGGAAGGGAACCAAGGTCCAGGCGGTCAGCGGTAAGTTCGGCAAGCTGGCAAAGTGGCTGCCTTCGCGCGAAGCTCGCAGGGTCTTTGAGCAGGAGTGGCTCCCGATATTGCAGTCCAAGTTCTGCCAGAAGGTCGGCGACAAATACCAGCTGATGGCCCGGACCGTCGCGCTCGAACTTGATGACGCCTGGGGCTACTGCGACAAGTGCCGCTTCACCCAGCGTCCGTTCCCGGGCCAAGCAAAGTGCATCTCGTGCGGCGCGGACAAGGTTCGACCGCTCGACCCTGACACTGACGAGGTCTTCAAGGCTCGCAAGGGCTACTACCGCGCTAGCTCAAAGCGAGCGCTTGCGACTCCGCCCGGTGAGGTGATGAGCATCGTCGCGGCTGAGCACACCGCCCAACTGAACTTGTCGCAGGCCGATGATGTCTTCTCGAAGGCGGAGATGTACGAGCTCCTCTTCCAGGACGTCAACATCACTGTGCCAGCGCCAGGCGAACAACTCGAGGTGGCCATTGATCTACTGTCTTGCACGACCACCATGGAGGTCGGCATCGACATCGGATCACTAAGCGGTGTGGCGTTACGCAACATGCCACCATCCCGTGCCAACTACCAGCAGCGCGCCGGTCGAGCTGGCCGTCGCGGCAACGCCGTGGCAACCGTCATTGCGTTTGGAAGCGCCGATACGCACGACGACCATTACTTCCGCGAGCCCAAGGACATGATCAGCGGTGACGTGGCTGACCCGATTCTCACGATGGGCAACATCGATATCGCGAAGCGGCACGTCACCGCCTTCTTGCTCCAGCGCTACCACCAAGATCGGGTCCGAGTGTTCGACCCGAGTACTATGCCGGCCAATCTGTTCGAGGTGCTGGGCTCTGTCACCGACTTCCTCTCGGACGGTGCGACGCTCAACCGAACCGACTTTGAGAAGTGGCTCGGATCGAACGAGCGTTCGCTGCGGGCTGAGGTTGACGATTGGCTGCCGAGCGAGATCGCCGGGGACGCGCGCGACGAGGTGCTCAACGGCCTCGTCAAGACAACGTTGAAGAGCATCGACTGCGCCCTGGATATCGAGTCGGCAGCCGGTTCTCAGGTGACCGAAGCCGAGACCCCTCCCGCTGACGACGCGGAGACAATCAGCGACGACATGGGGACTGAGGGCGCCGCTGATGACGAACCAGGCGAGGACGGCGGCGAGGATCTCAGCTCCCAGCGCGCTCGTACCAAATTGCTCGACCGGCTGCTCTACAAGGGCGCCCTACCGCGCTACGCATTCCCGACCGACGTCGCCAGTTTCCACATCTTCGATGAGGATCGCTCTACGCCATATCGTCCGGTGTTCCAGTACGCGCCGAGCCAGGGGTTGACCGTCGCGCTTAGCCAGTACGCACCGGGCAAGGTCGTGTGGGTGGATAAGCGCGAGTGGACATCGGGAGCACTCTACTCCCCGATGCGCAAGGAACTGACCGACGCCTGGCGCGACCGGCTCATGTACTTCGAATGTCAGGACTGCCACTACGCAACACACATTCCCTGGGAGCAGTCAGACCGTGGTCGGACAGACTTCTGTCCGGCCTGCGATGGCGAGCGCTTTGGGCCTGGTATGAACTGGCTGCGTCCCCCCGGCTTCGCTCACCGGACGAACGAGCCAGCTGGTACGAGCCCGGACGACCAACCTGCGGTCTCCTATGCAACCCGAGCGAAGCTGATCGCAGACGGCCCTGGCAGCGACGAGTTGTGGCAGCACGTCACTGATCGGATCCAGCAGAACTTCGATCGTCAGACGTTGCTTGTGTCCAACACGGGCCCGCGCAACGAGGGCTACACGTTCTGCACCTGGTGTGGTCTGATCGAGCCCACGGCTATGCCAACGCCGCTGCTTGCGGGCAGTCACCATAGGCCCTTTCCGACTGACCCGAAGGACGTCATGTGTCCTGGGGGCCACGCTTCGCGAGGGCTGGTGCTCGGTACGGACTTCATCTCCGACGTGCTGCTCGTTCGGATGACGGTCTCGAATCCGGTAACTTTACGGCCATCGTTCTTGTCGTCGCAGGTTGCGTTGCGAACGGTCGCAGAGGCCCTGACCATCGCGGCGACCGCGCGGTTGGAGGTCGAGGCCAATGAACTGCAAGCCGAGTTCCGACCGGCGCTGACGCCGTGGGGTGGGCACGGGCGAGAGGCGGAGATCTACCTCTATGACACGTTGGCTGGTGGTGCGGGCTTCACGCAGCAGGTGAGTGAACTCGGACGGGAGATCTTCGACCTGGCACTTGAACGGCTCGAGACCTGCCCCGCCGACTGTGAAGAGTCCTGCTACCGCTGTCTGCGAAGCTTCCGGAACCGATTCGAGCACACCCATCTCGACCGCCATGTCGGTGCCAGCCTGCTGAGGTACCTCCTGTACGGCACGCTGCCGACATTGGCACCGGAACGTCTTGAACGATCCGCCGACAGGCTCTACGAGGACCTAGAGCGCTCGGGAGTGGAGGGGGTGCACTTCGAGCGAAACGCGATCGTTGACGTCACCGGGATCGGATCGGTGCCTGTTCCCATCCTTGCCACCAAGGAAAGCGGAGCGCGCGCGCTCATTGGGGTGCATGGACCGCTGACGCCGGACGTCGCGCCGACAGCGGAACTGCACCGCATCTCCCAGGATACCTTCGAGCGTGTGAAGCTCGTTGATGACCTGATCATTGCGCGCAGCCTGCCTAACGCTTCACGTGAGGTCCTGGAGTTCATCAAGTGACTGAGGAAGGTGCTCGGTTCGAGACTGACTTTCCCGGGATCCGGAGGCTGTGGCCGAGGATGCCAGCACTTTGGAGCTATTCGTCCATCAAGGAGATCGAGGCATGCCCCAGCCGATATTACAACGTGAAGTATCTTGTGACGCCTTCGGCAGAACGCCTCCATGAGTTGGTTCGTTGAGACCCTCATTGGGCCACGCTCTGAGGTGCTCGTCCGCACGGTCGAGACCGACATAGCATTCTAGGCCGGTCGGCGCGTTCGGTTCCCCGGAATCCGGCGAAGCCACGATCCGGACGACCCTGATCGTCTCGTGATCTCGATGGTCGCGACGACGTAATGGTACCTACTTGCGTCGTAGCTAGCGTGCCTGCGCACTAGACGACTGTGGCGCTGCATCGTCTTCACTCGGCAGCGGCACGCGCGCACCATGGGTCACCGGCCGGCTCAAGCGGTTGCTTCGCATCGCTTCCTGAACGTGCTGCTGGGTAGCTCGACGCAATGCCCAGCGGTTGAGCCACCACTCCGAAATGCGTGTGTCACCATCCGTCAGAGACACGTCCATCAGGTAATTGGGTGTGCTGTCGATCCCGAGGGAGTAATCGCGGAGGTTGCTCACGAGCGGGACGCCGTAGAGGATGCGCTCGCGTCCGTGCTTAAGGAGTTCATTCGTTGGCCAGCCGAGCGCGGCCAGGCCTAGACGCACCTTTCGGAGTCGAGGACTGACACCTTCCCCAAACAGACTGTTGACGCGGACCGACGAGTCATTCAGCGTTGAGAGCCTGAGCAGTGCTTCGACGGATGTATCGGTGAAGTGTGAAGTGCCGAAGGACCGTGACCGTCCAAGTTCGAAGAATCCCACGCGTGCGTCCGGTTTCCCGCCAACCACGTCCGCCGGCCAGAACAACCGATTGTACTGGCTCGAACCGGTGCCGTAGAGGGATGTAGTCGCAACGAGTGAGAGACGTGCTTCCCGAACGATGGCGCGCCCTGCCATCGCTGAGGCGATCTCGCTCGGCCTCGTGTACTTCTTGCTATAGGCGGCGAGAACGGTGGGCGATACCGCGAGAGCGCCTACGAGTTTCCCTGCTGCGAGCGTGTTGTAGGGCGCAATCGCACCGCACACGGTCAGGTCAGCGATTACGGTGCCGACTCGTTCGCCACGGGCGCGACGTGCCAGTCGCCGAAGGCGGGCCCGGGTGCGGCTGTCGTCGAGCGATTGCCTGAGACCGTCGAGAGTTGGTGTTGGGAGCAGGTATGCCCCAAGCACCATTCGGATGTCCAGCGCTTCGGCTAGCGCAGCTGATCGCTTGCTACGGAAGAGGTCCGTCGTAGCTCGGGCGATCCAGGCATCGTGCTCGATATTGCGGACTTCACGAATCGTCGCCGAACGGTGGTGGCGCTGCCGGTGACGTTCGGCATCGGCTTTGAGTCGGGCGATTGCATCCTCTGTCGGCTTGGTCAGGTCTGACGGTTGCAGTACACCGTCCGTCAGTAGGTCACCGACGTAGATTTCGGCCTGCTGTACTTGGATTCGGTGCGCAACCCAACGGGCCAGCTCTTCACTTGGCTTTGTGTGAAGATCCCGCAGGAATTGGTCTGTCTCCCAGCCCATCCAGGTATCGCGCTCGGCGATCTGCACCACAGGGCTAGAGATGGCTGCGAGACCGATGACCGCGTGGTGGGGTGTGGACGCGTCGCGTACGAGCATTGGCATCGACCGCCCCGGTACTGTGGCGTAGGCGTTCGACCAGGTGTGACGGAAGTAGCGCCAGATGTTTTGGAGCTTGAAGCCAGTGAGCTCGCAGATCGAGTCATCAGCGATCTGTACGTAGGGCCGGATAGCCTGCCGCCCCGTTGGATCCGCCTTGATCGCGTCCGATAGCTCACATCCGTCCCGCATGAGGTCGAAGATCGACACCAACTGATCGCCGTGCTGGTGTGCTCGCTCCATGCCTTGCACGAATCTGCGGACGCTAGGCTTGCGCAACTGCTCGTCGCGGCGGAGGTGCTCCTGCGTCCGGATTCGCTCCTTCTCGGCGTCACGGTCACGATGGGTTGCTGGTGGCGAGAACAAGGGGCCGAGACGATCAACCTTGACAGTCCATCCCTGGGCGACCAGGTCGATGGCGGCATGGGCGGCCGCGGCCAGCGTCGGCTGGGTGTAGAGATCACCAAGGTCGGCGGCGGACACCCACTGGCCGTGTGTGAATCCTGTTCGGTCGCTCCGGGTTTGCGTCGCCAGCAGCTTGCACAGGCGCAGGTAGCCACGTCGTTCGCCACGAGGGGAACCGCTGGGAAGGTTGAGGGGAATGTACTTGGGTTCGGTCATGACTTCTGCAGCATCCGCGCGTACGTCGAGCCCCACTCGGCTACCAATGGGTCGGTTGGATCTGCGCTTGCCTCGGCGCTGCGGGCGAACGCCAAGATGAGTAGTTCCACGGCTGTTCGAAGTTCGGTAGCCGCATTATCGGTAAGCGTCTGGAGCGGTTGGTAAAGTGACGTGAACGCCGGGTGGTCAACGTTAAGTTGTACGTCGAGCTTGTTCGCCGCCAAAGTTGTCTTGAACATGGCACCGGAAGATAGGCGTGTTGTGCTGATGCGGTAGCGCAACGGCCCGTGCGCACCACGACCACGGCCGTTGCGTAGCACGGGCTGGTCTGGGTCCGCTGCCTCGGCGATCCGACATGAAGCTTGAGCTTCTGCCTGGAACTTCACATCCTCGAAGGCTTTCCGTACGCGCACGTTGAGCAGACGGGCGATAGATTCGAGCTCCGGTTCTAGAGCTTCGCGTAGTTTCGCTGACGGACGGATTCCCTGCTTGTTAATTGTGATACCGAAATGCTCGTCCAGCACCGGCTCGAACTCAATCTCGCAGCGCCACCAGTCGTCGTAGTTCTCCTTGCGCTTTCCGCCCATGAGGTGCCACCCGTGCGCTATCTCTCGGCCCGCGCGGAGAATCGATACGCCACCACCACCGACGATACCTAGGCGTCGCTTCGTTGGGTTGTCGAGGCCGTGCCATCGGTGGACCGGCAGGTAGGTGAAGCGGACTCGAACACAGGCCGAGCCGCCGTCTGCGGTGTGGAGTTCGTACTCCATTGGATCGAATGCGACGGTCGCGCTTGCCCCTTCGACCTTGGTCGCGAGCATCAATGGGTCATCTGCCTCGATAGCCGTCCCGTTGAGGGTCAGCGTCAGACCATCGGTCAAGTATCGTCGGTACATCCTTCCAAAGTCGCGTCGTAGTGTTCGCTCGAGCCACCCAAGGCGTCGGTACTCGATCCGGTCGCAGTCTCGCCACGTCACTCGGCACCCAGAGGATGTGACGGATGACCCAACGTTACGAGCCTTGAGGGCTGGCACTTCGCCCGAGGTGATCGCATTGACATCGAGTGTTACCTCCAGCGCCGAGGCACTGTCTTGCCAAGCGACAACCTCAACGCGGCAGGCCTGGCTGAGCGACGCAGCCGGGAGACCCATGCCAAACCGGCCGAAGGACTCTCTCATGCCGAAGCGGGACGACCCTCCGAAGCGCAAGCACTGTTCAAGTTCCCGCCGATTCATTCCTGAACCGTTGTCGAGGACCCCGATCTCGGGATGCGTGGCACCCTCGGGGCGGTGGAGCGATATTGCAACGCTAGTCGCGTCCGCTTGGAGGGAGTTGTCGACCAGTTCGGCGAGTGCGGCCGACAGGCTCAGGTAGCCCAACTCGCGTACCGCTCGAATGAAGTTGGACGACACCATCAGGTTGTCGACGTCTTGGGGCTGCCAGCTCATCGCTACTCCTGCCTCACTAGGTATGACCCTTTGGGCTCGGGGTAACTCGGCAGAGGGTCTCTCGGGGCGATCACCGCGCAGACGACTCGCTTCATTCTCAGCGATCATCGACCGTCACCGTGATCCGCTTTGTCTTGGCGGGCTCGGTCAGGTCGATCGCGCCTTCCTCAGTGATCAGTCTGGCTGTGGGCATCGATCCGGCTCCCAAGTGGAACGACTCGTTCGACCTGAGCCAGACTACCTTGCCTGTCCGCTGGAGGTCGAACCTGATGAGATGGCGGCCGGTGCGCAGGGTGAGGACGCGATCGACTGCCTCGCTTGTTTCGACGGTCTCACCAACTAGTACGTCCACCGATGGCGTGAGCGACTTCAGGGAGTTGATGCCGAGCACCTGAAGGAGAACGATCCGTTTTCCGTGCAAACGTTCAAGGGTGGTCGTGATCTCGTCTGCCGTCTGTAAGGAAGCCACTGCAGCAGTTTGGCGCAGACCAGGGATGACCGCAAAACAGACGTTGCAGAGTCCAACCCATCAGGCGACGGGTTGGTCTCGATCGCTTAACGTAACCGTGAGGATTGCCGGTCGTCGCATCATGAGCCAGTAGGTGGTTGTCAGCGGCGAAGAGTTGCCCCACAGGATCCGGCAATACTCAGAGCCATGAGCCGCCTCTCAATCAGCTATGACGGAGCGCAAGCGAACTGCACGGTTCCCGTAAACAGGAGAACCGTGCGGCCACGGGAAACCGGAAATCGGCCGTGCCTCCCTCGCCTCGAAGTTCCCGAAAGCTCTCTATCCGAGGAGACCGGAGTTTCGACAGCGACCTGCCGATCGGGCTCGGAACTCAGCCGGCCTGTCAGCATGCGGTCGTCGAGCATTAGCACCCCAAGAGATGCTCCGGGATACCGCCGCGCTCATCTGCCGCACCGCCTGGCTTAGACGCCGACGTCACTTCCCGGAGGAACGCGGCCATTCCCGGCATCCAACAAACCCCATCAGTCTCGCGCTCGCACTTACGCCGAGCCTTTGATCAGCATGAACGTGCGGCCAGCCCGTCAAACTCCTCAACACTGCGCACCCGGCGTTTCTATGCCCACCAACCCGCAGAGGGTCCGAAAAAGATTCCGTTGACCCCTATTCATACCCTCGACGCTTTGCTACGCTCAACGAAATGTCAACAGTAAGTAGATCGACGTCAGATAATCATTGACGATTATTCGAAAGGTGTATGCGCAAGGTGGCACACAACCAGAACGCCTACTACTCCGATCCGGCGATCGTGATGGATCCCAGGAACCTCGGCGCAATGCAGCCGACCAGGCTGTCGGCCTCCCGGAGCTTCATGTCCAAGATGATCCGGGAGAACTGGCGGATCGAACGCGAAGTCTTCGAAATCGACCGACGCGGCAACGGGCAGGCCCGCTATTCGATCAGCACTCCGGAAGGGGCGCTCACCTTCCTCGCGTTTATGAGTGAACCGTCGAACAAGAACCGGACCGGTCGGATCATCGGCACCAGCTGGGACATGATCGGGGCGCTGATCGACGGAGTGGCCACCGCGGAACAGGTACGTGAGACGGAAGAAGAACTCCCGCGGCTATACGAAGGCCGTGCGACCGCCAACACCCTGATGTGGTTCCGGTCCAACCAGAGCCTGAGGATCTTCCGCGCGGTCCGGGCAGCTCTGGCACGCGGCGACCAGCCCGACATCAAAGACCTCCGGCACGTCGGCTACATCATGCGCAACACCGGCCTCGACGGCAACGGCACCTTCGGTACGACCCCCTTCGCCGCCATCCGCAAGGACCACCCGCTGAAGTCCTCGTACCACGCACAAATGCTCTCCGCATACCTGATGCGGGAACTTTCTGTCGACCTGGTCGAAGAACTCGCCCGTCTCGACGCCCCGGACACCGCGGTCTGCATCGATCCGTCAATCAAGCGCCTGATCGGCGTCGGGAACGGCTCAGCCCTCGGGCTGGCCATGCTCTTCTACAACCGGCCGATCCTGGTCAACTCCTATATTTCCGCCTACCTCAAAGTCGTCGACCACGTCCTCCGCAGCGAGACACTGGGAACGAAAGAAGACTTCACCACCCTGGAGGATCACCTCAACCGCACGATCCGGTACCGATCCTTCCTCACCACCTCCTACCGGTTCTTCACCAGCAACATGGAGATCGTGGCCGACCTGAGAAGGATCCGCGCGAAAGTCCGCGCCGCCGCCCGCGGAGAAGTGATTCCGGCAGCCGGTGACACCGTACTCGCGACCATCCACCGTGAGGCGAGCGCTCAAGTGAGCAAGGAAGCACTTCACTCCTTCAACACCCTGCTGATGGAACTCGTCCCGGACTACTGCGCGCAGATATCCGAGCAGTACCTCAACTTCGAGGAGAATCTGGCACTCGACCCTACGACTCCGCTGAACACGCTCAGGGAGGTCATCACCACCAGCTTCCAATGGGCGCTTTCCCTCCCGCTCAACGACGACGAGAACCGCGACCGGGTCTGGTACCAGTCCCGTGCCGCCGAGGAGCCGCGATCCGGCCCCCGGGAAGAAGTTCCCGAGGCGCACGAGCTCATCCAGAGTTACCCGCTGTACGTGCGCGAACTGCTGTCGGCTATCGATCACGCCGAGCACGGAACGACGCTGGGTGACCTGCTGTCGAACCATCCCGAACTCGAGTACATCACCCGGCTGGTGCTTTCACTGAAGGACAAGCCGTACGCCACGGCCTACGCCGATCCGCACGACACGGATTTCGTGCCGGTGTGGGTGATCCGATTCGTCAACTCTTTCATCCACGGCCTCGACCGCACCGAAGACCACATGGGCCGGGATGTCCGCGGTCTGATCTTCGAATCGGCCCCGTACCGGGACGAGATCGCCGAGGCGGACGACTCGACCTGGTGGTGGTCGTATGAGAAACCGGCGGTTTCCACCCGGACGGCGCACATTGCGCCAGCGGCGGGGGCAGCCAAGATGGGCGCCACCTCAACGGGAGAGATGCCAGCCGCGAAGGTGGTGCTCACGCCGATCCAGACGCCGATCACCCCACCCGAGGCGCACGACACCGAGACGATCGAGATGAAGTACCGGGAGCTCCGGCTGATGGCCGGCCGGGCGTATCAGGCACTCAACGTGCCGCAGGGATCGTGGCACGGTGGCCGGGAGTTCGTCGTCACCAGCCTGGTGGCGGACCTGCAGGCGGCAACCGCGTTCGGGGATCTGCTGATCAGCGCGATCGACCCCGATACCGGGAAGGCGCCGGCCTGGCGGGCTCCGTCGTACAGCAACGCTGACGGGATGCTGGTCATCGACAATCACGGGCAGAGCCTGCTGGCCACCGGTCATGTCCTCGTCAATCTGCTCGGTTCGCATGCCGGTGACACACCGCAGCGATTCGAAATCGTTAACGCGGTGGCCGATCACGCGCTCGCCGGCCTGCAACTGGAGCTGAGCCGGTACGGCATCAGCCTCGACCTCGCCGAGGCGGACGGAACCGGCACCGACGCGAACGGAACCGCGCCGGACCGAACCGTCACGCCCCCGACCCACACCGGAACCGTGGCGATCAGCAGCGACCCGGAAACCCTGAAGAAGGAGCACCGGCAAGCGATGTACGACTTCGTCGTCAACGGGCGCACGGTGGATTCCAGGACGTTCTGGAACATCTACTACCGCGCCAACGCTGGCCTCGACGTCGACACCCCGATCTCTCGCCAGCACACCGGCGGGACCGTCCTCGACGTGATCAAACCGGGGGAGCGGATCACCAAACAGTTCACCAGTGAGGAACTCCATCTCCTCACCGACCCCGACGAACTCGACAACCAGAACATCACCGATTTCATCGCGGCCCACTGAAACCACCAACCGAAGGACACGCGCAATGCTGTACGTCGACAGTCTGCTCTGTACGCCGCTGGAGAAGGAGAGGCCGGACAATCGTCCCGCCCTGAAAGAGCTCGCCGCCGGAAACGTCGGTTGTGCCACGGTCACCGTCGGGTTCTGGGAGGACGCCACCGAATCGATGGATCAGATCGTCAAATGGCGGAACATGGCCGAAGACAATGCCGATGTCGTCGAGATCGCCTACACCGCCGACGACATCACCCGGATCGCCGATTCCGGCCGGTGCGCGATTCTGCTGGGATTCCAGAACGTCGCCTTCCTCCAGGGCCGGCTGGGCTACGTCGAACTCTTCGCCAGGATGGGCACCCGGGTCGGCCAGCTGACCTACAACATCCAGTCCGATGTCGGCGGGTCCTGCTACGAACCGCACGACTCCGGCCTGACCAGGTACGGCAAGTACGTTGTGCGCGAAATGAACCGCTGTGGAATGGTCGTCGACCTCTCCCACGTCGGCAACACGACGACGATGGACGCCATCCGCCATTCGGCCGAACCAGTCGCCATCACCCACTCGAACCCGGCCGAACTCGCACCGCACCCGAGGAACAAGCCCACCGAGGTGCTCGATGCGCTCAAGGACAACGGGGGAGTGATCGGCCTGTCGGTGTACCGGAACATCGTCGGCGATTACACCACGCCGGACAAGTGGTCCGAACTCGTCGCCTGGACGGTGGACCGGATCGGGATCGAGCACGTCGGGATCGGAACCGATTTCGATCAGACAGGTGGAATGGCGTATCTCGAGTGGATGCGCCAAGGACGCTGGGCCAGGGAAACGCAGTACGGGGCCGGGTCGAAATCGAACTCCGGACCCCAGCCACGACTGGGCTGGTTCGATGATCCATCCCAGTTCCCGAACGCCGAGGCATGCCTTCGTGATCGTGGGTTCGACGACCGGGAAGTCGGACTGATCATGGGTGAGAACTGGCTGAATTTTTATCGCAGGACGTTCAAACAGCTTTGAGGGAATGATGAGTATGTCTCTGCCTTTGTCACAGTCCTTGACTCATGAAGAAGGATCCACGGTAATGGATGGTTCATTCGTTTCAGCAACGTCACTGACCAAACGGTTCGGCGACCACAAGGCCATCGACGACGTGTCCCTCACGGTGTCCAAGGGCGAAGTGATCTCGATCATCGGGCCCTCGGGAGCCGGGAAATCGACCTTCATCAGGTGCATCAACCTCCTGGAGGTCCCCGATAGCGGGAGTCTGCGGATCAGTGACGCGCAGATCGACTTCGGTTCCGGCCGGCCATCGAAGCCCAAGATCCGGAATGTGCGAGAGTACACCGGCATGGTGTTTCAGTCGTTCAACCTCTTCCCGCATTTCACCGCGCTGAAGAACGTGGCACTTCCGCAAATGCGGGTGCACCGGCGCTCGCGGGCCGAGGCCGAGGCTCGGGCGATGGAAGAACTCACCCGGGTCGGCCTCGAGAACAAGGCCCATGCCTACCCGGCCCAGTGTTCGGGCGGGCAGCAACAGCGCATCGCTATCGCACGCGCCTTGGCGATGGACCCCGAGCTCATGTTGTTCGACGAACCAACCTCGGGTCTCGACCCGGAGATCGGCGCGGAAATCCTGCAGGTGATGCGCAAGCTCGCCGCCGACAACATGACGATGCTCGTTGTCACCCACGAGATGGAATTCGCCCGGCACGTGTCGAACCAGGTCGCCGTCATGGTCGACGGAGCGATCATCGAACAGGGCAGCCCGGAGCAGATCATGACCAACCCGGAACATGTCCGTACCCAGAAGTTCCTGTCCGCGGTCCTGGGGCGCTGACATGGCTGAGATATTCGGATACATCGCCCTGGGCGCCGGATGGACGGTGCTGATGACCTTCGGGTCGGCGGCGATCGGTATTGTGCTCGCCGTGCCGCTGCTGGCTCTGGCACAGAGTCGATTTGCCGCGATACGCGGAATCTACAACGGATTCGTCCACGTCGTCCGCGGTGTCCCCACACTTGTGTGGTTGTTCATCGCCTTCTTCGGCGTCGGCGGGCTCGGGATCACCCTGAATCCCGTCACCGCATCCTTGCTCGCACTGTCGATGATCGCCACCGCATATATGGCTGAGATCTACCGCGGCGGGATGAAAGCCATTCCGGCAGGGCAGTGGGAAGCCGCTGGCGCCTTGAATCTCGATCGGGCCTCGACGCTCAGATTCGTCGTTGGCCCCCAACTGTTCAGGGCGGTTAGCCCGTCCGTGGCCACCCAGATCATCGGCCTGCTCAAGGATTCGGCCCTGGTCTCGACCATCGGTGTCACCGACCTCGTCTTCCGCGCCGGCATCATGACCCAGTACCACGCTGAGGGCCTGTACATGTTTGGATTCGCCGGCCTGATCTACCTTCTGCTCAGTCTGCCGATCGCGGTGTTCTCCAGAAACATTCACGCCCGGATCACGAGGAGGTACGCAGTAGCATGAACGACTTCTCCTGGCTTTACACCTGGCCACAACATCTTCCCGAGCTGCTACCCGGCCTGTGGACGGCGATCGTGATGACCTGTCTGTCCTGCCTCGGCGGGTACATTCTGGGATTCTTTCTTGCCCTGATGGTCGAGGCTCGATCGAAGATCGTCAACTACGTTGCGCTGGTCATCGTGGAACTTGGCCGCGGCATACCAATCCTGGTGCTCTTGCTTCTCTTCTATCAGGGACTGCCTCAACTGGGAATGCTGCTGGATCCGTTCTCGGCTGCGCTCGCAGCGTTGACGTTCTCCGCCGCCGGCTACTCCTCGGAGATGATCCGCGCCGGACTCAATGCGGTGCCGAAAGGACAGGTCGAGGCGGCGAACTCGCTATCGATGCCCGTGCTCGACACCTACCGGTTCATCGTTATTCCGCAGGCGTCAAGAATCTCCATTCCACCGTTGGTCAACCTCACGATCATCATTTTCCAGGCGACATCCCTGGCAACGGTGATCACGGTCCCGGAAATCATGCAGAGTGCGGGAATCATCGGTTCGGCCACCTTCGAGTACATGTCCGTCTACACCGCAGCTGCCGTGCTCTACCTGTGCATCACGATTCCCGGCGCCATTCTCACCGGCTACCTGGAAAAGCGGATGGGAGTCCAGAAAGGGCGGTCGAAGAAACTAGCACTGAAAGCACTACTCCCGGGAGTCGCCAGGACAACTCTCAAACGGGCCTGACCTCACTCACGTACTGACAAAGGAGTCATCATGAAAAGGAGTCTCGCCATCACCTCGGTGGCCGTGACCGCGCTGTTCTTCCTCGGTGGATGCGGAGGTGCGCCCCCGGGTGCCCCGGACGCGGTGGCCGAGGATTGCACGCCCCGGGACGAAGGACTTGAAACTCTCGAAGAGGGAGTTCTCACCGTCGCCCAGTACGAGTACGTACCGTTCTCGATGTCCGAAGAGCCGGGCACACTCACCGGGCTCGAGGGTGACGTCCTGACGAAGTTCGCCGAGCTCGAGTGCCTGACGCTGAAGGTGAACAAGGGCGACTCGGCCGCAATGATCACTTCGGTGGCCACCGGTCGCGCCGACACCACGTTGGGTTCGTGGTACCGGACGAAGGAACGTGCCGAGAAGGTGCGTCTCTCGGCGCCCGTCGTGACCTCACCGTTCTCCACTGTGTCGAAGGAAGGTATCGAAACTGTCGACGGTCTCAAGGACGTCGAGGTCGGAGTGGGGCAGGGGTTGATCGGTGTCGACGATATCAAGAAGGTTATCGGGGGCAAGCTCAAGATCTATCAGAACGACGACGCCCTGTTCGAAGACATCAAGGCCGGCCGCGTGGATGCCGCTGTGCTCGGGTACATCGCCGGCGCGCAGTATTTGAAGAAGCACGAGATCGAAGGGTTCAAGGTGACTCCGCTCAAGCCCGACGACCGTCTACCGGCCACGAGGGAAGCGGGTCAGACGAACTTCCCGGTGGGCAAGGACAACGAGCAGCTCGGCAAAGCGATCGATAGCTTGATTCAGGAACTCAGAGACTCAGGCGAACTCGACAAGATCGCCGAGAAGTACGACCTGGATCCGACCGTGATGCACCCAGGCGAACCGAACCTGCTGTAACTTTTGACGGCCGAAAAGGCCCGGCGGCTGGTGCTGCCGGGCCCTTTCCGGCGATAGATGGGAATAATGAGGCACTATGAGCCTGCAATCAGTGAGCAAGACGATCCTAGTCCTGGAAACGTTCCTGAAGTTTCCGGACGGCAGGTCAAGCGTGTCAGGTCTTGCCCGTCAGCTCGGCTGGTCAAGAGCGGCCACCCATCAATACGTGTCGACCCTCGCCGAGGTGGGCTGGTTGGTGCAGAACGAGAAACGTGACTACCAGCTCTCGCCCCGGGCGGCGGTGTTCGGCCGATTCGCGATCGAATACTCCGGAGTACCTCCCGAGGTGACCCGTGCGATGGAGTCGCTGGTGGAGCAGCTCAATGAGCCGATTTCCTATGCGGTGCTGAATGGCAACGAGGCGATCATCATCGAGCGGCATGAACCCAAGCGGCCGTTCGCGATCAGCAGGGCTGCCGAGCCGCATCTGGAGTTGAAGACCTCCGCATCCGGAATGGTGTTGCTGGCCTTCGACGCGCACGTCGATGCGAGCCGCCGGGAGGGTATGCAGGACACCCTCGCCGAGGTGCGGGCGAACGGGTATGCCCAGTCCCATTCCGAATGGTTGGGCGACGTCGTCGACGTCGTGGCCGTGCCGATCATGTCGGACGGGGAGTGCTTGGGTGCGCTGAGCGTGATAGCGCCCGCAGGGCGATTCGACATCCCCACGGCGCGCGAAGCCCTGTTGACGGCGCGAGCGAAGGTGGAAGCGGAACTCGGCGGGGCCAAAGCGGGTTAACATCCCCCTCCCTTGTCTCACCGGAGGCTGACCGCGGTCGAGCCGCGGAGGACCAGTTCCGTCTCCAGTTCATGACGGCGCGCAGGCAGGCGCTCCCCGGAGATCGCCCTCAGGAGCAAGTCGACGGCCAGCCGGCCCATCTGATCGTACGGTTGACGCATCGTCGTGAGCTGCGGGTCCAACAGCAACGCCGCTCGCTCGTCGTCGAATCCTGCGACCGCGACGTCGTCCGGCACTGACAGACCGTGTGCGGAGAGCGTGCGCAGCACCGGAGCCGCCAGCAGGTCGGCCAGGCAGAAAATCGCGTCGGGTTCAGCCCCCGATTCCAGCAACCGGTCGAGTTCGGGCACCGTGACGATCGACTCGTCGCCCGGCGATGACCAATCGAGCACAAGCTCCTCAGCGGGGGCCAGCCCCGCCGCGGTCACCGCATCGCGGTAGCCGGCGACCCGCTCCTCGACGAACAGGCCCTCGCCCCAATAGGGGGTGAACTCGTTCGAGGTTGCGCCGACACACGCGATTCGCTCACAGCCCTGCGAGATGAGGTGCTCGACGATGGTCCGGGCGCCGTCGCGGTTCTTGGCGCTGACGCTGGCTAGCTGGACGGAGCGCGAGGTGTCGTCAATCGCGACGACGGGGAGACCGATCCGCTCGCAGGAGTCGCGCGCCGCCGCCTGGTCGGGCACGCTCACGACGATCACCCCTTCGGTCGGCACATTCGCGAGTCCCTCGATGACCGCCTCGAGCCCGCCTTCGGTGCCGGCGATCGGATGCACGAACAGGTGGAAGCCCGCGTCCGCCGCCGCCTCCGCTGCCGACCTCAGCACCGGTTCCCACCAGCCCCACACCAGGTCCGGCACAATCGCGCTCACGGCCCGAAATGAGCCCCGACGCAGCGCACGTGCGGTGGCGGAAGGACGGAACCCGAGCTCGTCGGCGATCTTCCGGATTCGCTCTCGCGTTTTCTCGCTCACATCGGGTCGGCCGTTGAGTGCGCGAGAAACGGTAGCCGGGCCGACGCCCGCGATCCGCGCCACGTCGGCGAGGTTAGGTCTTGAGGTTGTCATTCGCTGCACGCTCTCCATTGCTTGTTGACGACTCGGGCGCCTCTCTCGTACTCTATGTGAATCCACTCCGGAATCGATACCGGTATCGATTCCGGAAAGTCGTTCAAAGCGCGAAGCATCTGACTCGAAGGAGAGTTATCGTGGCCAAACTACCCGACACCACCGCGACTGGGCAGGGAGCGGCTCCTGCCGCTACCCGCCGCGTGGGCCCGCTCTTCATCACCGTCTACGCGCTTGCGCTGCTCGGTATCTGGATGTCGATCATGCTCCCGGCGTCAGTCACGATCGCGCTGCGCATTTCACAGATCGACCCCGAGGGCAAGACCGCCAGCTACTCGGTCGCCGCCGGGCTCGGCACGCTCGTCGCGCTTCTCGCCAACCCCTTCTTCGGGCGCCTGAGCGACCGGACCCGCAGCCGGTTCGGCCAGCGCCGCCCTTGGATCCTCATCGGGCTGCTCGGCACGATTGCGGGAGCGCTGGTGATCGCGCTGAGCAACTCGTTCCCAATGCTGCTGCTGGGCTGGCTGATCATGCAGGCATTCATCAATGCTTCGATCGCGGCCGCGCTCGCGATCATCGCCGACCGAGTCCCCACCGCACAGCAAGGACTCGTCGGTGCGCTGTCGGGCATGGCGTCGTCCGCCTCGCTCGTGATCGGCGTGTTCTTCGTCGAGTGGTTCCCCACGAACATGCTCGCTCAGTTCGGTCTGCCGGTCGTCGTCGCGCTCGTCTTCTGCGGCGTCCTGCTCTGGCTGCTGCGGGGCGACTCGTCGCTCGACCTCAAGCCCGAGCCGTTCGGTATCGCGGCATTCTTCGGCAGTTTCTATATCAACCCGCGCAGGTCGCCCGACTTCGCGCTGTTTCTCGTGACGATGTTCCTCGTGTCATGCGGCGTCGCCGTCGTGTCGACCTACACCGTCTACATCCTGCAGGACCGCATCAACGTCTCTGAGGACGAGATCGGCCGCATCATCACGCTCGCCTACGTGTTCCCGGGGCTTATCGCGACGGCGCTGTCGCCATTCGTGGGCTGGCTCAATGACAAGACGGGACGACGCAAGCTGATCATGGGCGCGGCCGCCGTCGTCAACGGCATCGGCACCTTCATGCTCGCGACCTCGACCGAGATCACTCCGTTCCTCATCGCCGTGTGCGTCGCAGCGGGACTGGGCATGGGTCTCCTGTCGGGAACCTACATCGGCTTCGCTGTGGCGACGATGAACGATCCGTCGACCTCGGCGCGCGACCTCGGCGTGACGAACATCGCCTATACACTGCCGTTCTCGATCATGCCGTTCGCCGCGCCACTGCTGCTCGGCATCGGCGGTGGTGACCCCAACTACCCCGCCTTGCTCATCACGGGCGGCATCCTGTCGCTGCTCGGGATCGCGCCAATGCTCTTCATCAAAGCGACCAAGTAAGGAGATGTCGATGTCTGACTACCAGGACGCCGACCAGCCGATCGAGCGCCGCGTCGAGGACCTGCTCGCACGGATGACCGTGGCCGAGAAGGCCGCGCTCATGTTCCACCCAACGACCCAGCCCGGCGACGCATTGAAGGACGCGGAAGCCGTGTCCGTTGCCGAAGAGGATGTCGTCGCCCGCGGGATCTCACACTTCAACGTGCTCGGCGGAGAGGACTCCGCCGCGGTGGCCGCATGGCACAACACGATCCAACAGATGGCCGAGAGCACCCGACTCGGTATCCCGATCACGCTCTCGTCCGACCCGCGGCACGGATTCCGCGACAACCCGTTCACGGGCCAGGCCCTGAACAGCCTTTCGCGCTGGCCAGAGACGACCGGGATCGCCGCGATTGGAACGATCGAGGCCGCTCGCGAGTACGGTGACGTGATCCGCCAGGAGTTCCTCGAGATGGGCATCCGTGTCTACCTGGGGCCGATGGCAGACATCTTCAGCGAACCGCGATGGTCGCGGGGAATCGGGACCTGGGGCGAAGACCCCCAACGCGTCGCCGAGCTGACGGTCGCCTTCATCGAGGGCCTGCGCCGTGGGCCACGCCTGTCCCCGGACTCGGTCGCCGCCGTCGTCAAACACTTCCCGGGCGGCGGGCCCCAGCTGAAGGGTGACGACGCGCATGACCCGCGCTATACCGAGCAGGTGTACCCGGGCGGTCAGCAGGAGCTGCACCTGAAGCCCTTCGTGCGCGCCTTCGCCACAGGAGTGACGCAGGTCATGACCTACTACGGCAAACCAATCGGCACCGACTGGCCGGAGGTCGGGTTCGGGTTCAACGCGCCGGTCGTCCAGGGCATCCTGCGTGAGCGGCTCGGCTTCGACGGCATCGTGGTGACCGATTGGAACCTTCTCGAGCCGACATTCATCGCCGGCGTCGACTTTGGTCCCAACGGCTGGGGACTTGAGCACCTCACGCCGATTGAGCGCGCGCGGATCGCGCTTGAGGCCGGCGTCGACCAGTTCGGCGGTGACCGCAATCCCTCGCTGATCGAGGAACTCGTCGATACCGGGCAGATCGCCGAGGCGCGGCTGGACGCATCGGTGCGGCGACTGCTGCGCGAGAAGTTCCGACTCGGCGTGTTCGAGCACCGTCGCGTGGATCCCGTTCGAACGCGTGAAGTATGCGGCTCTCCGGTCTTCTTCGAACAGGGCGCGCGTGCCCAGCGCGAGTCGCTAGTGCTCGTGTCGCAGCGGGGCGCACTGCCGATCGCGCTGGGTGCGAAGCTGTTCCTCGACGGATTGAGCGCCGACAGCATCCCGGACGAGGATCGCGTCGACGACCCCGCTGATGCCGACGCAATCGTAGTCCGACGCGACTGCCCGTTCGAGACCGGACGCGGTTCGATGGGAGACTTCTTCCGTGGCGGATCGCTCGCGTTCCCCGAAGAAGAGCTCGCACTGCTGCGCTCGTACGCTGACCACGCACCGGTCTACGTCGTCGTGTTCATGGAGCGTCCTGCGATTATCGCCCCGGTCGTCGAGTTCTCGGCGGCAGTGGTGGCCGACTTTGGTGCGAGCGACGCGGTCGTGCTAGACGCGCTGCGCGGGAATGCCCCCTTCACCGGCACGTTGCCGTTCGACATCCCGTCGTCGATGGCCGCAGTCGAGGCCTCCCGCGAAGATGTGCCTTTCGATACCGAGAACCCGTCGTTCCGCTTCGGGCACGGTCTTCGGATGGCGGCCCAAGGCGACGCAGTCCACTAGCACTCAATGTAAGCCTGGGGAGGCGGGGGACCGCCACCGCCATCCCGGCCATCTCAGCTGGCACCGACATCGCGAGCCCGGAAGAACCACCAGGCAGCGCTTCCGAGTAGGAGTGCCCAAGCGATCATGACGAGCGCACCGGAAATGGGGTCGAGCAGACCGATGCCTGGGTATCGGGTCAGCAGTTGGAGTCCAGCAAGGTCGGGCAGAAACCGTAGCGCCGGGATTGCGCCGACGAGGGAGATGGTGAGTCCGAGGACCATCGGGACGAGGATCACGAGGGTCGCGATATAGGTGCGAGTGAGCAACGTCAGGCTGGCGGCGATCAGGTTGATCAGGGTGTAGTTGATGATCACTCCAAGCAGGTTCCACGCCATGTCTGTCGTGAACTGGCCGAGGCTCAGCCCATGGTCGCCGAGCGCGGCGTGTTTGAGGAGCACCGCAGCGGTAGTGGAGATCAAAGCAGTGATCGCGGAGAGCAGGGCGATGACGATGAGTTTTGCACTGAAGACGCGTCCACGGGAGGGGGTCGCAGTGAGGGTGGTGCGCATTTGCGCGTTGAGGTACTCGGTGCCGGTGATGAGCGCCGCGAGCAGGATGATGATCGGTTGGCCGAACCCTGCGATCTCGAAACCGTGGGACTCAACCGGAAAGCTTGAGGAGGCGGGGTGAGAGGGATCGAAGGCGAGGCCGGAGAAGAATGCTAGCGCCGGCGGCACTATGAAGGCTGCGAGCAGGGTGAGTTGGACGCTGCGCAGGGTGAGCGCTTTGGTGAGCTCGGAACGAAAGGGATTCAACATCAGGTCTCACACATCTCTGCGACTGAAAACGATGCCGGCTGCAATCAGCAGCACCAGCGCCCAGAGTCCTTGCACGGCTCCGCCGGTGAACGGGTCGAGGTAGCTGCCAGAGCCGGGATCACTGTACATAGCCGCGCCTGCGGCCACTGGTAGGTATCGTGCACCGTCCCAGATTCCTGCCAGGAAGTCGCCGATCCCGATCACGAATGGCGTGATCAGGATTAGCGGAAGGATCGCCGTACGCGCGAGTGTGCCGACGGCGAAGGCGATCAGCGCGGTCAGTGTCCAGGCGAGGCTGACCCCGCCGATATTCGCCCAGATCGCCGGTGACAGCAGCCACGGGTTGAGGCCGGAATTGGAGACGGCGTGCGTGATGATGATCGTGCCTGCCATGGTGAGGAAGGCGATGGCCCCGACCGTCACGGCGAGCAGGATCGCCTTCGCGATGAACGCGCGGCCCCGTTTCGGGGTGGCGGTGAGGGTGGTGCGGATCTGCTTTCCGCCGCCATATTCGCTTCCAGCCCAGAGCGCGGCCAAGGCAACGACGAGGACGTAGCCGAAGCCCGCCATCTCGAAGCCTTGGAACTCCAATGGGATGGGCTCAGAAGAAAACAAACGTGGGTCATCCGCGGGCAGCTCGGCGGCTCCCGCGTTGGTGAGCGCCATCGGCCAGGTCAAGAGGATTGTCACGCCCGCGATGATCCAGGTCGACATGCTCGTGAATAGCTTCGTTGTCTCGGAACGGAACAAGTTCAGGGCCGTCATGCGTGCTCGCCACCCGTGAGGTCGCCGGAACGGTACGAGGCTTGGCCCTCGGTGAGTGCGAAGAACGCATCCTCCAGGGTTCGATGTGCGCCCCGGACTGCGTCTCCAGTGCCCTGCGCGACGATGCTTCCTTGGGCGATGACGATGAAATCATCGGCGGTTTCTTCCATTTCGCCCATCAGGTGACTCGAGACGAGTACGGTTTTGCCATCCGCGGCGAGAGAGCGGAGGAAGCGGCGGATCCAGCGGATCCCATCGGGATCGAGCCCGTTCGTTGGCTCATCGAGTACCAGGATCTCGGGGTCGCCAAGCAGTGCTGCAGCGATGCCGAGGCGTTGCCCCATCCCGAGAGAGAATCCGCTGATCCTGGTGCGTGCCGCACCGGACAGACCCGTCATCGCGAGGACCTCGCTGATCCGGGAGAGCGGGATACCGTTGCTTTGTGCGACCCAGGTGAGATGCGCTTTCGCTGTGCGACCCCTGTTTGCGCCGGGGCCGTCGAGCATCGATCCCACCGTCAGCAGCGGATTGCGGATGCTGCGGTACGTGACTCCGTTGACGAGCGCGGATCCAGAGCTCGCCCGATCCAAACTGAGTAGGATGCGCAGCGTTGAGCTTTTGCCGGCCCCGTTCGGACCAAGGAACCCGGTGACCCGGCCTGGCTGGGCGGTGAAACTGATGTCATTGACGACAGCTCGGCTGCCATGACGTTTAACGAGGTGACTGAATTCGATCATGTCTACAAGCCAAGCGGGAACGCCGAGACTTCTCAGCCTGCCAATGTTGACACTCCCGGCTGGTTTCAACCACATCTAGCAGAGTCGGCGGGAATGCACAGTCCGCAAATGTTGACGGTTCGGGCTCTGTGGCCAGTGTTCCGTTGTCAGGCGGTGACGAATCCGGTCTCGTAAGCGATGACTACGAGCCCGGCGCGGTCGCGGGCATCGAGTTTGGCGAGGATACGGCTGACGTAGGTGCGCACTGTCATCGGGGACAGGTGGAGTTCTGCCGCGATCTCGTCGTTCGATCTGCCACGGGCGATCAGTGTAAAGGCTTCGCGTTCACGCGTGGTCAGGCGGGCCAAGCGTGCGTCCTCCAGCGGTGCGACTGTTGTTGCTGCCTGCGCATCCTGTGGTGGGGTCAGGCGTGAGATGAGTCGCTTCGTGACCTCTGGAGCGAGTAAAGCGTTGCCGTCGTGCGCGACCTTGATCGCTCGTAACAATTCCGTGGGGGCCGAGTTCTTCAGGAGAAACCCGGATGCGCCCGCGCGAAGTGCCTCGTACACGTACTCGTCGAGGTCGAACATCGTCAATACGATCACCTTCGGCCCGCCGGTCTGAGTACACAGCACACGCGTGGCTTCCAGACCACTCATCCGAGGCATCTGCACATCCATCAACACCACGTCGGGGCGGTGCTGAGCAACCTGCGTGAGCACTTGCTCCCCGTCGGCGGCTTCCGCCACGACCTGCATGCCCGGGTCGCTATCAACCAGAAGCCGAAACGACCCTCGCAATAGTTCCTGATCATCCGCAATCAATACCCGGATCTCGTCACTCATAGCTCAGCCTTCTCCTTCGCCGGGGATAACGGCAGAACTGCGGAAACTTCGAATCCGCCATAGGGGCGATTGCTGGCGCGGAAAGTCCCGTTAAGGAGGGCCACTCGTTCCTCCATACCGGCCAGCCCGTACCCGATTCTCCGATCCGAAAGCTCACCCTGTCCGTTGTCCGCTACAACGAGCGTCAAGGACTCGCTTGTGACAGCCACATCGATGTCGCAACTGGATGCGCCGGAGTGCCGAATGGCGTTGCTGACGGCTTCTCGGACAATTCGATGCACGGTCACTCGGTGACTGATCGGCAGCGCTTCGATGCCGGACGTCGAGAGTGTCGTTCGCACACCGGCCGTGTTCGCCGTCTGGGCGGTTTCCGCGAGCAAATCCGGCAACGGTGCCGCAAGCAACGCCTCATCCGCCTCCGTTCGCGAAACAGTGAGCAACGTCCTGAGCTCGGCAATCGATGAGCGAGAGAGCGACTCCACTTCCCGCAGAGTTGCGCGCAACTGTTCCGATTCCAGCCCGTCGATGTGCGCTGCTACGCCCGCCTGAACTCCAATCGTTCCCAGGGAATGCGAGAGCACGTCGTGCACGTCCCGCGCTAAACGCATGCGTTCCTCGATTGCCGCGTTTGTCGCGACACGGTCCTTTGCTATGCGAGTGTTCACCCCCAGAGCCCATGCCGCGATCAGAGCGATGCCGCTGAATAACACATAACGCATGAGCTCCTCGGACCCCGAAGCATCGATGAAGACCGTCACCAGAAGTATGGTCAGGACGACACTGGCGAGCCACGGAGGGAATGCCCGTCGACCGTGTGCGGCTGCGACCGAGTACAACGCGACACCGGCCAGTAGAAGAGGATCAGCGGTGAGCCCCAACGCCGAGGCAACAACAGTGGCGACGGACGCAAGAACGAAACCGATCCTCGGGTGCCGATGACGCAAACTGACACCGATGATCGCCAACATGCCCAACCCGATCTGGGCGGCCTTCAACGCCGGGGTCGGGGTCGGAGTGGTGAGCCAGAGGGCAAGAACGACCAGCACTGAGGCTGAGACGTCTCGCGCGACCTGCAGCCACAGCTGATTGGCCCACGCACGTTTCATACCGTCACCGCCCCCCTTCTTCCGCGCCAAAACTTCCATGAGCGCCGCGTCGGAGGTTTGTCGTTTCTCTCTGGCGATCCCGTGTTCCTTTCGTCTGGTCAACCATATCGAGGGGCATGCTCAACTGTTGCCGGTGGGAGACTTGCCTCGCTGGACAAGCCTTGGCTGGTCGTTGCCAGTATCGGCGGCCGCTCGTAGTCGTGAGCGTTCTTGCGCGCGGCAGGGGTGAGCGGGGCGTTTCAAGGACGCCCCGCTGTCATAGTTGCCTCCCTTGCCTCACCGGAGGCTGCCTGCGGTCGGCACGACGACGCCGTAAAGGTCGGCGATCGTTGCCAGTGCGCTGTTATGCAGCTGTGAGGACGTAACCGCTGCGACGCTGGTCTGCAGTGGACGGGTCGCGCAGGCGTCGGCGACAACTGTCGGCCTCTTGCCGTGTAGGAAGGATCCTTCCGCGGTGAAGGTGACGCACATGTTCGTCATGAAGCCCGCAATGACGACGTCCTCGTGCCCGGCTGCGTTGACCAGCTCGGCTAAGTTCGTGCCTACGTAACCGTTGGGAACTGTCTTCTCGACCACCTCTTCGCCGTCAACCGGTGCGACTTTCGGGTGGATCTGCCCGATTTCATCTTTGATGTCGTAGGGAGTGCCATCGCCGCCATCGTTGACGACGTGAATCACCGTCGACCCCGCTTCACGCGCCCGTGCCAGCAGGTCAGCGGCCGCGTCCAGGGCTGGCTCCCACCCCTCGAGCTCCATCACGCCACGGGTGTAGGTGTTCTGATAGTCGACCATGATCAGCGTGGCCTCGGCCAGGGAAGCAGGGGTGTCGTCAAAGCCGTTGAGCTGGCGAAGCGTGGTGCGTGCCATTGTTGTCCTCTATTCGGGTCAGGGTCGTAAATCCGTTAACCGCCCAGTGGGAGCGGGGATGCTTTAACGCTACGGTGCACCCGACGTGTCGGCAATGTCGTGTAACCTGCAGAAACCGACATCATCTGTTCCTGATCCTGAAGCGGAGGCACCTCGGATGAACACGATCGAGCGTCTCGTTGTGGTGATGCTGTTCGAGCGCGTCGATCTGCTCGATGTGACCGGCCCGCCCGAAGTGTTCGCGCTCCTGCAGCGCGAAATGGACGAGCCCACCGGGTATCGTGTCCTTCTCGCTTCCGCATCGATGGACCCGGTAACAACCTCGGCCGGCGTCCGGATCCTGCCAGACGCCACGTTCGACGACCTCGCCGGCCGGGCAATCGACACGCTCGTCGTTCCCGGCGCCGTCGACGTCGACGAACACCGCCACGTTGCGGCGCTGGTCGATCCCGAAATCGCCAACCAGGTCGCAGAACTCGCCACACGCACCAGGCGGGTCACCTCCGTGTGCGTTGGCGCCCATATCCTCGCTGCCGCCGGCCTGCTTGACGGCAAGCGGGCGACCACGCATTGGTCGACGGCCCGGCAGCTGGCAGCGGAGTATCCCGAGATCACCGTCGACGCCGAGCCGATCTTCATCCGCGATGGTGATGTCTGGACCGGCGCCGGTATCAGTTCCTGCCTCGACCTCGCTCTTGCTCTGGTCGCTGACGATTTTGGTGAAGCGCTCGCCCAGAGAGTTGCCCGTCAGCTCGTCGTTTACCTGAAGCGGCCCAGCGGGCAGAGCCAGTTCAGCGTGCCGCTTGAGCCGGCCTCGACCACGCGGCGCGTCGATGACCTACGCCACTACATCACCCAGCACCTGCCCGAGCCACTCACCGTCGCCTACCTCGCCGAGCACCTCCACATCGGTGACCGTCAGCTCACCCGGATCTTCAAGCAGGAACTCGGCACGACGCCGGCCGCCTACATCGAAGCCGCGCGCCTCGAAGTTGCCCGCAACCGGCTGGAGACCACCGATGACACGCTCGCCCGGATCGCCAAGGCGTGCGGTTTCGGTACCGTCGATACGCTTAACCGGGCGTTTCGCCGCGCCCTTAACGTCACCCCGTCGGAGTACCGCAGTAGATTTCGGATCGCCTAGACCCGAACCGTGTGCTCGGCGGGAGCGGCGACGCCGGTGATAACAGTCGGCCTCTTCTCGTGTAGGAAGGATCCTTCCGCGGTGAAGGTGACGCACATGTTCGGTGTTCTGGCCGACCCCCCCGAACCAGTCGGTCTTCCGCGTCATCGAAATGATCCGAGCGTCGCGATAGGGGACCAGCGCCTCGCGGAGCGTTGCGGGCGCTTCGGTGACCGGGACCCGGTATGACGACCCGGTCTCGCCGGCGGGAATCAGACCAGGAAGATCGGAAGCACACCCGGGTTGTGGGCGTGCACGATGGCGAGGAAGACGATGACATCGAATAGTAGGTGCACGATCAGCACGTACAGCAGCGACCCGGTCCTCGCGAAGAGCCAGCCCTGCAGTAGCGCGAACGGCGCGGTGAGAATCGGGCCCCACTCCTGGTAACCGAGCTCCCAGAGGAACGAGACGAAGATGACCGCCTGCAGCACGTTAGCCTGCCACACGCCGAAATGTCGGCGCAACAGCGCGAAGCAGGTGCAGATGAAGAACAGCTCGTCCCACGTGCCTACGAAGTTCACGCCTACGAAGAACCGCGCGAGCTCGCTGCCGTTCGTGATGTGCGGCCAGTTCAGGTACGCGCCGGAACTGATGAAGTAGAACGGCAGGATCAGCCATCCCAGCACCGGGACGGCCACGATGTAGCTCTTTTCCAGCCGGCTCCACGGCTGCCCGGTGCGCCACGGGAACTGGATCGCGTCGCGGCGGTAAACGAACCGGTCCACGAGGTACGGCACGGCCACGGCGAGCAGGAGCACCGTACCGATGGTAAAGAACCGGTCCCAGCTCACTTCGGCCTTTACCGAGGTCGCCGAGACGATGGCCACGCCGATGCCGACCAGGGACAGATCCTTCGCGAGTTCGCGCGAGACGAGGTAGGCGCCGACCAGGCTGACCGCGAGTAGCGCGTGTCCCCATCCCGCGAGCTGAAGCCCGAACAGGAGGAACGCGGACACCGACACCCCCGCCGTCGGCAGCAGCCCGATCGTCGGGGTGTCGTGCAGACGCGGATCTGTGAGGGTACGGGACGCCATGCGCACAAGCATGCCAGCTCTCGAGGCCTACAGCCCCCACCAGGTCGCCAATGTCATCAGACGGCTCACCGGCGAACTCGTCGTGAAAGCCGTCCATCGACGGCTAACCAGCGCTCGGGATGACTCGTGGCTTTGGCGGTGAAACGTCGGAAATAACCGACTAATCAACGACAAAGTCACGATCGACCCCCCGCCGCGCGAGAGATCACGCAGCAGGGAAAATCTGCTTCGCTCCTGAAATCTCTTGTTTATTCAAGATTGACTATGTTAATTTGAACGAGCCATCCAACGGCGGATCAGGCTTAGGAAGGAACTACTCCCTTGCGAAAACTTCTTGCAATAGGCGCTTGGCGCCGCAACACACTCATTGTCGGTGCCCTCACGGCAGCGCTCACGTTGAGCGCATGCGCCGGAGGATCGGCGGCAAGCTCTGGTCAGTCGGACGCAGACGTTCTGATCGGAAAGGCCGAATGCGAACGAAACCGATCGGCCGGAACCATCACGTACGTCTCGGGATACGGCTACTCCGCGAGTGCTGGACAGATGGACGTGTTCCTGGCGAAGGAAATGGGCTACTTCGACGCCCTCTGCCTCGATGTCGAGATTAACGCCTCCGGTGCGAACGGTCAGCAGCTCGTTTCATCGGGGCAGGCGCAGTTCACCGCGCTCGGCTCGGCATCCGACGTCATGCTGGCGGCAGCCAACAGCAAGAATCTGACAGCGGTCGCGACCTACGGCAGCGTCTCGCCGTTCTCGATCTTCGCCAATGAGGACATCAAGTCACTGAAGGACCTCGAAGGAAAGAAGCTCGGATACTTCATCAACCTCACACCCACAGCCTCTGCCATGCTCGACGCCGCGGGTGTCGACATCGCAGAAGTTGAGCTCATCAAGATGACGAACTACGATCCGACCGTCGTCACGCGCGGGCAGGTCGACGCGATCGTGGGGTATGCCTCCAATCAGCCTCAGGCGCTAAAGGCAATGAATCTTCCGTTCAACGAGTTCCTGCCGACGGACTACGACATCGACGGCACGTACAACGTGATGGAAGCCAACTCGGCTTTCCTCGAAAAGAACCGTGAAGTTGCCTCGGACTTCATGCGCGCGAGTCTGAACGCGCTGAACTACTGCCTTGAAAATGACGACAAGTGCGTCGACATGATCAGCAAGCTCGCCGAGGAGAATAATCAAGGCTCGGCGTTCCCCAAGGATCAGCAAGAACGCACCTGGAGCGTTGAGTCGCAGTGGGTCACAAGTGAACCCGATCTTCTTCCCGGCGTGCAGACGACCGACCAGTGGCAGCGCGAGTACGAGCTCGTAAAGAAGTACGGCAACGTCAAGAAGCTTCCTCCCATCGAAGACATGATGGACGACTCGCTCGTCGCCGATCTTTACCAGGACGGTGAACTCGTATGGCCGGGCAAATGAAGATGGACACCCAGCCTGCACACGGGGACGCTGCCGAAGAGCAAGTGACGCACCCGGAAGACCGCGCGAACGCAGGCGTGCGGATCCACGGCATCTGGAAAAGCTACGGAACCGGTGACACGCGAAGCGTCGTTCTCGAAGGGATAGACCTCGCGATCCAGCGCGGTGAGTTCGTGTCGGTGATCGGACCGAGCGGATGCGGCAAATCCACGCTGCTGAAGGTCATCGCCGGCCTGACGGATGCCAATGGGGGTGACGTGACAATCGACGGCAGCTCTGTGCGGTCCGCGGCGAAGAACAAGATGATCGGCCTCGTGCCCCAGTCGCCGGCACTGCTGCCATGGCGGACTGTGCTCGACAACGTCCGCCTCCCGATGAAGGTCAACCGCCGGGCCAACGGCGGGCGGAATCTCCGGAGCCCGGAAGATATCCTGCACTCCTTCGGGCTCGGACAGGCGATCGACAAGTATCCCGCCCAGCTGTCGGGTGGTATGCAGCAACGGGTGGCCATCGCACGCGCATTTGTGTTCGACCCGAGCGTGCTCCTGATGGATGAGCCCTTCTCGGCGCTCGATGAGATGAACCGTGACCAGCAGCGCCTCGGTCTGCTCGATTTCTGGCAGTCCAATCGCAAGACCGTCCTGTTCGTCACCCACTCGGTACCCGAGGCGATCATGCTTTCGGACCGGATAGTCGTCATGGCCGCACACCCGGGACGGATCGCGTCGATCATCGACGTCAACCTGCCTCGGCCGCGCGACGCTGACGTGTATGCGACCGACGAATTCCGGGACCTGGAAGGCGAAGTCCGCTCGACGCTCCGCGCAGTGATGGAGGACCAGCATGTCTGAAGTGCGAACAGTGACCGAACCGATGTCCACAGCGCCAACGCTCGACGGGGCAGACGGCGGCGCGGGGCGGCCAGTCCATGCGACTTCTCTAGCCAGTCGGCTCGGATGGCGGGTTTGGGCTCCGCCGGCGATCACCTTCCTCGCGGTCGGCCTCCTCTGGCAGATCGTTGCGCTCGCCAACCCCTTCGTTATCCCCACGATCGACGCCATCGCCGCCAGTATTGCCGCTGACCCCCAGATGTACTGGTCAAACCTCTTGGTAACGCTGCTGGAGGTCGCGGTCGGTGCCGGTGCCGGAATCGTCGCAGGCTTCCTGCTCGCCGTTGTGATGGCCGAGTTCGAAATCATGGAGCGAGCGATGATGCCGCTCTTCGTGGTGATCATGGTTACCCCGATCGTTGCGATCGCCCCGGCCCTCGTCGTCGCCTTCGGGTTCGGTATGGCTCCGAAGTTCATCGTGACTGGGCTCGTGGTCTTTTTCCCGATGCTCGTCAACTCGCTGGCGGGGTTGAGAGACGTGGATGTGCGCGCCCTCGATGTCCTGCGGACGCTGCACGCCAGCAGGTGGGAGATCTTCAGGGACTTGAGGTTCCCGGGGTCGATGCCGTTCGTCTTTGCCGGTCTGCGCGTGTCGCTTCCGCTCGCGATCGTAGGAGCCGCTGTCGCGGAGTTCGTTGCTGCCGGCCAGCAGGCGGGCCTCGGATCGCTGGTCACGATTTCAGCAGCGCAGGCGAACCTGCCGGTCACTTGGGCGAGCATAGCGCTCCTGTGCGTCATGGGGATCGTCCTTGTGGCACTGCTGGCTCTCGTCAAGAAGCGCACCCTGTGGTGGAGCGACGAAAACACCGTCGCCCGCTAAGCCTCCCCACACTTTGGGGAAAGTAACTGATTGAAAGGTAAGTGGCATGAAACAGCTACGCTTTGGCCTGTTTGAAAACGCGCAGGCAAACGACTCGGGGACTGCGACGTGGCGGCATCCTGACAACGAACGCGACCACTTCGACTCGCTCGACTACTGGCGCAATATCGCTCGCATCTGCGAGGACGCGCAGTTCGACTTTGTCTTCCTTGCTGATGCATGGGGCTGGTCGGAGATCGACGGATCCCGTCCGGACATCTGTTCAGAGGAAGCGCTCGACCTGCCGCGTCTCGATCCTGCGGTGGTCGCGGCCGCGATGGCGGCCGAGACCGAGAAGCTAGGCCTGGTCATCACCGGTTCAACCCTTCTTGAGCAGCCGTACGCTTTCGCCCGCCGCATGGCGACGCTGGACCACATCTCGGCCGGACGCATCGGCTGGAATGTGGTCACGACGGGCACCGCCGAGACCGCCGCGAGCGCTTTCGGCATCCCGATGGTCGCTCATGACGAGCGCTACAACATGGCCGATGACTTCATGGAAGTCGTCTACAAACTGTGGGAAGGAAGCTGGGAGCCCGACGCCATTGAACGGGATAAGTCCGGTCGATTCGCCGACCCCGCAAAGGTGCACCGCATTGAGCATGAGGGTCCGTACTTCCGGTCCTCCGGCTACGGGAACACGTCATATTCCCCGCAGGGGACCCCTGTCTTGTTCCAGGCAGGCACCTCCGAGCGAGGCCGTCAATTCGGTGGCCGGCACGGCGAGTGCATCTTCCTCGGTGGCTCATCCATCGAAAAGATGGCCGAGCAAGTCAAGGCGATCAGGGCCGAGGCTGTCTCCGCAGGACGCGAACCAGATTCGGTGAAGCTGATGGCGTCGTTCTCTTATGTGGTCGGCGAGACTCGCGAAGAAGCGCAGGAGAAGTTTGAAGCAATTCTGGCCGCGCAGGACCCGGGAGTCGCCGTGGCGTCCTACGCGATGTTCACCGGTCTCGACCTGTCGGCTTACGATCCGCGGACACCGATGACGGACTTGCACACCGAGTTGTCACAGACGCAGGTCACCCGCTTCGCCGGCCTGACCGTAGGGGACGTGCTCAAGGACTGGCACGCGTTCGGCGTGCGCGGAAAGCCGGTCGTCGGCACTGCGGAAGACGTCGCCGATGCCATCGTCGATCGTGCAGAAGGTGCTGATCTCGACGGCTTCCTGATCACCCCGATCGTGCAGCCTGCCTCGACGATCGACTTCGTCGAACACGTACTCCCAATCCTTCGTGAGCGCGGAATCGCGCCCAGCGGCTACGGGCAGACTACGCTGCGTGAACGGCTGCTGGGTTCTACGTCCGCTGTGCTCCGTGACGATCATCCTGGCGCCCTGTTCCGCTCATACTCACCCGTCGTGGCATAGCGGAGGTTGCGACGCCTGCCTGACGCCTTGGCGCTGAGGTCTCAGGCGTCGGCTTCGCCAGCAAACGTGTACGCGCCGTCCAGTAACCTCTCGCGGAGCTCGACCGTCCATTGCTGTTCGCCACGTAACCGCCCGATCGACAACTCAAAGATCTCTCGAACGTACGAGGGCGTCGAAGCCGAGCGAGCGACGTCGACGATGTTGTACTGGTTGCTCACAATCCGGGTATCGATCTCTCGGATTCGGTGCTCAAGCGCGTCGATGACTTCCTTGCGACTGAGCCAGTACATAAACGACGTCAGCGCCATGACCGGTTTCAGGTCGAAGGTCTCCACCGTCCACAGAGCCTTGCGCAGCAGCTTGAAGAACTCGACGTCTCCTTCCGGCGTTGTCTTGTACGTCGTGCGTTCAGGCCGGTTGCCCTCGGTCTCGGTGCCCGACTCCTGAACATAGCCGTCGTTCTTCAGCGAGCGGAGAGCGTTGTAAATCGAGCCAGGCTGGATGTTCGCCCATTCGTCGACGTGCCAGGACAAGAGCTCACGGCGCAAGAAGTAGCCGTGCACCGGCTGGAATTGATGCACGGCGCCCAGTACGACGAGGCGAGTGGTGTTTGACAAGATCTCCCCCTACTGACAACAACTATCGCCAAAATCTACTTGCTCCGCTTAGACAATGTCGAATATGATCGTCCCATATAATCAAACTTGAGTATTTAGCCCTTCGAGGAGACATGCCATGGCAGTTCAGTTGCAGAAGCAGACAGCGGACATGCAGCTGGCCCTGCGTCAGGCGCTATCGCTCTTTCCCACCGGGGTCGTCGCTGCGTGCGCGCTCATCGACGGATCGCCGGTTGGCATGTCGATGAATTCGTTCACCTCGGTTTCCCTGGATCCGCCGCTCGTGAGCATTTGCGTCGCTCGGACGTCGACCACATGGCCGATACTCAAGACGAGCGATCGCTTGGGATTGAGCGTTCTTGGCGCGCAGCAGAGCGCGCTGTGCCGCCGTTTGGCCTCGCGCTCCCAGGAGCGTTTCGAGTCGGGGGAGTGGCAGGCACGCGAGTCCGGCGCGGTCCTCCTCAACGACGCGACGCTGTGGCTGGAGTGCGAGCAGTACGCTTCCGTCGATGGCGGAGACCATGAGGTGATTCTGCTAGAAGTCGTCGATTCGGAGCTGTTCCCCGACGTGAAGCCGCTGATCTTCCATCAGAGTAAGTTCCATGAACTTCAAGCGCATTAGCCGGAAGAATACCGGATGATTCTTCCGGCTGGCCCCGCCTCATTTGGCGGTCTCATCGTCGGCGGCCACGGCCGGGGGCGAGGCTTAGGGTTTCCGACCGCGAACATCTACGTCATTGGCGATTCGGGCGTTCCCGTCGACGGTGTCTACTCCTGCATTGTGGCTTTGGCATCACGCGATTCCACGTTTGGCGCGACTACGAGCATAGGACGCAACCCGACGTTCAGCGATGTCCAGGAGCGGCGCATCGAAGCATACATCCATGACCTCAGCGATGACATCTACGGCGAGCGGATCGACGTGTGGGTCATCGAGCGCTTAAGAGAAATGGACCGTTTCGATTCGGTTGATGAGCTCGTTCGGCAAACGGGACGGGACATCGAGCGCTCGCGAGTGCGACTGCGGGAGGTCTAGATTCGCGTTGACTTCTCTGACCATGCCGGAACATGAGCCCGCGCCCGTCTGGATGCACGTCTTATCCGGATGCCTGCGTAGCTTCCTGGCCCAGCGCGGTGACGAGGCGGACAGCGCCCTTGTCGGCGGATTGGGCGAATGCAGCGTAGGCACGCAGCGCGTTGCTCACTGGCCTGGTTCTGTTTTGGGGTTGGTAGCCGTTTGCCGCGACGATGGCGGCTCGGCGGGTCTCCAGGTCGTCGCTGTCGACATCGAGGGTGATGCGTCGAGCGCGGATGTCGATGGTGATGAGGTCGCCGTCTTCGACGAGCGCGATGGGTCCGCCGGCGGCTGCCTCGGGTGAGACGTGACCGATGGCGAGCCCGGAGCTGCCGCCGGAGAAGCGGCCGTCGGTGACGAGCGCGCAGACATCCCCGAGCCCGCGGCCTTTGAGGAATGACGTCGGGTACAGCATCTCCTGCATTCCCGGTCCGCCGCGTGGTCCCTCGTACCGAACGACGAGGACGTCCCCGGCCGTGATCCGGCCGCCGAGGATTGCGTCGACGGCGTCCTCCTGCGATTCCACGACGACGGCAGGGCCGGTGAACCGCAAGCGTGCGGGGTCCACGCCTGCGGTCTTGACGACGCTCCCGTCGGGGGCGAGGTTTCCGGCGAGGATGGCGAGACCGCCGTCGGTGCTGTGTGCGTGCGGGACGGAGCGAATGCACCCGTGCTCGGCGTCCAGATCGAGCGCCTCCCATCGCTCGGATTGGGAGAATGCAGTGGCGGAGCGGCGTCCTCCGGGGGCAGCATGGAACAGCGTGATCGCCTCCCGGCTGGGCGTGGCGCCGCGCACGTCCCACCGGTTGAGCCAGCCGCGCAGGTCAGTGCTGTGCACGGAGCGGACGTCGTGGCTGAGCATCCCCGCTCGGTCGAGCTCGCCGAGAATCGCCGGGACGCCGCCGGCGCGGTGGACGTCCTCGACGAGGTAGGGACCGTTGGGTGCGACTTTGCTCAGGCACGGGGTCGCGCGGGAAATCCGGTCGATGTCGTCGACGGTGAAGTCGAGTCCCGCCTCGTGTGCGGCGGCCAGGAGGTGCAGGATCGTGTTGGTCGATCCGCCCATGGCGATGTCCATGGCCATGGCATTGCCGAAGGCGGGCCGATTCGCGATTGCGCGGGGCAGCGCTGACTCATCACCCCCGGTGTAGTAGGCGCGGATGAGGTCCATAACGGTGGCGCCGGCCTGCTGGTACAGGGAGCGGCGATCGGTGTGGGTGGCAAGGGTGGTGCCGTTGCCAGGCAGGGCCAAGCCCAGTGCCTCGGTGAGGCAGTTCATCGAGTTGGCCGTGAACATTCCCGAGCACGATCCGCAGGTCGGGCAGGCGTTCTCCTCGACGCGGAGCAGGTCCGCGTCGGAGACCTGTGGGTCGGCGGCGGCCGCCATCGGCGAGATCAGGTTCAGCCGTGCGCGCACCGTGCCGTCGACGAGCGTCGCCGTGCCGCCCTCCATCGGTCCGCCGGAGACGAAGACGGTGGGGATGTTGAGCCGCAGGGCGGCCATGAGCATACCGGGGGTGATCTTGTCGCAGTTCGAGATGCACACCAGCGCGTCGGCGCAGTGCGCGTTCACCATGTACTCAACGGAGTCAGCGATCAGATCGCGCGAGGGCAACGAGTAGAGCATGCCGCCGTGCCCCATCGCGATTCCGTCGTCGACCGCTATCGTGTTGAACTCCCGAGGGATGCCACCGGACGCAGAGATCGCCTCCGAGACGATGCGCCCCACGGGGGCGAGGTGAGTGTGGCCGGGGACGAACTCGGTAAAGCTGTTCGCGACGGCGACCAGAGGCTTGCCGATATCCGACCCGGCGACGCCGGCCGCACGGAGAAGCGCGCGAGCTCCTGCCATGTTTCGACCGTGGGTGACCGTCCGTGAGCGTAAGGGAATCGTCATGGATCCAGTAGGCCATCATTTTGCGCACCGAGGGAGACGCCGCTTGTACTAGTAGTGACGCTACTAGGATGGCGTCATGAGCGATGAGGCCCGTCGAACCGAGCTTGGCGATTTCCTCCGCAGCCGCCGCGGTTCCCTGGCCCGACAGGATTTCGGCCTACCGGAGCTGGCGCGGCAGCGCACGGGTGGGCTGCGCCGGGAAGAGGTCGCGACCTTCGCCGGGGTCAGCGTCACTTGGTTCACCTGGCTGGAGCAGGGCCGCGATGTCCATCCCTCACGCCAGGTGCTCACCGCGCTTGCCCGGGCGTTGCGGTTGACAGAGTCCGAGTCGAACTACCTGCTGTCGTTGGGCGGGTTTGTGCCGAGCACGCCCTCGGCGGCTGACGGTGGCGACGTCGCACCTCCTCATACGCAACGCCTGCTCGACAGCCTTTGGTATCCCGCGTTCGCGGTCGCCTCGGACTGGACGATCGCAGGCTGGAACCGCGCCTACGCGGCGCTCTACTCCCGTGTCGAGACGCTCGCACGGGAGGACCGGAACCTGCTCTGGCTAGTTTTCACCGACCCGCACCTGCGCGACATGCTGCCCAACTGGGAGGCTGACAGCAGGCACTTCGTCGCGGAGTTCCGTGCCGAATCCGGTCCGCTTCTCGGCTCGAACGCCCACTCCACCCTCATCGCACGTGTGAGCGAGGCCAGCGCCGAGTTCCGCGAGCAATGGCAAGACCTCGGCGTGGAACGCTTCGCCTCCCGCCGCCGCCGGTTCCACCACCCGCAGGCCGGGGTGCTGGAGTTCGAACACCACCGCCTCGTCCCCTCTGACCACCCCGACTTGCACATCGTCGTTTACCTCCCTGATCACGGGAGCAGTACCGCGGACTGGTTCCAAAATCCCGGTTGAGGCTGAGAGCTAGGAGTGTCGCTTTCCGTCAGCGATCTTAACGACGACGTAACACTGGCCAACGAAACGTGTTCCGGTCGTGCTATCCCTGTGACGGTTTCTGTTGAGAGGCGACACTTTGTTTGTGTCGGCGCTCGCTCTGCATGACCTGACCGATGAGATCCCGCGCGGTAGCGATATCGCGATTCCACGCGGGGCGCACCCAATGACGGTCCACCTTGCCCCTATCACCGGTAGGCGATCCGAGTTCCGTCCGGCGAGATCGACGCATTCGAGAACAACGGATCAGCGAAGAACCTCCTCCACGCCGATCAGCTTCGGAAGGGACGCCTGGCTCGGTACCGTGGTCAGTCATCCAGTGCTCCCATCATGAGCGGCAGTATCACGTGTTCGAGGCGAGCCTCCGCGCCGGGACGGACCGTCGCCTGAAATCAACCAGACACCCTGCCCCTGCGGCACACTCAACCTGGAACGATGTGACTCACGTCACAAGCTTGACCATGCCCCAAGGTCATGGTCTGCACTGGTATCAGTCGGCATTCCGCCGGCGATTGTCGAGAGAGGGGACAGGCCGTGCCATGGAGCACCCGTCAGATCGCTGAACTCGCCGGCACCACGGTGAAGGCGGTTCGGCACTATCACCAGGTCGGTCTACTCGAGGAGCCCGAACGCGCGGTCAATGGGTATAAGCGCTATGAAGTTGCGCATTTGATCCGGCTGCTGCGAATCAAGCGGCTGATTGATCTCGGCGTGCCGCTGTCCCAGATCGCTGCCATGGGAGCGGCGGAGGAACACCCGGAGGAGGCGCTGCGGTTACTTGATGCCGAACTCGGAGCCAGCATCGAGCGACTGCAAAGGGTCAGAGCCGAACTCGCGGTGATCCTTCGCCACCAGGCGCCGATCGACCTGCCGCCGGGATTCAGCAAGGTTGCCGGCGATCTCAGTGACGCCGACCGCGCACTCGTCCTGATCTACTCCCGGGTGTTCGAACCGACGGCGATGGACAGTCTTCACGACTTGCTGGCGTCTCCCCGAAGTTCCGCGGACGAGGATTTCGACGCACTGCGCGCCGATGCTGACGAGGCCACCCGGCAAGAGCTGGCAGAGCGTTTCGCCCCGCAGATCCGTCGCCTCACAGTGGAGCACCCCTGGCTCGAAAAACCAGCCCTTCGCGCGCAGTACGGATCGGCATCCGGCGAGAGCATCGTCGTCCAGGCGATCGCCGATCTGTACAACCCGGCTCAACTCGATGTGCTCCAGCGGGTGCATCGGATCCTGCAGGGCGAGGCGGAGAGCGATTCGGACCAGTGAACGGCGAAACGGTGCAGGGCGAGATGTTGATCGTCGAGGACCTGATGCTGCTGTTGCTCGACGACGCCACGGGATCGATCGCCGTGGCGGGAACCCTGTTCTACACCCTCGGTGGTGCAATGCTGGTCGACTTAGCACTCCGTGGCCAGGTCGAGTTCGATGACACCCGTGCAGGGTCGAGCGGCGCCAAGGTGCATGCAGTCGCGGGTGATCCGCCCTCGGATCCACTGTTGCAATCCGCTCTCGCGAGAGTCGCACGGCGACCCCGGGACGTCCAGACGCTGCTGCTCGAGGTCGGCGCCGGCCTCTATGACCCTGTGATCGACCGGCTCCTGGAGCGCGGCCTCATCCGTCGAGATAGCAAGCGCGCGCTGAGTGTGTTTCGGATGACGAGCCTGACGATCAACGACACGCGGCACGAGGCCGAGCTCCTGGAGAGGGTGCGCGCCGTGCTGGAGGACGGCGAGAGCCCGGATGCCCGTACCGCGGCGATGATCGGGCTGCTGTCCTCGAGCGGCGCCCTGCCGACCCTCCACCCAGCTATCACGTGGACGACAGCAGTCCACGAGCGTGCGAAGGACTTGAGAACGGCAGCTGGTCGGCCACCGCCGTGAGTACAGCGGTGTCCCGGACTATCGCGGCGACTGCAGGCGGTGGCGCAGTCACCGTGGGTGCCGTCGCCGGGAACTGAGACGACGACCGTTAGCACCACCACCACCGACCGTCCACAGAAAAGAGAGCTTGATGAACGACAATCCCGTTGCAAACCTGATCATCCAATTCCAGGAGATCGTCGCTCAGGTGCCCGACCCGCTGCAGCCGCTCATCGTCGCGGCGGCCGGCGCGGTCCCCTTCATCGAGGGGGAGGGGGCGACGCTCATCGGGGTCGTTGGTGGCCTTCATCCGGTCGTCGCCGCATTGGCGGCAGCGACGGGAAACCTGTTGTGCGTTGTCGTCGTGGTGCTTCTCGGCGCCCGCGCCCGTGGCGCAATCGTGCAGCGGGCCGGCCGAGACAAAGCCGGCCAAGACAAAAAGGAGAAGCCGCGATCCAAGGGCCGCGAGCGATTCCAGCGCTGGTTCGTCCGATTCGGCGTTCCCGGGGCTAGCCTGCTGGGCCCGCTCGCCATTCCGACCCAGTTCACTGCCGCGACTCTCGTTGCCTCCGGTGTGTCGACCGGGCGGGTCATCCTCTGGCAGGCGATCGCGATCGTGCTGTGGGCGGCCGCGGTGACCGCGGCAATCACGGGTGCCATCGCCATCGCTACCTGAACCGGAACTCGCTGGACGTCACGGCCGGCCCTCGGGATGACTCGTGGCTTTGGCAGTGAAACGTCGGAAATAACCGACTAATCAACGACAAAACCACGATTGGCGCCGCCCTCCGCCAGCCGCGCCGCGCCGCGCCGTGCCGCCTCAGGTACCTTTTCAGCCCAGCGCGCCGACCGACTGCCGCACTGCGTTCGCCAGCTGCCGCACGGCGGTCGAGGGCTCGCGACCGGGGCCTTCGCTGGGAGCGGCGATCTGGATCGACCGGGCGAACGCCGGATCGTCGATCGGCCGCAGGGCGACGCCTGGGTGGGTGGAGCCGCTCGCGAGCCGCGGCACGAGCCCGATCACCATGCCGGCCGCGATCATGCCGAGCATGACCGAGAAATCATCGGTGCGGATGGCGACGTCGAGGCTGTGCCCGGCATCGGCAAAAGCATCGATCACGACGGTGTCCAACGGGTCGCCGCGGGTGGCGCCGAGCAGCCAACGCTCATCGCTCAGGGTGACAAGCGTTGCGCGGTCGATGGTGTCGCGCGCGGCGAGGGGGTGCGACTCTGGCAGCGCGAGTTGCAATGGGTCGCGCAGCACCTCGGTGGTGGTTACGTCGCCGCGGAACGGCAGCTCGTAGCCAGGCACCGAGTAGACCAGCACGGCGTCGAGTTCTCGATGGTTGACGTGAGTAACGAGCAGCCCGACCTCTTCGAGCGTGGCATCGATCTCGATGCCGAGTTCTGCGAGCTTCGACACGATCGAGGGCAGCAGGCGCGCTGCTGCTGTGGGGAATGTGCCGAAGCGCAGCCGTACGTGTCCCATCTCGGCCAGGTCTCGGACGTCGACCACAGCCCGCTCGGCCAGGGTGAGGATCTCATTTGCTCGTTCGAGCATCAGCGACCCGGCCGACGTCAGCGTGCTGCCGCGGGTTGAGCGTCGCAGTAGCGAGGTGCCGACCAGGCGGTCCAGGTTCTTCAAGTGGTAGTCGACGGTAGGCTGGCTCCAGCCGAGATGGGTTGCCGCCCGGGCGACGGAGCCCTCGAGACTGACCGCGCGAAGCGCCTCGAGCTGGCGCAGATCTAGCATGCTCACAGCCTACCCCGTATGCCGCCAAGCGGCGCCTACGCTGGCTGGCTCTATAGCCTGTATGGAACGGGGGGAGACAAGTCAGGGATTCCGTCCCGCGGACGGCTGCGAAACGATGGAACTATGCCGCACGCCGACACTTCCACCGACGACCGTACGTTCCACGCCCCCGCTGAGGGAGCCAGCAATGCTCCCGCTGAGGGAGCCAGACCTGCCCGCGCCGAGGGAGCCAGCGATACCCCCGCTGAGGCAGCCGACCCTGCCCGCGCCGAGGGAGCCGGCCCAGCGTCGAGCAGCGGCACGACACAGCAGGCAACTCCCTATGCCGACGCGCTCCGGCGCTACGCGGCAGGGCGCCCGCTCCAGCTCATGGTGCCCGGCCACGGCGGGACAGACGCGGGGATCAGCGGCCGGCTCGCCGACTTCATCGGCGAAAAGGCTTTGCACCTCGACATCCCGATGCTGCTGGACGGCATCGACCTCGGCCCAGGCTCGCCATTCAGCCAGTCGCTCGCTCTGGCCGCCGAGGCCTGGGGAGCGCGTCGTACCTGGTTCCTGACCAACGGGGCATCGCAGGCCAATCGGATCGCGGCGCTCGCCGCGCGCGGCCTCGGCCAGCACGTCGTGTCGCAGCGCAGTGCGCACTCGAGCTTCAGCGACGGAGTGCTGCTCGCCGGGCTGAGCCCATCGTTCGTACTGCCCACGGTGGATGCGCGAAACGGGATCGCCCATGGCGTCTCGCCCCAGGTGCTCGACGAAGCGCTCGTCGCGGCGGCTCAGGCTGGCCAACCGGCCTCGGCTGTCTACGTCGTCTCGCCGAGCTACTTCGGCTCGGTCTCCGACATTCGCGGGCTCTCGGAGGTCGCACACGCCCATGGCGCTCCGCTTATCGTCGATGGCGCCTGGGGCCCGCACTTCGGCTTCCATCCGGATCTGCCGGAGTCGCCCGCGCGTCTCGGCGCCGACCTGGTGGTCTCCAGCACCCACAAACTCGCCGGATCGCTGACCCAGTCGGCGATGCTGCATCTCGGCGAGGGGCCATTCGCCGACGTGCTGGAACCGCTCGTCGAGCGCGCGTTCACCATGACCGCCTCGACGTCGTCGAGCGCACTTCTGATGGGGTCGCTCGACATTGCGCGCCAGGGGCTCGCGACCGGCAAGGACGCAATCGGGCAGTCGATCGAGGCCACCCAGCGCTTCCGGGAGATCCTTCGAGCGGATCCGCGTTTCGGCGTAGTCAGCGACACCTTCGACCGGTATCCCGATATCGCCGGCATCGACCTGCTGCGCGTTCCGATCGACCTGTCGGCCAACGGGGTCAGCGGTCACTGGGTGCGAAATCAGCTGATCGACGTGCACGGGATCTACTTTGAGATGTCGACGGCGACCACGCTCGTCGCGGTCGTCGGCCCAGGTAAAACCCCTGACTTCGATCGGGCGTACCGAGCACTGGTCGAGGTGGTCGAGTCGGCGGAGGCCGAGGCGGAACGGGTGGCTCATCGCGGCGAGGAAACCTTCCCCGCGCTGCCCGATCCCGGTCTGCTGCGGATGCGGCCCCGTGACAGCTTCTTCGCCGAGACCGACGTTGTACCCGCGGCCGAGGCCGTGGGGCGGGTTTCAGCTGACGCGCTGGCCGCCTACCCGCCCGGAATCCCCAATGTCATGCCCGGCGAGGAGATCACGGCCCAGGCGGTCGCGTTCCTCGAAGCGGTCGCTGCGTCACCCACCGGCTATGTGCGCGGGGCTGTCGATCCGCTCGTCACCCGCTTCCGGGTGGTGCGCGAGAGTTAAGAATTCGCGGCTTCGACCGCGATAGCCGCGCACTGCGGAGCGATTCCGGAGTGCGGCCCTTCCCCGCTTTCCAAATCAGCGGGGTGCCCGAGCGAAAAGATCCATTTCCGTCCGCCCCAGTGGACGGTGAGACAACGAAGTCTGGAGATCACACATGGCGACACTGCGACAACAGCTCTTTCGGGTGAAACCCGTCCCGAGAGACGGGGGCGAGAGCGGCAGCCAGCTGAAGCGGAGCATCGGCCTGTTTCAGCTCACACTGATCGGAGTCGGCGGCACCATCGGCACCGGAATCTTCTTCATCCTCTCCGAGGCAGTGCCGATCGCGGGTCCCGCCGTGATCTGGTCGTTCCTGATCGCGGGTCTTGTCGCCGGCCTGGCGGTGCTGTGCTACGCGGAGCTTGCGGGCAGTGTTCCGGTATCGGGATCGTCCTACTCGTACGCCTACAGCACGCTTGGCGAGATGCCGGCGATGGGCGTCGCCGCCTGCCTGTTGCTCGAGTACGGAGTGTCCACTGCCGCGGTTGCCGTCGGGTGGTCGCAGTACGTGAATCAGCTGTTCAACAACGTTTTCGGCTTCCGGCTGCCCGATGCGTTTTCCTTCGCTCCGGAAGAGGGCGGAATCATCAACCTTCCGGCCATCATCCTGATTGCGCTCTGCGCACTGTTGCTGATTCGCGGCACGGCCCACTCTGCGGTCACGAACACTGTGATGGTCATCATCAAGGTAGTCGTGCTGATCTTCTTCGCTGCGGTAGGGTTCACCGGCTGGAACGCGGATCACTTTGCCAACTTCGCGCCATTCGGCCTCGCCGGAGTGATGACCGGCGCCGGTGTCATCTTCTTCTCGTTCGTCGGACTCGACGCAGTCGCGACCGCCGGCGACGAGGCGAAGGACCCGCGTCGCAACCTTCCGATCGCCCTGATCGCCGCGCTCATCACGGTGACCGGCGTGTACGTGCTCGTCGCCATCGCCGCCCTTGGTGCGCAGGCCTCCGGCGAGTTCGAGGGGCAGTCGGCCGGCCTGTCCGCGATCCTCGAGAACATTGTCGGCGCGTCCTGGCCGGGCACCGTGGTCGCTGCCGGTGCTGTGATCTCGATCTTCAGCGTCACCCTCGTCACGTTGTACGGACAGACCCGCATCCTGTTCGCGATGTCCCGCGATGGGATGGCGCCGAAGGTCTTTCAGAAGGTTAATCCGCGCACCATGACCCCGGTCGCGAACACCGTGATCGTGTCGATCGTTGTCGCGATTCTCGCTGGCCTGATCCCGATCAACTTCCTTGCCGAGATGACGAGCATCGGCACCCTCGCCGCATTCCTCGTGGTCTCGATCGCGGTGATCGTGCTCCGCCGCCGCGAACCGGACCTGGAACGCAAGTTCAAGGTTCCCGGCTATCCGGTGGTCCCGATCCTGTCCATCATCGGCTGCCTCTGGATCATCAAGGACCTGCGTCCGATCACGATCATCGTCTTCGTGATCTGGACTGCGCTCGTGCTGGTCTGGTACTTCTTCACCGGACGCAAGAATTCGGTGCTCGGGCAGCAGCAGGCGGCCCTCGAGGTGTCGCGATGAGCATCGTCGTCGGCGTCGCACCCGGGCACTGCTCCCGCTCGGCGGTGCGGCTCGGCGTGCTGCTGGCCCGGTCGTACGAGCAGGATCTGGTGCTCGTCTCCGTCAACTCCGCCGCGTGGCCGCCGGTCGACAGCAAGGTGGATGCCGAGTACCAGGCATTCCTCGTCGGGAAAGCGCAGGCCGCACTTGACGAAGCCAAGGCGCTGGTTCCGGACGATCTGAACTCGAGCTACCTGGTGCGTGGCGCCTCCTCCGCCCGCCGCGGGCTGCTCGAGGTGTGCCGCGAGCTAGATGCGATGCGCCTGGTGGTGGGATCCGCCCCCGGGGGTGGCGATGGGCGGATCACTCTCGGATCGGTGTCCACCGGGCTGCTGCAGAGTGCCGGCCTCCCGGTCGCGCTCGCGCCGCACGGCTTCGATGTTCCCGATGGGGCGCGGCTGGAAAGGGTGACCGCCGCGTACAACGGGTCCGAGACCTCGGCCGAGCTGATGCTCGGAGCGGCCGCGATCGCCGCACATGCGCGTGCCGGCATCCGGATCGCCTCGTTCGCACCCCGGCCGCGCTCCGACGCGACCGCCCGAGTTGGGTTGAACGCCGAGTCCGACGTGATCGCAGAGTGGGGCGCCGTGATCCGCATGCACACCGATGAACTTCTCGGCGACATCGCGCAGTTCACGGTACAGCCAACCTCGGTCGAGGTGGCGGTCGGGGCAGGGAAGGATTGGGGTGCCGCAATGCGCAGCGTCGACTGGAAGCCTGCCGAGGTGTTGCTCGTCGGGTCGAGCAGCCTCGGTCCGCTCGCACGGGTGTCGCTCGGCTCGCACGCGGCGAAGATTGTCCGCAACTCGCCGGTACCGGTGGTGCTCGTGCCGCGACGGGCCAGCGAGGCCTACGCGGCACAAGTCGAACCCTTGACGGGGCCCCGGCTGTAGGCTGTCTCGGCTGGACCGGGATTAGGGCGAGTGCGCTCGAGCGGGGTGTTGGTGATTTCGTCCGAGAAGGTGATTTCGCCCGAGAATATGGAGAGAAATATTGAGCACGATGAGTGACGAACACGCCGGCACAACGGTCGATGACGCGCGGCCCAATCCGGAGGGCACCCGTCTCGGCGAGCTGTGGTCGATCCTGCCGGAGGAATCAAGCGTCGGCCCGGACGGTGTGCTCCAGATCGGCGGGGCTCCGGTGACCGAGCTGGCGCAACGCTTCGGCACCCCGCTCTACGTCTATGACGAGACGGGGCTGCGCCGCCAGATCCGTCGCTTCGTAGACGGCCTGCGTGAACGCTGGCCGAACTCCGAGGTGCTGTTCGCATCGAAGTCGTTCCCCGCGGTCGGCATGTACCGCCTGGCTCAGGAGGAAGGGCTGTCCGTCGACATCGCCGGTGGCGGTGAGCTGCGGCTGGCGCTTGCCGCCGGCGTGGATCCGGCCAGGCTGCACTTCCACGGAAATGCCAAGTCGGACGCGGAGCTGTCGATGGCGCTTGCGGCCGGAGTCGACACGATCATCGTCGACAACGAGGACGAGCTGGATCGGCTCGAGCGCTTGCTTGAGCGTCCGCAGAAGCTCCTGCTGCGGGTAATCCCGGGCGTCGAGGCGAAGACTCATGCCTCGCAGGCAACCGGCGGCCTCGACTCCAAGTTCGGCCTGCCGATGGACCAGGCCCGGCGGGCGATCGAGCGAATGCGAGCGCACCCGCTGATGGAGTTCGAGGGCGTCCACCTGCACATCGGCTCGCAGATTCTGGACACGGCGCAGTTCGCCGAGGCGGTTGCAAAGATCTCATCGGCCGGCAGCTTCTCCAGCTATGACGTGGGCGGCGGCCTCGGCGTGAAGTACACCTACGACGAGGTGGCGCCGGGCGTGGATGAGTACCTGGACGCAATCGTCACCGCCGCCAAGGCACACCTGCCCGAGGGTGCGCGGCTGCTGATCGAACCGGGTCGGTCGATCGTGGCCCGAGCGGGCGTGACTCTCTACGAGGTGACGACGGTGAAGCGGACCGGGCGGGTATTCGTGGCCGTCAACGGCGGGCTGGCCGACCAGCTGGACGCGGCTCTGACCGGTCAGCGCTTCGAAGCCGTGCTCGGCAATCGCGTGCTCGATCCGTGGACGGAGACCGCCCAGCTGGTGGGGCGGCAGTGCGAGTCCGGCGACCTGCTCGTGGATCAGGCGCCGCTTCCCGCCGCCCGGGTGGGCGATCTAGCGGTGCTGGCGACCACGGGAGCATACGGGTACACGCTCGCGAACAACTACAACGGCGCGTTGAAGCCGGCAATCGTCTTCGTCCGCAATGGCGAGGCGCGACTGGTCGTCCGGCGGGAAACCTACGACGACCTGCTTTCGACGCACGCCCCGGCGATCGAGGGGTAGGCCCGCGGCCAACGGCCGTCGGCACGGATCGTCTCGCGAAGGTCGAGGCGTACGACGATCCTGTTGAAAGAGTTCGCCGCGCAGGCGATCTTTTTGCCTCGGAGGATGTGCACCGGCTTGAACTCGCGGTCCGCGAATGGGCTCGCCATGACCCGTCGGTCGCGTCGCGCCTGCGGCGGATCGACAAGGTTGGCCACGGTACGGCCGGCGCGCTGGATGACGAGCGGGGGAGCGGACCCTACAATCTGCGTAGTCGGCGCCTCAGCAGGAACAGGAGTCCGGCCACAACTCCCATCGCTGTTGCGAAGGCGCTGAACAGATTTCCTGATGTTGTCAGCGACACGATTGCCGCTCCCGCGATCGTCGCGCTAAGCAGCGCATCAGTTTGCCAAGCGAGAATTACCAACCCGGAGAGGTCTCCTGCGGAGCTGGGAATGGGAGTCATCAGGATTGGTGGAAGCGGGCCTTTGGCGCTGTCATAAGCGCGAAGTATCACCAGCACAACCGCTACCGCCAACACAGCACTAGGGTGGCCGGGCGGCACGTTCAACAGGAACAGGGCAGCGGCGCCGGCGATCACCGCGACCAGCGCGAAAGTTGCGGGAAGAACTGCATGCAGTGAATACAGCAGCGAAGTGCCGTACCCGTAGAGAGCCGGTTTTCCGGTTGCTTCGGCTGCATGTCGGAACCCGTCGCTGAAGACACCAAGAGCGAGATAGCCAGCTGCGGAACCGATCCCGGCCAGCAACCACGAGGGGATGCCGGCCACAGCCGAGCCAAGGTGGCAGACCGAGCAGGCGACGATCAGGACCAATGTTCCGATGACGAATCTGCCGGGTGTGCGTAGCGTGCCGATAAGGTCTCGGAGCAGAAACCTGGTCAACACGTTGCTGCCCGTCACGGCGGTCCAGCTACGTCCGAGCGCTGGTCTCGCCCGGAAACCGCCGAGGGCGGCGGCGAAATCGCCGCTCATGGCCGAGATTCCTGCCGATCGCCATCTCGTTGCCTGCTCGAGCAGCGCCGAGCTGTCAAGGAGGTTCAGTAGGCGCGGCACCCAGAACAGCGAAGCGGCTGCGGCGAGCACGAGAAGTAGCGCCGCCCACGTTCCAGAAGCAGAAGTCCCCGGCCAGAGTATGCCATCCCATCCCCAGGGCAGGATGACTCGAAGCGGTTCAATAACCACCGTCAGCAGGGTTGCGCCAATAATGCTTGACGGCAGAATCCAGGGACGCCGGGATGTGCGTTGTCCAGCGAGCCAAACCGCGCAAGCAATGAAGGCAACGCTCGCGCACCCAATCACGAACCCCACTGCATCCAGCGGTGACGCCGCTCCGGCAGAAACCAGGACGCAGCTCACCAGTACGCCAAAAGCCATAAATACAGTCACGACAATGGAGGTCGAGATCGTGAACGGTCGCAGAAGTGTTCGGCTTCTTGCGAGGTCGGTGCTCGCCAACAGGGTGACGAAGAATGGCGACAGCGATACCGGTCCGCGTAGCTGCCCGAGGCTGGCGAAGCCGGCAAGGATCAGGCCGACCACGACACTGACCGCGGAACTCGAAGCAGGTGACTGCAGAAGGGACAGGACCGGCGGTTCGGTCAGGAGGATGATGATCGCGCGGATCAGGGGAATCCCGACGACCAGCACAATTATCCCTACCGCGTATGACGCAAAGCCGAGGTCTGCGATCCTCCTTGCGTCCTTCCGGTGGCGGTAACCGTGACGGACGGCGGCAAGACGGTCAGCCGCGGTTGCCATATACGCCTTCTGTGATGGACAGCACCTGGTCACTGACCGCGTCCACCAGCTGCTGGTTATGACTTGCCATCACAATGGTGGTGCCATTGTCGGCCAGGCCGCGCAACAGATCACTGACCATGTTCAGTCTCTCGCTGTCCAGACGCTGTTCCGGCTCATCGAGCAGGAGTACCTCGAATGACCGCGAGAGTGTCAGGGCCAAGGCAAACAACTGAGTTTGACCCGACGAGAGCTCGTGCGGGAACCGGGCGCCGAGCCGGGCGATTCCGAAATCGTGTAGGAGGCCGTCTACGCGCTCGTCAGCGACATCGAAATTCTGTCCCCAGGACGCTGCCACAAGTAGCATGTGTTCGCGCAATGTCAGGTTTCGCGCGAAAGCAGGCAGGCCAAGGAGTGCGGCCAGGCGGCCACGAAACTCGGGGATCCGCTCGTTCGGTGCGTTGCCGGCCACGGTAACCGTGCCCTCAGACGGCCGGCTGAGCCCGGTCAGCACCCGTAACAGCGTGGTCTTCCCTGCGCCATTCGAACCAGTCACCGCGAGCACCTGTCCGGCATCGATATCGAAGCTCACCGGCGCAAGAAGCACATGTCCGTCGATGGAGACACCCAGGCCGCTCGCTGAGATCAACGCGGTCATGCCGACGGGGTTCCGGCGGCAAGCAGAACCGCCAGCAACGGCACCACACGAGAGGCAGGGACCTCGAAATGCCCCCGTTTCGGAGAGGATAGCCATCCAGCTGCTGTCAGCTCTTTGAGATGGTGATAAACCTGTCCGCTCGTTCCCACTTCGACTTCTTCGGCGATCCGGGCGGCGCTGTTGGCGCCGTGCATGACGGCGTGCAGAATCCGTAATCGAACCGGGTTACCCAAAGCTGCCAGCCGACCGGCCTGCTCGGACCAATCGTCGGCGAGCAAGTCCGGTGCGGTCTGTGCGTACTGCCAGCGCACGACACTTCCGGCCGGCGTCGTCACGCTACCCGTGTACAACACGGCTCCCTTAGGCGCTCGGGCCTCCAGTCCGTCCAAAGCCCAGAACAGTTCGCCTTGCGTCGGCTGGGGGAGCGTCGCCTGACCGACGGCCTCCTGAGCGCTCAAACGGGCTACTGCTTCCTCAAGCGCCGAGAGTCGGGCCTCCAGATCAGTATCAGACATGGAAGCAAATCTACGCTATTCCGTTCTTTTATGAAGAGGATGTCGACACGGCCGCCACGGGTTTGTACCGGACGCCTTCGGTTCGCACCGAACGCTGCTCGCTGGCCTGATGCTTTTCAGAAGTGGAGTCGCTGAGAGTGTGGGTGAGCCGCCGACTGAGAAGCCCGCAATGGCGCCCGTGACGCGAGTGCGACGCAATCTAGCTCTTCACAAAGTGGGGTGTAGTTGCGGCCTGAAGCCTCCTCGGCGACCCGGGCCACGGTCAGGTGCTGGCACACGATCGCCTCGAGTGCCCACCGCAGCCCGCGACGCTCCCGGGTCACGGTGTCGCGCGGTACGCCTTCGCGACCACAGCGGCGGCACCACTGGTCCGGCTCGACGACCCGGCATGCCAGCACCGCACGGTCGGGCCTGAGTCGTTGGCCGGTGACGGCCAGGCCGAGCCCATCGAGCCGGCAGAACCTGGTCAGGTCAGGGCTGGCGAACGTAGCGTCAGACAAGTCGAGGTCCGCCGATCTGGAGACCTCGACTTCCATCCCGGGATAGCGATGCACAAACGCAGCCGGAGGCCCCATCTCGTGTCACCGTCGCAGTCGACTTCTTCGCGTACCCACTCAGATCGGTCAACGGCGCACCCGATAGCGCAGGTGAAGCACCCGGTTGCCCTGAACAACTACGTCTGGGTCTTCCAGCAGGTGCTGCGAGTCGACGGAGCCGAAGTAGCGCTTGCCGCACCCGAGCACGACGGGTGCGACGTCCATGCGTACCTCGTCGACCAAACCTGCGGCGAGCACCTGGCCGCCGACGTCGCCAGCAGCGACCTCCACAGCGCGGTCACCCGCGAGCTCCTTCGCCTTGGTCACGGCCGCCTCGATGTCGTGGACGAAGTGAAACGGCGCGTTGGGGTCCCAGCCCTCGGGCGGCGGCCGGTGCGTCACGACGACCACGTGGTCGACACCGCTCGGCGGCGTGCCGTCCCAACCGTCCGTCATGTCGAAGACGTGGCGTCCGGCGATCGTCACCCCGATCTGGTCCCAGTAGGGCCGGATGTGGTCGTAGGACGCTTGCGACACGTTCAGTACGCCGCTGTCGTCCAGCGGCACGTCACCGCTGACCAGCCATTCGAACAGCGGACCGGGATCGTCGTTCTCAGCCGCGATGAAGCCATCCACCGAGACCGACGCATTCATGACTACTTTCCCCATTGGTTCCTCCTCTGTGTAGAGTCCCAAGTCTCGTGTGCCGTGAGAGGTCGCTCTTGTAAGAAATCAATCGGCCGGCAGCGGCCAGCCCTCCAGTGCGTGGTCTGGATGCTCGCGTAGGAAGCGTTGCCGGACTTCGACATATCGGGTCGGAGTGAGCCCGGTGTACTCCCGGAACTCGTGGACGAAGTGGGCCTGGTCGAAGTAGCCCGCGCGGGCGGCAACGTCGCCCCAGTCGATCAGTGCAGCGACGTCGATCGCTAACACGGTGGAGGTGAAACGGTAGCTGCGTGCCAGCCGCTTTGGCGTGACGCCGATGACCTCCTTGAACCGCTTCGCCAAGTAGGTGCTGCTGACGCGGGCTGCCATGCCGAGTTCGCTGATCGGCACCGCTCCGCCGGTTGCCGCGATGGCGCTGCTCATGTGGCGGACGATGTCCAGGCCGTCGATCGCGCGCAGCCGTCGCACCAGTTCCTCCTCGAGCACCATCAGCATTTCGTGCGGTGCGTCCGCCAAGGTCAGTCGACGGCGCAACTCAGCGATAGCGGGCCGGCCCCAGATCTGCTCCACAGTCGCCGGTCGATCGCACAACTCGGCAGCAGACAGCGGAAGGAACGGTGCCAGCCCCCACGGCTTGAAGTGGACGCCAACGGACCGGGTCGGGGTTGGGTAGCCGAACTCCCACGCACGGGTGGGCGTGGTGACCGCGCAGCCGTCGGTGTATTCCACGGGTTCTACGTCGGTGCCTGCGCGGATGAGAAACGGCGCCCCGAGGTTGACGATGAGCAAAGGCGCGGGGGCTGCCGGCAGTATCAACCGGGAGTACGGCGGGGCGCCCTCCAGGTAGTAGAGGTCGTCGATCAGCCCGTCGAGCGGCGGACCGGGCACCCTGGACACATACTCCATGCTTACATCATCGCCGACGTCCCATCTGGCATCACGCACCGCCGCAAGCATCGAGCAGGCGCCGATCCCGGACGGGCGCCCCGGCATTTCGGGCCCGAACTACACCCCACTTTGTGAAGAGCCCGCAATCTGCGCAAATAAGCAACCCAGGTTGCTATTTGATCATTGGCAATGTAGGTTGCTAAGCATGGAGTCGCAGGAGGTCGCTGTCGCAGCATCCGACACGTCCGACCCCCGGGCGGGTCTGAGGGCGGTGTCATCATTGCGGATGCTGGCCGAGTCTTTGGAGTTCCGGCAGGTCGAGGCCGCGCTGCGAGCGGGTATGAGCTGGCTCGAGGTCGCCGAAGCGCTTGGGGTGTCTCGTCAGGCGGTCCACAAGAAGTACGCCAAGCGGATCGACCCATCCATCGTTGTGCCGAGGAGGAACCGGTCATGAGTAAGCTATCCAGGGCATTCGAACTGAGCCAGCAGGTGTCGATCGCCGCGAACGAGGAAGCGTCGCGCTGGGGACAGCCGCAGATCGATATCGACCACGTATTCCTCGCCCTGTTAGTCACTGGCGGACGAGCGGGGCATATCCTGCGCGGACAAGACGTGAGTCTTGACGAGGCGCGGACGGCAGTACAGGCCCTGCATGCCGAACAGGTGGCCAGTTTGGGTATCTCGGTCCCCGAAATGGAACCAGTCCCAATTGCCGACCCGTCGATCGGGAACATCGACTGGTCGCCGCGCGGACTTGCGGTGATGCGCGATTCCTCGGACTACAGCGACGACCTGGACCTGCTTGTCGCATTGATCGATGAGCCGTCAGGGTTTATCTCGGCGGTGCTCAAGCGCCTCCGGCTCGATCCCAACGAGGTCCGCCGCGCGGTAGGCGAGGCTCGGGCGACGCCGGACACCGACCGCGTGGCTGACCCAGGCAACTCGGGGTGGTGTTCGGTCAGCAATACCGGGTTTATCCCCGCGTCGTTGGCCCAAGTCTGGGCGCTGCTGGCTGACGTATCGCGACGACCAGAGTGGGACAGTTGCGTCGGCCGGGTCGAGCGCGTGGACGCGGAGAGCTGGGACCTATGGGTTGCCACCCGGCGGTCTGACGGCAAGCCGGTCAGGATTCGGCGGGACTTTCGGCGCTCCCGGATTCGCCAGATCGCTATCGAACCGCAGCACAGAGTGGTCTGGGAGATCACCCAACCTGACCGCGGGCGCCGGACCATCACACAGCGCTTCGCGGTGACGCTGGCCGAAACAACAGGTGGGACCTCGATCGACTCCAGCTTTCAGTGGCGCCGGACCGGTGGGTGGCGCGGTATCGCCCAGCGTCCGTTGGCTCCGCTGTACCGGTTTGTCATGCGCCAGCGGCTGTTCGCTACGGTCGGAGGGATTTCACGCACCTTCCGCTGATATTTGTCTCCGGGCGGTGCACGTTCGTGCACTTTGGATATAGTGCATGTACGTGCACTCTCACGGCCGGGCGGAGAAAGTATGTTCAGGACACCTCGTGATGCAGGGATGCTCTTGCGGCGGCTGCGTGAAGATGCTGGTTGGTCGCAAGCCGTGCTGGCCGAGCGCGCAGGGGTGTCTAAACGATGGCTGGTCAACTTTGAGAACGGCAAACCCTCAGTGGATATGTCCATGGTGATGGATTGTTTCGCCGTGCTGGGCGCCGGCTTTGAGGTCGTGCGGGAATAGTCTGCAGAGAAGGTCAGGCGTCCGACGGTGCGTCACCATGGGAAGCAATAGGCTTGTACCGGCAAACGTCGCGATCGGTAGCAGTGACAACCACAGAGAGAGCTGCAGGGAAGGGAGGAATGACGTGAGTTCGAGTCCCAGGCATGGCCGGCACGCCGGTGCTCCCGAAGCGGTCGTGAGCGGCGCCTCCGAGGCGGTCGCGAGCGGCGCTCCCGCCGAGAAGCCTTCTCCCGCCGCGTCCGCCTCCCATCGTTCCGATGACTCCGGTGGCCGGGCGCCGACCCGGAACAGTTACACGATGAGCCTGCTCCAGTCGCTGTGGGAGGACACCCCTGAGCCGGATTACGACCGAGTTGCCGGAGAGCCGCGTCGCAAGCTGTCGCCGTCCCGGGCGCTGTTCACCGTGGTGATCGCGCTCGTTCTCGGCTTCGCGATCTCCATCGCCACCATCCAGCTGCGCACGCCGACCCCCGAGGGTGACCGTGCCCGCGACTACCTGCTGACCGAGATCGACAACCGCACGGAGTCCGCCGCCGAACTCGGCAGGTCCAACGCACAGCTTTCCAGCGAGATACAGGGCATTCAGGACAAGGCACTCGCCGCCGGTGACGATGAGCTCCTGGAGCGAACCCGCAGGCTCGAGGAGCTGTCTGGCGCTACCGAAGTCAAGGGCGCCGGCGTCACCATCACTATTGACGACGCACGTGGATCGTCATTCGATGGCAGTGGACCTCGCGAAGGCTCCAGTGCCGTGAACACCGTCCGGGACAGCGACCTGCAAACCGCCGTGAATGGACTCTGGGCAGCCGGCGCCCAAGGTATTTCGATCAACGGCCAGCGATTGACCGGCCTGACCTCGATCCGCAATGCCGGTGAGGCGATTCTGGTCGACTACACGCCGCTGAGACCGCCCTATGTCATTTCAGCTATCGGCGACCCGGTAAAACTTCAATCGTCATTCGCCCGGTTACCGGCGGCGAGTTACCTGCAGAGTCTCAAATCTAATTATGGAATCCGGGTCGAGATCGCGCCTCAGGACGATCTCACCCTGCCGGCCTCCGGCACGCTCCGTTTGGATTCCGCAAGGCCCAAAAATCTTAAGGGGAGTTTGTGATAGCCATTCTTGGGCTCGTCGTCGGAGTTGTGCTCGGACTCTGGCTCGATCCGGCCGTGCCGGCGATTATTCAGCCGTACCTGCCGATCGCCGTCGTCGCCGCACTCGATGCGCTCGCCGGCGCATTGCGCGCTGTTCTGGCCGGCACTTTCAATGACCGGGTCTTCACAGTCTCATTCCTTTCGAATGTTGTCGTCGCCGCCCTGATTGTCTTCCTTGGCGATCAGCTCGGGGTCGGTTCCCAGCTGTCCACCGGCGTTGTCGTCGTCCTCGGCATTCGAATCTTCACTAACGCCGCGGCCATCCGCAGACAGCTGTTCAAGGCATGAGTGCGAAGCACGCCGACAATCCGGCCCAGCGTGACGACGATCCGGCCCAGCACGCCGACAATCCGGCCCAGCGTGACGACGATCCGGCCCAGCCGGAACGCGATTTCGCCAGCGCGCAGGATGCCGCAGTCGAGCGGGAGCGGCCAGAAACCGAGGCCGCCGGGTCGGAGACGCTGCCGAGCAGGGGAGCCGGCAATGACGGGCCGCCGAGGACCCGCGACGGCAGGTCACCCTGGCAGCGACTGCGCTATGCCGCCTCGATGAAGACCGTACGCTCCCAAATTCTGGCCGCGATTCTGCTTGCGATTTTGGGATTCGGGGTAGTTGCCCAGGTTAAACAGACCGATGAAAGCGGTTTGAGTTCGCTGTCGGAATCCGATCTGGTCCGGGTCCTCGACGATGTGACGGAACGAAATGACCGGCTGCAGGCCGAAATGGAAGAGCTCGAACAAACCCGGCGTGAACTGGAATCCGGCTCGAACCAGCAGGCTCTGGCGGAGGAACAAGCCAAAGAACGGGCCGACACTCTCGCCATCCTGGCCGGAACGGCGCCAGCCACCGGGCCTGGAGTAATCCTGACCATCACCGACCCGGATGCCGCTGTCACGGCCGGCGACTTCGTCAACCTGATCCAGGAGCTGCGCGACGCCGGTGCCGAGGCGATTCAGGTCAACGGCTCCCGCGTGGTTGCCAACACCGCGTTTCTGCCCGCTGAGGACGGCGGCGTCGCGATCGGAAATGCCAACCTGACCCGGCCGTACACGATCGCGGTGATCGGTGATCCTGACACGATTTCGACCGCACTACGGATTCCGGGAGGCGTCGAGGATGCCGTGAATCAGCGTGGCGGCAGCCTCGCGATTAAAGCCCAGGAATCTGTTGACGTATCCGCCGTGATTGCTTCAGGATGATCTGGACACCGCAACGCCGTAATGGGATTGTTAACTTTTCGACGAATAATTACCCCAATAACGGCGGGGACCGTTACCGTAGGTAAACCACTTGTTCGAAAAGGAGAAGCCCAATGGCCGAATTGCAGTACCCGGAAGGTCTTCAGTACACGGCCGAACACGAATGGGTGGCAGGAACCGACTCCGAATCGGTAGTGCGGGTCGGGATCACCGCATTTGCCCAGGACGCCCTTGGCGACGTGGTTTTTGTCGACCTTCCGGCCGTTGGGGACCAGATCGCCGGCGGGTCCACCTGCGGCGAAGTGGAATCGACCAAGAGCGTGAGCGATATCTTCGCGCCGCTCTCGGGCACTGTTTCGGCGATCAATGAAACGCTGGAAGCGACCCCCGAACTGATTAACAGTGATCCATACGGACAGGGCTGGCTTTTCGAAATCGATGTCGACGACATATCGACGTCTGCATCACTGCTGTCGGCAGCCGACTACCGGCAGCTCGTCTGAGGCGAAGGAACACATCATGAGTCACGAGAATCATTCCGACGAATCCTCCGACTACACGACGTCGCAGCCGAGAGTGGATGCCGGGCAGGGCCAGGAAGAGCACACGGACGAGCGCCCTGCTGACGACCGGAACGGCGTTTCGTCCACTCTGGGAGCCCCGACGTCGCCAGCGGACATCACCGATCCGCGCACCGGCGAGATCCTGACACCCGAAGATGCCGCAACCTTCGAGTCGCTGCCGGCTGGCTCTGCCCTGCTGTTCGTGGTCAGCGGTCCCGACCAGGGATCGCGTATCCTGCTCGACCAGGACACCGTCAGCGTCGGTCGCAGCACCGGAGCCGACATATTTCTGGATGACGTCACCGTCTCCCGCAAGCACGCCCAGTTCATCCGCACCGCCGATGGCTACCAGCTACGCGACACCGGCTCGCTGAACGGCACCTACGTCGGCAAGGAGCGGGTCGACGTGCATCAGCTGAAGGCCGGCGACGAAGTGCAGATCGGCAAGTTCCGGATGATCTACCACACCAGCCCGCGTTCCTAGCCCGGCCTGGCAGGGTAGCTGTGCCGGCATTAACCATCGGCGGCGTCCTGGCTGCCCTGGCGGACGAGTTCGACGGCATCACCAGTTCGAAGGTCCGTTTCTGGGAAAGTCAGGGCCTGATCCAACCGAGGAGGACGGCGTCCGGCTACCGGCAGTACTTCGCCGCCGATGTCGAGCGGATCCGGCTGATCTGCAGGTTGCAGCAGACCCGGCATCTTCCGCTTGACGCGATCCGGTCCTACCTCGATGACCTCGACCGTGGCCTGGAGGTGGAGCTGCCCAGCAACCAGCCACCGCGGGTCCCGCAGTTTTCGCTTGAGACGGAACATCCTGCGGGCCGGGCGATGCTTGCCGCCAAGCGGCTTCGACTCAGCCGCAATGAGCTATGTCAGGCGGCGCAGATCAGCGCACGATTCCTCACCGAGCTCGGCGAGTTCTCGCTCGTCGACAGCTCCAAGGAACAGTACGACGAGGACGACGTCGTCATCGCCGGCACCGCGCGCGTGCTCGCCGGGCACGGGATTGAGCCGCGCCATCTGAAGCGATTCAAGACGGTTGCCGAGACCGATGCCGGTCTGATCGAGGGTGCCGTCGGCTCGCTGCTGGCCCGGAAGACAGCAGCGGCGCAGGCCGAAGCCGGATCCCGGAGCAGCGAGATCGCGGCCGCGTGCGCCCAGCTGCACGGCGTGCTGCTCAACGCCCGTCTCGATCGTCTGCTGAGGTCTTAAGCTGACGTAGCCGGCGGGGTACGGTTAGAGGTATGCAGGAACTAGAGGTTGTCGGCGTAAGAATCGAAATGCCCGCAAATCAGCCCGTGCTGTTGTTGCGCGCAAAGGGCACGCCTCGATACCTGCCGGTCTGGATCGGCGCTCCCGAAGCCAATGCGATTGCCCTGGCGCAACAAGGATTGACGCCGCCACGGCCGCTGACCCACGATCTGTTACTGAATGTTGCCGAGGAACTCGGCGCCCAGCTCGAGTCTGTGCGCGTGGTCTCGATGCAGGACAAGGTCTACTTCGCGGAACTCGTCTTCAGCGGCGATCACACCGTCAGCTCCCGCACCTCGGACGCGATCGCGCTGGCGCTGCGGGCGGGCTGCACCGTGTACGGCTCGGACGAGGTCCTCGAGGCTGGCGGCATCGAAATGCCCGAGGAGGACGAGGATGAGGTTTCGAAGTTCCGCGACTTCCTTGACCACGTTTCGGCCGACGATTTTGAGTCTCCGGATGATTGACTACTCTTAGTTTGTGACTCTTAGCACCGAAGCGCATTTCAGCACCTCCGGCCATATGTCGGGCGACCCCGCGGTTATTGCAGGACTCGACGCCTGGCGTGACCTCAACCCGCTCCAGCAGCCGACATATCTGGATCAGGATGCGCTGGAAAAGGCGACCGCCGAGCTCGCGGCACTCCCGCCACTGATCTTTGCCGGCGAAGCGGACGTGCTGAAGGCCAAGCTTGCCGCAGCCTCCCGTGGCGAGGCATTCCTGTTACAGGGCGGCGACTGTGCCGAGGTGTTCGCCGACGCGACCGCGGACAAGATCCGCAACCGGGTGCGCACAGTGCTGCAGATGTCGGCCGTCCTCACCTACGGCGGTTCGCTGCCCGTGGTCAAGGTGGGCCGGATGGCGGGCCAGTTCGCCAAGCCCCGCTCTTCCGACACCGAAACCCGCGATGACGTCGCGCTACCCGCCTACCGGGGCGACATCGTCAACGGCCACGACTTCAGCGAGGCATCGCGTCGCCACGATCCGCAGCGCCTGTTGCGCGGTTACCACGTCGCCGCCGCGACGCTTAACCTGATCCGGGCGTTCACAACCGGCGGGTTCGCCGATCTGCGGTTGGTGCACGAATGGAACCGCGGCTTCCTGGCGAATAACGCCAACTACCACCGCTACGAGGCGCTGGCAGCCGAGATCGACCGGGCGATCAGGTTCATGAACGCCTGCGGCGCCGACTTCGACGCACTGCGGTCGGTCGAATTCTTCTCCAGCCATGAGGCGCTGCTGCTCGATTACGAGCGCGCATTGACCCGGATCGACTCCCGCACCGGCGATCCATACGACGTCTCAGCGCACTTCCTCTGGATCGGTGAGCGGACCAGGGACATCGACGGCGCCCACGTCGATTTCCTTTCCCGGGTCAGGAACCCGATCGGCGTCAAGCTCGGACCCAGCACCACTGCGGAGGACGCACTGGCTCTGGCGGCCAAGCTCGACCCGGACAACGAGCCCGGCCGGCTGACATTCGTCACCCGGATGGGTGCCGGCGTCATCCGGGACAAGCTGCCCGATCTGTTGCGTAAGATAAGCGCCGAGGCGCCGAACGCCCTCTGGGTCTGCGACCCGATGCACGGCAACACCATCACCTCGCAGACCGGATACAAGACCCGGCGCTTCGACGATGTGATGAACGAAGTGACCGGCTTCTTCGAATCGCATTACGAGGTCGGTACAGTACCCGGCGGCCTGCATGTCGAGCTCACCGGCGACGACGTCACCGAGGTGCTCGGCGGCGCTGCCGAGATCGACGACGAGGGACTCGCGATCCGCTACGAGTCGCTGGTCGACCCGAGGCTCAACCACGAACAGTCGCTTGAGCTGGCCTTCCAGGTCGCGGAGTTGCTCAAGCAGCGATGACGGTTGATCTTCGCTCCGACACGGTTACCCGTCCGAGTGCCGCGATGCGGTCGGCGATGGCCGAAGCCGAGGTCGGCGACGATGTCTACGGCGAGGATCCAACGGTCAACGCGCTGGAATCCCGCGTCGCCGCTATGCTCGGCCACGATGCCGGTCTGTTCACGCCGACCGGAAGCCTGGCGAACCTGCTCGGCGTCCGCACCCTGGTCGAACCAGGGGATGAGATTCTTGCCGATTCCCTGGCCCACATCCTGCGGGCGGAACTCGGTGGCCATGCCGTCCTTGGCGGGGTGACCACGCGGACCTGGGTCAGTCCGGACGGCACGTTCCGCGCTGCCGATCCGCTGCGGATGATGGTGCCGGACGGTGGGGACTACCAGGTCTCCACCGCGGCGGTCGCCGTCGAGAACACGCATAACTTCTCCGGCGGCCGGATTGCCGACCTCGCCGAGCTCGAGCGGCTGCGGGCGGGTACCAGCGCGGCGGGCGTGTTCGTGCACCTGGATGGCGCGCGGCTCGCTAACGCGCACGTCGCCACTGGGATCGGTATGGACACGTACGGGAGGCTGGCCGACAGCGTCTCGCTCTGCCTGTCGAAGGGGCTCGGGGCTCCGGTCGGCTCGGTTCTGGTTGGTTCGCACCCCCGGATCGCCCATGCCAGGGTGCTGCGAAAGCGCTACGGCGCGGGGATGCGGCAAGCCGGGATTCTGGCCGCGGCGGGGCTATGGGCACTGGACAACAATGTTGCCCGGCTAGCTGACGACCACAAGCGGGCGGCGGAACTGGCATCGGCCCTCGCCGCAGTCCGGCCGGAAATCGTCGACCCCGCTGCTGTGCAGACGAACATCATCGTGCTCGACTTGTCCACGCTGGAAATCGATGCGGCGACCTTCGCCGGTCAGGCGGCCGAACGCGGCGTCCTGCTCTCGGTGCTGTCTCCGGTCACGGCGAGACTCGTCACCCATCTCGATGTTGACGATGCCGGAGCCGAACGCGCCGCCGAGGTGCTGAGCGGACTGCTCAGGAAATAGCCCGCTATACAACCGTGATTGTCACGGTGCTTCCCGACTTGGCCTTCCCGCCGCCGGCCGGATCCTGACTGCGCACAGTCTTGAAGTAGCCTTCGAGGATCTTCTCAACCTTGACCTTGAAGCCGGCCTCCTCAAGAGTTTTCCTGGCTTGGTCTTCCTGCTGGCCGACGACATCGGGCACATCGATCATCTCCGGACCCTTGGAGACCGCGATGTTCACCGTGTCACCCCGGTACAGGGTGGAAGTGGCGGCAGGTTCCTGGCTGATCACTGTGCCTTTTGCGACACTATCGCTGAATTCCTCGGTCACCTTCGGCTTGAGTCCGGCGTCGTCGATCGCCTGCTCCGCCTCCTGGCGTGACTTGCCGGCAAGGTCCGGGACGGCGATCGGCTCGCGCCCCTTGGAAACCTCAAGGTCGACCTTGGTGCCTCGTCGTTCCTCGCTGCCCTCCTTGACCGACTGCTTGATCACTAGGCCGGCTTCGACCTTTTCGCTGTATGTCTCGCTGGTTTTTCCTACCGCCAGGTTCGCGCCGGCGATGTCGTCCTTCGCGTCATCCAACGACTTCCCGGTGACGTCCGGCATTGCGAAAAGCTCCGGGCCCTTTGACACCATCAGGGTCACCGAGCCGTCTTTCGGCACCCTGCTGCCTTCCTCCGGCGACGTGTCTACGACTATTCCCTTCCGGATGTCGTCGTCATAAACTTCGCGGGTCTGGGCTTCCAGCCCGGTCGCGCTGAGCGTGGTCTCGGCGTCGTCGGCGGTTTCACTGATCAGGTTTGCCGGGACCGCGACGGTAGCGCCCGGACCGGCCATGAAGTACCAGCCGGTTGTTCCGCCAAGCAGCAGAACGACCAGCAGGGCGGCAAGCGCGACGATCTTTTTCCGGGACTTCCTGCCGGCCGCTTTCGAAGTCCCGATCGTTGCCGTCGCGGTCAGGGGTATGTTCCGCGCGTCGTCCGGGCCGGGATGGGCAGCAGATGCCGTCCTCTCACGCCTTGCCGGACGTTGCACCGCCTGGGTCGGCGCGAGCTCAAGGGACCGGCTTCCGGTCGGGTCGAAGTCCAGTTCGGCGTCGCTCAGCGTCGACCGGACCTGCCTCAGCTCGCCGAGCAGCGCCTCAGCATCGACCGGCCGGTTCTCCGGATCCCGGGCGGTCGCCCAGAGCACGAGCTCGTCGAGGTCCCGCGCCAGACCCGGAACCAGCTTGGACGGCGCCGGCACGTCATCGTGGACGTGGCGGTAAGCAACCTGAATCGGCATCGTATCGCGATAGGGCTGCTCACCGGTCAGCAGTTCGTAGAACATGATGCCGACGGCGTAAATATCGCTGCGCGCGTCCGTCGCGCCGCGGGTGACGAGTTCAGGGGAGACGTAGCCGACGGTGCCGATCAGCGTGTTCGTTGTCGTCGAGGTGCTGACCGCTCGGGCCAGGCCGAAGTCACTGAGTTTGACCTGACCGTTGTGGCCGAGCAGTACGTTTTCCGGCTTGACGTCGCGGTGGATCACGTAGGCGTTGTGCGCGGCAGCAAGCCCCTGGAGCATTCCGTCCAGTACGGTGATCGCGTCCCGCGGGGTAAGCGCGCCACCGGAGCGCAGCCTGTCCCGCAGAGTGATGCTCGGCAGGTACTCCATCGCCAGATAGACGATGTCGCCGTCCTGGCCCTGGTCGTACACAGTGATGAGATGCGGATGGGACAGCCCCGCGGCGTGTTTGGCCTCGCGGCGGAACCGGCTGACGAACTCCCCATCCGAACTCAGGTGGGAGTGCATCACCTTGAGCGCGACGCTGCGATCGAGACGGGTGTCCTCGGCGAGATAGACCATCGCCATCCCACCTCGTGCGATGATTTCTGCCACCAGGTAGCGCTGGTCGATCAGTTTCCCGATCAGGGGGTCGGCAGAGTTGGTCATTCGAATAATTCTACGCAACGCACGACGTTGAACCTTACTCCGCCGAGCTGACCGCCCGGGGGTTTTGCGCAGTTCCCCATCACGCGGCACAGCATGGTCAGTATCTCGACTTCAGTGTCCGGACCGAGTTCACGTACCGGCGGGTGTCGTCGTACATCCCGTTCTCACGCACCGAGGTAAGACCCTGATAATAGCTTGCGATCGCCTGGGGCTCGTCCTCGCTTTCGGCCAGGAGTTTCTTAAGAATAACCACTCCGGCAGTGACGTTGTCTTTGGGGATCAGCAGGTTCAGCTTGCGCCCCGAAAGGTCGGAAGCCCAGCGGCCGGAAGCCGGAATGACCTGCATCGTGCCGATGGCGTTCGCGGGGGATACAGCGGCCATGTTGAACCCCGATTCCTGTTCGGCAACGGCCAGTGCCAGTGCCGGGTCGACTCCGTTGGCGCGGGCAGTGGAGGCGACCAGGCTTTTCATCTCGCTCCTGCTGGGCAAATCCTGGGAGAGCAGTATCTTCTTATTGATCCGGGCTGCGTTGACGGTTTCGTCCGGGTAGCTGCGGCCGGCAAACTTCTTCGGCACGTGCGGAAGGTCGTCCGGCGCCTTGGTACGTGGCGAATCGCTGACCGACCCCTTGCCGCTGAGCTTGATGGACTGGCCAATCGTGATCAGCGTCGAGGTCCCCATCCCGTTGGCTTTCTGCAACGCCGGCACCGTCGTGCGGTGGCGCAGGGCAATTCCGAGCAACGTGTCTCCGGCCTCGACCTGATAGCTGTCTTTCGCGGGCCGGGCCGAGTCGGACGTTCCCGAAGCGTTCTGCGACGAGGACGGCACGGTGAGTTCCCTGCCGGGGTGGACCACGGTGCGTGATGACAGCCGGTTGGCCCGCAGCAGGTCCTGGGTCGAGACTCCGAGCCGCAGGGCGATAGCGGAGACAGTCTCCCCGTCGCGCACCGTGTAGGTCGAGGCGCCACCGGCCTGAGCCGCGCCGGCCTGAGCCGCGCCGGCCTGAGCCGCGCCGCCCGACTGGGTCGACCCCGTACCGGTCGTAGCCGTGCCGTGTGCGGTATCCGTGGTGGAAGCGCCTGCCCGGAGCGATGTCCATCGGGAGACGGCGCCGGTTGTCTCGGCCGCCGTTTCATCCGGGAGCGGCTGCGTTTCGGCGGCTGCGGCTGTCGCGGAACCGGAACCAAGCATGGCTGCCACCATGAGCGGCGTCGAGGCGAACGCCGTCCTCCTCAAGCCTTTCCGGGGCGAATCTGGCGTGGTCGGGGCACTGTTTGATCCTGAATTCATCACTGACCTTAATGCTGGGGAAGGATGGTAGTGGTGAGTACATCCACTGCGAATCTAACGCATTCCCGTACGGCATCCCCGGCTATCCGCGCGCTCGGGGTGTCGGCAGCACCATCGGCGTGTGGCAGGCTTGATGTCGTGACTGAGATAGAAAACCTGGTACCAGAATGGCTGCCCCTGCCGGATGCCGCGGAGCGGCTCGGCCTCGACATTGTGCGAGTTCGACGGCTGCTGGAGGACGGCGAGCTACTCGCCTCCCGGGTGGGCGAACGAAACATCCTGAAGATTCCAGCGGCATTCCTGACCGATGAAGGCGTGTTGCCCTCACTCAAGGGAACCGCGGTGGTGCTCTCGGATGCCGGTTTCGGCAACGACGAAATCATCAGGTGGCTGTTCACCCCGGATGAGTCGCTGCCCGGTACCCCGATCGACGCGCTGCGAGCCGGACACAAAACCGAGGTACGACGCCGGGCCCAGGCGCTGGCGTTCTAGCCGCAGGTTAGCTGGTTCGGTCCGTCACGGTGTCGATGAATCCCGCCAGGGTGCCAAGTACCTCTGCCGCGGCCGGGCGTTCTGTGACGTTCTCACCGTTTCCGGCAGCGCCCGTACTGGTGCCGAGGGCAATATCGTCCAGCGCGGCCTGGCTTTGCTCGGCAAGGGCATTGATCAGCTCCTCGGTGCGGCGTAGTGCCCCGGTTTCCTGCAGGATGCCGCGCAGCGTTTCCACGCCTGCAGCATCCAGCGACGGATCTCCGAGCAGACGCTCGATCACTGCGGCCCCACGGGCGTCCGCCTTTTCCAGCGCGAAGGCGACCAACAGCGTCCGCTTGCCCTCCCGCAGGTCATCGCCGGCGGGCTTCCCGGTCTGGTCCGGATCGCCGAAAACGCCGAGCACGTCATCGCGAAGCTGAAACGCCTCGCCCAACGGGAGCCCGAAACCGGAGAGCCTGGCCAGCAGTTCTTCCGGCGCGCCGGCCAGGGCAGCACCCAGAAGCAATGGGTGTTCCACCGAGTACTTGGCTGACTTGTAGCGCAGAACTTTTTTCGCTGCCAGCTGGGCGGCGGGGCCCTGCTGCGGATCGACCTGGCCAAGAATGTCGAGGTATTGGCCAACCATGACGTCGGCCCGCATCCGGTCACGGACGGCGAGCACGTTCGGGGTGAATGCCGTCGGGATGCCGCACGAGCCGTACAGCTCCTCGCTCCAACCCAGGCATAGGTCGCCGACGATCAGCGCTCCGGCCTGGCCGAACGCTTCGGCATCGCCGGCAAGTCGCTGCCTGAGGTGCGTCGCCTCGAACCAGCGGTGGGTCGCAGGCAGGCCCCGTCGGGTATCGGAGTTGTCCATCAGGTCGTCGTGCACCAGGGCAGCGGCGTGCAGCAACTCAAGTGATGCCGCGGCCTGGTTGATTCCAACCGTGGACGGCACTGGGTCAGCGGCGATGCCCGACCGGTCAGAGTCGTCTGCCGTAGCGGAGAGAGCCGAGGCGGCCTCGAACCCCCAGACGCACAGGGCGGCACGGATCCGCTTCCCGCGCCCGAGCAGGGGTTCAACCGAGTCGATCAGCGAAAGCGCAGCCGGCGAGATCTGCTCAAGCTGTGTGCGCTGGCGGGTCAGGAAATCCTGCAGGATGTCGTCTATCGTGCGCCGAATCTCGGCGAGGGAGCTGGCCATGGCGGAAGGCTACTTGTCGGCTTTGATTTCGCCGCCCACGGTGAAAACCAGCATCTTGTCGTCGTCAGGGTGCGGCGCGGTCGTCACGGTCAGCAGTTCGACGCCGTCAGACCGCGAATACACGGTGGTAGCAGTCTTATCTTCCTCGGTCGAGCTGACCTTCTTGAATCCGGCGTCTTCCAGCTTTCCGGCGTAGAAGTCGACGACATCCTTGGCACTCTTGTCGGTTGTGCCTGACAGGCTGAGCTTGCGAATGTCGCCTTCGGCGGTGTCAGCCGTCGAGGTGGTCTTCGACCCAGGGAATTCCGGAATCAGATCGGTGGGGAAGCCTTCGATCACACCGTCGACCATTGAATCCGTCGGCGCGGCTTCGCTTTCGGCAGGTGCGCTCGGCGCAGCACTTTCGGATCCGGCCGATTCGGTGCCGGGGCTGGGCTGCTCGTCGCTGCCGGAATTGCCGCATCCGGTCAGCGCGAGTCCTACGGCAAGGCAGCAGGCAACGGTAAGGCGTCGTGCGTATGTCATCCCTTTAGCCTACAAGCCCGCGCAGCAGTAGCTGGGACACGCTCTTGTGCAGCTCGTCCACGGGGGTCGACGGATGGTAAGCGAGCCAGTCCAGGATGGCGATCGCCAGCGCGCCCATTGCGGCAGCCGAGGCCGTTTCCGGATCGACAGAAGGGTCGAACTCGCCGCTCTCCTTGCCTTCGGCAATCACGTTCCGGATCACGCCAAGCACGTTCTCCCGGACGAACAGCAGGGTGTCCTGCCAGGCCCGGCCGGTTCGGTACATTTCGGTGAAGAGCAGCTGCATGAACGCCGGTGTTTTCGACGCCCGCTGCAGTACCTCAGTGAAAATGGCGTCAAGCGCCGCCGTGCCCTTAAGTCCCTTGCTGACCTCGGTCATCCGGCTGGTCAGCAGGTCGACGCCGTACCCCAGCAGCTGACGGAATAGTTCCTCCTTGGAGCCGAAGTTGTAGTACACCGTGCCCTTGGCGACTTCGGCCTTGGCGGCTATCTCGTCGATAGTGGTTGCCGCATACCCGTGCTCGGCGATCAGCACCACCGCCGACTCGTAGATCTTCTCGCGGGTCGTCATTGACTTTCCCATCACACCTCCAGGACCGGATACAGACGCTTCATTGTCACCATCCGCTGTTTCCGGGCGGTCAGGGCGGTGAGAGCCAGCGCGCCGAGAGCGACGCCGGCAAGGACCAGGACGTCCAGGCTGATTCTGGACATGTCGCCGCCGGAGATCAGCACCCGCAGGCCCGAGACCAGGTACGTCATCGGCAGGTAGGGGTGCAGCGCCTGGAACAGACCCGGCGAGGTCTGGATCGGATAGGTTCCGCCGGCGGACGTCAGCTGCAGCATCAGGATCGCCAGGGCCAGCAGCCGGCCCGGGGTGCCGAGTGCGGCATTGAACAACTGCATCAGTGCGGTGAACGCAAGGCTGCCGAGCCAGGTCATCGCAAAAGCCCCCAGCGGATGTTCGGGCGTTATTCCGAGGCCGAAATGCAGGACGAGCCACATCAGGATTGTCTGGCCGAGCGACAACAGCGCGGCCGGAGCGTAGTTCGCCCACATCACCCGGACCGGATTGGTGGCAGATGCGATAAGGCGGGGCGACAACGGCTTGAGCACCATGTACGTCACCAGAGCGCCCACCCACATGGCCAGCGCGATGAAGTACGGCGCGAAGCCTATCCCGTATGTGTTCGCCTTGTTCTCATTCGAATCGGTCTGGCCAACCGGATTGGCGACCACATCGGACCGCTGATCCTTGTCGGCGTAGTCCGGTATCTTTTTCGCGCCGTCGGCCAGGGAGTCGGCTAGCTTGTGCGAGCCGTCGCTGAGCTTGGCTAGGCCTTCCTCAAGTGAACCGGAACCGTCGGTCGCCTTCTCCGCCCCGTCGGCAAGTTTCGTGCTGCCGTCGGCAAGTTTCGCCGATCCGGTCTTGGCCTCGGCCGCGCCATCAGAGAGCGCCGAAGCGCCAGCGGACGCCGAGTGGATGCCGGACGACAGTTGATCGGCGCCGTTCGAGGCACTCTTGATGCCCTGGTGCAGCGCTGGCGCGGCCTCGGCGAGTTTCTCCGCGCCATCGGCCACCTTGTTGGCGCCGGCTGCAAGCTTCTTCGTGCTCGCCGCGGCCTCGTCGAGGTCCGAATCGATGCCTTGCAGTTTCGGATCGACCCTGTCGGCAACCGACTCCGCTTTTGCGATCGCCTTGTCCAGTGCCTCCACGGTCGTCTGGTCGCCGGCATTCTTCGCGTCGTCACGTTGCGTCTTCAGGTCGGCGATGAGGTCGTCCCGCAGTTGCTGCCTGGCTTCGGCGATGTCGTCACTGGCCTTGTTGATCTTGGTCGCCACGTCGTTGACCTGCTCGGTTCCCTCGGCCACCTGCTGCGCGCCGTCGGCGAGTTGCCGGCTCTGCTCGGGCAGGCTGGCCGTCTTGTCGTCGAGGGTTGACAGCCCCTGCGCCAGAGTTTTTCCTCCGGAGTCAAGCTTCGCCAGGCCGGCCTCCAGGTCATTCGCTCCGGTATCGAGCTTCCCGATGCCGGTGTCCAGCTCGCTCGCGCCGTTCGCCAGCTGGTGTGAGCTCGACGACAGCGTTTTGAGCCCTTCGCGCAGCTCGCGGGCTCCGTTGTCGGCTGAATCGACGCCATCGGCGACGTCGTTCGCTCCGTCGGCGGCATCGTTGGTCGAATTGTGCAGCGTGCTCAGCGAGACATACACATTGTTCACGTACTCGCTGGTCACCTCGTGGGCGAGGTTTTCGCGGATCGCCTTCAGCACGCTGTTGGAGATCTGGCGGATCAGATAATTGTTCGAGTCGTCGGTTGTGAGTTCTAGGTTCGCCTGTTCGGCGCGCTCGGATGCGGGGGAGACCAGGTTTGCCGAGAAGTTCTCCGGCACCGTCACGATGACCAGGTACTTGCCCTGCTTCAGCCCGCGGGCAGCCTCTTGGGCATCGGTTATCGTCCAGTCGAGTGAGTCCGACTCGGGCAGCTTCTCAGCGAGTTCCTCGCCCGCATTCAGCGTCGTCGTCTTGCCATCGGACGAGGTGACCGATGCCGGCTTGTCCTGCACCACGAGGGCCGCCGGCACGTGGTCGAGGTTGCCGGTGGGATTCCAGAACGACCACAGGTAAAGGGCGCCGTACAGCAGCGGAACGACGACAACCGCCAGCAGTGCGAGTTTCGTCAGTGTCGCCGACCTGAAGCGCTTCAGCTCGAAGCTGGGAAGGTGGGTGAGGCGTGCCATGGTTCCAGTCCTCAAATATGTTCAGTGGTAGTGAGGTCGACGCGGACGCAACGGTCGTCGTCGAGAATTTCCGGGAGTGGCAGCTCGACGCAGCTTGCCACGACGGTGCTGCCGTCCGCGCAGATTTGGCGAAGCAGTTCCCACAGGGCCGTGCGCTGCCCGGCGTCGAGGATTGAATCGACGTTGTCGACGACCAGGATCCGGGGTTCGGCCAGCAGGGCCAGGCCAATGCCCACAGTGCTGCGTTCAAGCGGATGCAGGTCGCGGACCAGGGTGGCCTCGTCGCTCGCGGAAATCCCGACGGACCCGGCCAGATCTTCCAGCAGCGTGCGTGCCGCCTGGTAGCGCCGGGCCGGAATCATCGGCTTGTACCAGGGGGACAGGCCGCTTATCCGTTCCCGGACATGGTCGTGAATCGAGAGTGCCGGCTCCAGCGGGTTGACGCCGTGCATTTCCGCCAGCGCGACCGATCGCTGGACAGTCGAGGATTCTCTTGGCAGTTCGTGGCCGAGCACCTCGAGGTGGCCGGTTGTCGGCTTCATCCTGCCGGCGAGTGCGAGCAGCAGGGTCGTCCGGCCAGATCCGGAGGGGCCATTCACGATCACAAGTGAGCCAGCGGCCGCAGTGAACGACACGTCCTGGTAGATCGTGCGGCCGCGCACTGCGAGACCCAGGTCGGTGACGGCAACCGCTACTGCGGGCTCCGGTTCGGCGGTCGCGAGTTCGGTAGCGTCTTCGGCTGCGGGCTCCAGCTCAGCAGCGTCGGTCGGTTCATAGGTGAGGTCGCCAGCGTCGGTCGGTTCATAGGTGAGGTCGCCAGCGTCATCGTAAGCTTCTTCGCCGGCAGCGTCGGTCGTGTCTTCGGCGCCGGCGGCTTCCAGAACGGTTTCCAGCTCGCTTGCTTCCCCTACCGGCTCGGCAGAGCCTTCGGTCGGCTGTTGCATCGAGATCTCCTTAAACGGTCAGTTTGAACTGACTAGTCAGTACAAAAATACGCCTGAGCGATTGACCTGGCAAGCCGGGACGTCCCGAGCATGCATGACCACTATGTGAGATCGATCTCACAATCCCTTGACGTGCTGTGACGCAGCTCTCACTCTGGAGGTACTGAGATCGATCTCACATAGGAGCCAGAATGATAAAAACAGTGCAGGGACGCGGTGTCGTGGGGATGCAGGACAGCATCGTCGAGGATGTCGCCGATGTGGCAACCGGAGCAACCTTTACAGCGGTACGTCGCTTTGTTGCCGACTACTTCACGTCGAGTACGTCAGTGATCTATCTCGTGGGTTGCGGCGGCTCGCTCTACATGTTCGGTGCCATGAAGTATCTGCTCGATGACTTACCGGTGCCGGTCATCACAATCAATTCCGCCGAACTGGTTGCCCGTCGTCCTGCCGGCCTCGGGCAGAATTCCCTGGTCATTGCATCGTCTACTCACGGCACGACGATGGAGACAGCAGAAGCAATCACTGTGGCGCGTAGTTCAGAGGCCCCGGTTCTGCTCGTGTGCCAGAACGTTGACAGTCCTTGCGCTGCAGCAGCCGAGCACATAATCAACCACAACGGAGTTGAGGCCAAGCAGGTGCTGCTAGCCGTGATTGCGCACGAACTCCTTGATACTCGGCACGTCGTGCCGCGATCTCTCCCGGCGCCTGACGTGCTCGCCGGCTTGGGGCCGGTTTTCCGGGAGACTAACGTCGCGTGGGACCGCGAGCTGGAAGCAGTGGCCACGTCGATTGCCCATGCAGAACTTTCGTTCGTCATCGGGTCGGGCCCCAATGAAGGTGCCATCGACACGTTCGCCTCGTGTTACCTCATGGAGATGCAGAATCTCGCCGCGGTCGCTTCCGGTGCCAACGATTTTCTTCATGGCACCCACGAGATGATCGACGATGACAGCACGTTACTCGTCCTCGTTGGTGAAGATTCGACCCGAGAGATAGCAGAACGTGCCGCGGAGTTCGCTAGGCGGTTCAGCCGGAAAACGAGTGTTCTCGACACCGCAGAGCTGCCGATGACGGGAGTGGTCGCCAACCATCGGTCGACGGTTTCCGCCTTGCTCTTCGCTAGTTCAGTCATTGCCCGGCTTGCGCAGCGCGTCGAGGCGGTCACGGAAGTGCCGCTGATCAGTCGGAAGTACATGTGGAAGGCCACATACTGATGCGAGCAGTTGTGATTGGCGACAATATTGTTGATCTGTTCGTCGAGCAGGGACAGGCCTCGATCGGCGGAAATTGCCTGAACGTCGCGGTCCATCTCCACCGCCTGGGTATATCGACGCACTACATAGGAAGCGTCGGCGACGATGAAGTCGGACTCGCTGTGATTGATGCCCTGACTCAGGAGGGGCTCGCCGTCGATGGAATCGAGCGTATCCCTGGCCGGCCGACTGGTTACGCGCGGATTCACCACGTGAACGGGGAACGCTATTTTGCGGACTTCGATCGGGGCGCCAGCGCAGTCTCGCCCAGTGTCAGGCAGTGGGCAGCCGTGGACGGGGCGAGCATCATCCATACCAGCTATTCATCGCTTCTCGAAGATGCGCTTCCACGGCTGGCTTCGATTGCCCCCGTGTCATTTGATTTCGATGCACACATCGACGATGCGTATGCCCGGACGCTGATGCCCCACGTGTCACACGCTTTTTTCTCGGCTGCCGGCCACGCCCCGGCGGACCTGAAAGATTACGCCGGAAGACTGCTTTCCGGCGGCGTGGAGACAGTGACGACGACATTGGGCAATGAAGGTGCTTTGCACTTCCGTTCCAGTGGGGCCTGGGAGCAGTCGTCTTCCCGAATAACCGCCGTCGACACTCTAGGCGCGGGAGATGCTTTCATCGCTGTGATGCTGGCCAGCATTCTCAACGATCAAGCTCCGCACGAATCGATGGCGCAGGCGACAATCCGAGCGGCCGAAGTGTGCAAATCGGTCGGGTCGCTCGGACTCTTTATCGGCGCCAACCTTGTCCACGAGCACATTTCACCGCACGGCCGTCAGAGAGAGAAGATGTCATGAAACTCAACGTAGTGGCTCCACTTGCCTTTACGGTCTCTCTGGTTGTCCTGGCCGGCTGCAGTTCGGCAGCCGACGAAGGAAGCCAGTCTGCATCGTCGGGAAAACCGAGCGTTCCTGTCTCCGTGAAAGTCGACGACTCAGTCGCCTCGCAGGTTCCCGACGACTTTGCGAAAGGTGTGAATGTCGCCGTCTACAGCGATTGGGCGCCCGAGGAGTACGTTGAGGGCAATCAATTCAAGGGATGGTCGGTCGAGATGGCGGAATTGATGTCCCAGAAGATGGGAGTAGGTTTTTCCTATGACCCCAGTGGCTTCGATGCCATCATTCCGGGGCTCGAGAATAATCGTTACGACATTGCAGTTGCCAGCCTCGGGGTCACCGATGAGCGACTTAAGAGCCTTGATTTCGTCCCGCTTCAGAAAGAGGGGACAGCCTTCGCATGGAAGAAGGGCAATAGTTCCGCCGCAGTGGATGCGCTCGATGAGGTGTGCGGAAGGTCCGTTGCGGTACTCACAGGCGCGTGGGAATACGACTATCTGACCTCCCACAATAAGGAGGTGTGCGGCGACAAGCCGATGGACATCCAGCAGTTCAAAGATCAGCCTTCGGCGGAACTTGCTGTCTCGTCGGGCCGGGTAGAACTTGTGGCTGCGGGATCGGGAAAGCTCGGCTACGCCGCGAAGCAATCCGGGGCCCTTGAAGTTGGGGATTTCATCGTCGATCCTGTCTACAACGGCATCGGAGTGCCAAAGGGGAGTGAACTCGGCCCGGTACTTCGGGATGCGCTGCAGTCACTTATCGACGACGGCACCTATGCCAAGATCCGAGCGAACTGGGCGGCCTCAGAAGTCGGCAATCTGGACCGGGCCGTGTTGATCACCGAAGAGCATCCGAAGGGATGATGCACCGTGTCTAACGTCACGCATGCTCCGACTGACGCTGACTCAGCACGTATCGCGACCTCGGAAACCCGAGTTCGCCATCTGACACATCCCACGTGGTGGCTCGGGGGAGTAATCGTCCTTGCCTTGATAGCCTCGTTTCTCCATCTGCTGTTCACCAACGAAAACATGAAGTGGGATGTCGTCGGCGAGTATCTCTTTCATCCCGAGATTCTTCATGGGCTGTGGGTGACGATTGAATTGACCTTCCTTGCGATGGTCATCGGCTTGGTCCTCGGCGTAATTCTGGCCATAATGCGCCTGAGCCGAAACCCACTGTTTTCTGCAGTCAGTTGGCTCTGGGTGTGGTTCTTCCGCGGAGTTCCACCCCTCGTACAAATGATTTTTTGGTTCAACCTCGCCACCCTCATCCCGGAAACGAAGCTTGGTGTGCCGTTTTCCGGCATCACGTGGGCGAGCTGGGACACGAACACTCTGATGACCCCGTTCTCGGCTGCTATCCTCGGCCTTGCCTTGACGGAGAGCGCCTATGCTGCCGAGATGATCCGCGCTGGAATTATGGCGGTGCCGCGGGGGCAGGTCGAAGCCGCTTCGGCGTTGGGGATTTCATCCGGGAAAGTGACGATCCGTATTGTGCTACCGCAGGCGCTGCGCATAGTCATTCCGCCAATCGGGAACGATCTCATTTCCATGCTGAAGTTCACGTCGCTGGTAAGCGTGCTCGCAACGCCTGACCTGCTATACAGCGCACAGATGATTTACTCGCGGAACTATCAGACAATTCCTCTGCTGCTCGTCGCCACGCTGTGGTACTTGGTACTGACAACAGTGTTTACGCTTGCCCAGCAGACAGTTGAACGGAAGGTCCACGATCGACCGTTGATTCCAGTGCAGAAACTAACATTCAATCCGTTTGGCGCGCGAAAGGTCGTCTCATGAGCTGGCCACTGCTTAAAGCCGATAATATTCACAAGTATTTCGGCAGTAATCACGTATTGCGCGGCGTGGACCTTGAGGTTCGAAAAGGTCAGGTGCAGTGCGTCATCGGACCCTCAGGATCGGGGAAGAGTACTCTGCTCCGTTGCCTGAACTTCCTTGAGCGTCCTGATCAAGGGTATGTCTACCTCGATGGTGAGCCGATTGGTTATGCCTGGTCGGGTAACGAACTGCGCGAGATGCGCCCGGCCGGCCTTGCCCGACAACGTGAACGGATGGGCATGGTCTTTCAGAGTTTCAACCTGTTCGCGCACCTCTCCGCACTGGACAATGTCAAACTGGCTCCCCGCCTTGTCAATGGAATAAGCGAAGGCGTAGCAAGGCAGCAAGCCGCCGACTTGCTAGCCGCTGTGGGGCTGCAAGGCAAAGAGGATCACAAGCCTGCTCAATTGTCCGGTGGACAGCAGCAGAGGGTTGCGATCGCGAGGGCACTGGCGATGAAGCCAGAGGTCATGTTGTTCGACGAGCCGACATCGGCCCTTGATCCCGAACTCGTCGGTGACGTTCTCGACGTCATGCGTGGATTGGCCGATGATGGGATGACGATGGTGATCGTCACTCACGAGATGTCATTTGCTGCGGATGTCGCAGACCAAGTCGTATTCATGGACGAGGGTAACGTCGTGGAAGCGGGTACGCCTGAGGACATCTTCTCCCGAAGTTCGCACCCGCGTACCGTGTCGTTCTTGTCTCGGGTACTGGGATGACTGAGAAGATTGACAGTATCGAAAGGATCGGTGTCGCGGCATGCCACATAGCGGTGACGGACGATGAACTCGTCCAAGCGATGGACCGCGCTGGGCGGATCGCCGGACACCCCGAACTCACGGCGACGCGTATGGCCGCTGATGCCGGAGAAGACCTGATCTTTGGACACAGCTGCCTGATCCCAGGATTGGGGATGTGTGTAAAGACGGGGATTCAGAAACCGGGCAACCGAGCCAAGGGAATCGATACCGTCCAGGCAGCGGTCCTGCTGTTCGAAAACGCAACTGGTCGTCCGGTGGCCCTCGTCGACGGAAAAGCCGTTACCACCATGCGCACGGCCGGAGCACTTGTTGCGGGAATAAGGGCGTTGCGGCCAATTCCGCAGCCGAGGGTGGCGGTGATCGGCTTCGGTTCCCAGGGGCGACAGGTCGCTGAACTGTCCCGCACCGTTCTCGGGGCCGCCGAGGTCCGGGCATATACCCCTTCGGGGGTGGCAGCGGAAGATGGGATCGACACAGCCCGCACCATAGCTGAAGCCGCTGCTGGCGCCGATGTCGTTGCTTGTTGCACCTCGAGTCCACGACCGGTCATCTCTCGATCGGATCTTGCTGATGACGTTGTCGTCGGCACGATGAACTCGTTCAGCCCAGCGCTTGTGGAGATCGAGCCCGAGATTATCGGCCACGCCACCACGGTTCTCGTTGATAACGCACCTGAAAATTTCGGCCCAATTGTCCAGTGGACCGACGCCGGCGGCCGGTTGCCGGTTCTGCGGTACCTCGGTCAGGTTCCACCTCCGCGGGCCGGGGACGCCGGTGCGAGGGGGATCCGAGCGGCCTTTGTCGGTGGAACTGGATACCAGGACGCTCTCGTTGCCTGGAGCGTTGTCCTCGGTTGGTCACAGGTCGAGGAAGTAACTCGCCAATACACTTGACTTATAAGAATACCGAAACGGTGCATCCAAGCCCAGGAAAGTGAGCAAAGCGCGGTATGAAGCCGAAAAGCGCCAGTATTAAGGATGTTGCTGCGGCGGCAGGCGTGTCCCGGGCTACTGCGGCGCGCGTACTCGGTGGATATGGGTACGCGAGCGGTCAGGTCCATGAGGCAGTGCTCGGTGCGGCACGAGAGCTCGATTACGCACCGAGTCGCATGGCTAAAGCAATGCGCACCGGGCAATCGCAACTGATTGGATTTGTCAGCGCCGACATCACCGATGGCCTGTTCTCCGAAGCGCTTGGCGGAATTTGCCGAATAGCCGAGCCCCTCGGATACCAGGTCGTTGTCTTCAATAGCGCCGATCGTCTCGACGGCGAACGTGAAGGTATTCGCAACTTGCTCTCGCACGGAGTGGAAGGGCTTATTGTTTCTCCTGTTGTCGTCTCCCAACGTGAGCACCTCCAAGCGGCTGCTCGCGCCGTGCCGCTCGTGTGTCTCGATCGAGCCCCTGAGGGCCTGCCGAGTGTTGTATCTGACAACGCAGGAGCCGCTCGCCGGGCGGTGCAGTCGCTGGTCGAACATGGACATCATCAGATCGGCCTGGTGTCCTCGGTCCAGGCCGAGGAACCGATCGTCATTGATTCGTCCGACCAAATCCTGCGCGTGCTCGGTCCTGACCGGCCCTCGGTTTTGCGTGCGCGCGGCTTCGTTGATGGAATGCACGATGCCGGATTGCCCATCGGACCCGGCCAACTCTGTTTCACCCCCCATCTTGCTGAGGACGCACAGCTCAGGGTCACGCAGTGGCTTGAAGCCAAAGACGGCCTCACCGCGGTACTCGCTGCGGACTCCTATCAGGCACGTTATGTCTACCGGGCGCTGCGTCTGCTCCGACGCCGAGTTCCCGAAGACCTCTCGCTGATCGTGTTCAGCGACGCCGAATGGACGGAGTTCGTCGTTCCTCCGCTGGACACGATCAGCCTCGACGGTGCAGAAATGGGAGCTCGTGCCGCAGGCGCCTTATTCGAACTGATTCGGGGAAGCGCACAAGCGACTTCTGAGGTTATATCCGCGATCCATCGCCCCGGTCAAAGTGTCGTGACTCTGTCTGCTGAAGCGACAGCTACCTAAGGTCCGCGCCGGGTTCGCGAATCGCGTAATCGCGAATCGCGACCTGCGTCAGCAGCAACTCAGGCACCGCTGTCAGTGTTGTTAAGTACCCTGTCTCTGTGAGCCGAAAACAGCTGGATCGCTCCGGCGGAGATCTGTCGTCGTTGGGCGCCGACGACACCGGGTGCACCATTTTGCACCTGGATATGGACGCGTTCTTCGCTTCTGTCGAATTGCTGGAACGACCGGAGCTCCGGGGCCGCCCGGTGATCGTCGGTGGATCATCTCATCGTGGCGTCGTTGTCTCCGCGACCTATGAGGCGCGGGCATACGGCGTTCATGCCGCGATGCCGATGACGCGCGCCCGCAGGCTCTGCCCGCAGGCAACGGTCATCCCGCCGAGCAAGGGGGCTTACTCCGCGTTCTCGGCCCAGGTGATGGAACTGATCGCCCAGCGGACCGACCAGATTCAGAAGATCAGCATTGACGAGGCGTTTATCGATGTGGGTTCGGCCGTTCGCCGGCTTGGCAGCCCGGCGACAATAGCCGCCGACCTTCGAGCAGACGTCCGCAGGCACACCGGGCTGGTCTGCTCGATCGGGGTCGCCTCGACCCTCTTCGTCGCCAAGCTGGCCTCCACTCGGGCGAAACCCGACGGCCTCCTGGTAATACCGGCGCAACGCGTGCTCGACTTCCTGAGTCCGATGCAGGTGCAGGCGCTGCCCGGAGTCGGCGAGAAAACCCAGGCCAGCCTGGCCAGGTTCGGTATTACGACGATTGGCGACCTGGCGGCCACCAGGCAGTCGGTTATTCAGCGTGCCCTCGGTGCACATGGCGCGCACCTTTGGCAGCTGGCGAATGGAATCGACCCGCGGGTGGTCTCCACCGGCGGACCGGAGAAGAGTATCGGAGCCGAGGAAACATTCGATATCGATCTGAGTGCCCGCGACGAGCTGCGACGTGAATTGCTGAGGCTCTCCGAAAAGGTAGCGCTCCGGCTGCGCTCGGCGGAATTCGTCGGCCGGGTTGTCGTGCTCAAGGTACGGTACAGCGATTTCTTCACCGTCACCCGATCCCGAACTCTGGACCAGGGCACTGACGTCGCGAGCGATATATACGCTGCCGTGGTCGAACTGTTCGACGCGCTCCGGGAAACATCGAAGCGGCCGCTGGTTCGGCTGCTCGGGGTGCGGGTCGAGCAGCTGTCTCCAAGCGCATCGGCCCACCGGCAGCTCACCATCGGTGAGCGCGAGTTCGGCAGACGCGAGGCAGAGCAGGCTTCGGACGCCGCCCGGAGGAAGTTCGGCACCGACGCGATTCGTCCCGCTTCGCTGTTAAAACGCAGTGAGTAAGCCCCTGATGTTTCGACGTCCTGACTTTCGGGCATAGACTGGTAATCAAAACGATCCCGGGACCTCTCGGGACACTTAAATGCCACCCAAGGGGAGGTCAAGGTGCCACTCTCAGAACATGAGCAGCGCCTGCTCGAGCAACTAGAACAACAGTTGCAGAGCGAGGATCCGAAGTTCGCGAACAATCTGGGCAGTTCGCCCAAGCGTTCGCTCTCCGCGCGCAGACTCACCCTGGGTATTTTGATTGTCGTTGTCGGCCTGCTGATCGTCGTGCTGGCGGTCTCGCAGAACCTCATCCCGCTCGGTGTGGTCGGCTTCGTTGCGATGCTCGCCGGAGTTAGCTGGGCGTTGTCAAAGCCCAAGGGAGCTATCGGCGACGGGGCACCGGTCAAACCGGCGACTCCTGGCGCTCGAACAATGCGCACACCAACATCAGGGTCCGGCTTCATGGGCCGCCTGGAAGAACGCTGGGACCGCCGCCGCGACAACCGCGGCTAGACCGCTTCTCTCGTTCTCGCTTACTCTCTCCTGCCGGCGATGCCCCTGCGGGTAATCAGCTGCTCCCTGACGTCGGCGTTGCCTCCCTGACGCCGGCGCTGCGTTAGCTGACGGTTGTCAGTCACTGCCCGCGAACAGCTATTCCCTACCGCCGAACAGCGAACGCGGCAGCAGGAACGCCGCCACCCGGTGCCAGGACGATGACGTCGCCTGCAACGCCTTCCTTAGGGCGGCAATATCCTTTCGGCCCAGCGCCGGTTCGGCCACGCGGGTTTCGGACGCCGCTCCATACGCCGACTTCTCGAACTCGGCGACGATGTGCCGCGCGGCTTCCGCGGTCGCCGCGTCGTGACGGTTCACCCGGGCCACGACAGGTTCGATGGCTGCGCGTGGCGTCGAAGCTGGATCGATCCGGATGTAATAGTCACGCGCGGAGTCAATCAGTTCCCGCCAGGCGATACCGGCCTGCTCATCCCAGGTGCGCACCTTCGACCAGCGTCGAGCGGATCGAAGCGCCCGGAGCAGTGCCGGAGCAAGTAGCAGGACTCCGATCAGAATGACAGTAGCCAGCAACCGCCACCACTGGTCCCACCACAGCGCGAAGGCCGCGGGATCCGTGCTGCTTGAATCGGACTCGGCTTCGGCCGGTGCCGAGCTGGACTCCGACGGCGAAGGTTCGCTGGCGCTCGGCTCGCTGCTGGGTTCGGTTGTCGTCGTGGTTTCCTCGTCATCCGAGGTGGCACCCGTTGTCCACTCCGGTGCCGAGCCGCTCTGTGTCCCCGGGGTCGGCTCGAAGCGGGTCCAGCCAACACCGGGGAAGTACAGTTCGGGCCAGGCGTGTGCGTCCTCCAGGGTGACATCCCAGCTGTCATTGGGCTGCTGCTCTCCCGGCAGGAAGCCGACGGCTATCCGGGCCGGGATGCCGAGTGATCTCGCCATCACAGTCATCGCGGACGAGAACTGCACACAGTAGCCGGCCTTGGTTTCGAGAAAGTCTGCCAGCGCGCCATTCCCGCCGTCCGGCGGAGCGTCCGTCGTGTAAGTGAAGTCCGGGCCCCGGAAGTATCTTTGCAGCGCTACGGCCTGGGCGTAGGCGTTCGTCTCGTCGCCGACGATATCCCGGGCGGTGTCGGTCACCACCTTTGGCAAGTCCCTCGGCAGCTCGGTGTACTCGCTCAGCGCTGAGGACTGGTAGCCGGCCGCCAGCAGATCATCGGGCGTCGGCTTCACCGCCAGGTAATCGACCGAGTAACGCAAAAAGCTGGTTTTGACGCCGTCCCCGAGAATGTTCAGCGTGTCCCGGTCGTAGACCCAGCTCCGGCCGGTGTTCTCCGTGCGGACAGCAGGATACGGCGCAGGGAGATGATCCTGATCGAGGTTCCTGATTCGGATGTAGACACTCTCCTGGCTGGCCTCAATTGATGTGTTCAATCCCGGGGGAGTCGGTAGGCCATCCTCGGCAACGGCCTGCCGGTCGATCGAAACAGTCGAGGGTTCCCAGACTTCGCCGTCGAATCGGTCCGCAGTCACGATGCGAATCGGCCCGGGGCTCTCTTCTGAGCTCCGGTAGCTGAGCACGTCACGATTGTCGTTGCTGGCGAGGTTGTCGCGCAGGTCAAGAAACGGATTGATCACCGTGACGTTAGTGCCTGAACCATTGTTTCCGAGCCGCCGGGGGTCGAGGGGGGCGTTCGTCGTCGCCGGCAGCAGCCCCGGGATGGCGGCGGCGAGCACCAACGCAGTGACCGCGGCAACCACCGCTGTGCCGTCAATCCTGGTTGCCGCATATTGCCCGCACAGCAATATCAGATATCCGGCCGCCGCGAGGGCGAAATGCCACCAGCGCAAGCCGTCGCCGTTGATCACCATCGGCAACAGGTACATCAGCAGGAGCGGAATCCCGGCGACTTTCGCGGCCCGGATGTCTGAGCTGAGTCCATCCACGACCACTGTGATGACGATGGCGCCGATCGCGAGCAGGGTGGTGAAGCCGGTGGTTGACGCCGCGGGGGAGGTTGTCTGGTAGATGCCCTGCACGCCGGATTCGAGCACACTCCACAGCGCGGTGCCGGTGGATGTCGTCGGCAGGAAACCCAGAACGGCACTCTCTGGCACGGCAATCGCGATGATCGACAACCCACCGGCAACGACCTGGACCAGGACGGCGAGTCCGGTGTGCAGTAGCGCAGGGATCGCGCGAAAGGCGGCGCCGGCCAGGGTGACGGTCACGATCGTCGCGGCTATCGGGGGCAGCCAGCGCAAGTCGTCGAAGAGCGCGCCGAACGACATCGAGGTGGCAAGTACGGCCAGTCCGGCCAGCAGGCTCAGAGCGGCTGCGGACGTTTCTCCGGGCGTGCCGGCTTCGGGCGCATCGCTTGCCGCCGGACTCATCCGCGTCTGCGTGCTCACTGATCCAGCCTCTCCAGGAGTGAGATCCAGGCCTGGTCGACGCGGTCGGAGCTGATCACCGGCTGCAAGGTGAAACCGGATGTTGCTTCCTCGTTTGCCGGCCCGGCGACGAAGGCCAGCTCGAGGCTGTCGGCCGTCGAACGTGCCGACAGGCCGTGGGTGATCGCCTGCTGCTCGGCGCCGTCGCTGCCGAGGAAGGCCAGTCGAACGGCCGACCCGAGCTGCTCGTGGCGCAGCGGGGTCGCTGTCGACGTGACGTACGCGCGATCAGTCAGCTCGATGCCGGCGAAGGTTCGATGCGCCGCTGCGATTGAATGGGTTGGATCGCCGCCGCCGCCAAACGTTCCTGCATGTCCGTCCTGGGTGTGCAGTTCGACCTCGTAGCCGCCCTGAGCGAAATGCGTGGTCGCCGACGACGCGGCGCTGACCATCCATTCGAAATCGTCGGCGTGCTGGTAGCTCGACACCGCGGAATCCAGAAAGACGGTGATCCGCCGGATATCGGCATTCGCCTCCTGCCGGACCATCAATTCGCCATGTCGTGCCGTACTCGGCCAATGCACATGGCGAAGGTCATCGCCGACCTGATAGGACCGGGAGGTGAAATCGTGAGTGCCGTTTCCCTGCTGCATCCGGTGTTGCTCCTCGGCGTTGCGCCGGGAGGACAGCGCTCCGGCATCGCTGAGCCGATGCAGCCGCGGGCCGACCAGCACCGGATATGAGCTGATCAGGGTGAGGCGTCGCCGGCAGAGGCTGAACGGCCCGTACATCTCGGCTGTCAGCGGTCCCAGTTCGAACTGGCCGCGGGTCGTCGGGCGGATGGTGTGCTCAAGGTCCTGTGCCTCGCCGGGACCCAACACGGAGGATGTCGCCATTACGGCCGGGCCGAGCGATGGTGACATCTGCAGGGTGAGCCGTGCTCCGGATGCCGGCCGCAGATCGGGGTTACGCAGGGCGACCACGATGCGGGCAAGCTGTCCGACCGAGACCGGGGCGCCGGGCAGCGCCTCAAGCGGCTGCACAATGAGATGCGCCAGCGGAAGATTGCGCCGCCAGTTCAGAACCAGAAGCGAGCTGGCCGGGAGTGCGAGAGTCAGGATGCCGATTGCTCGGAGCCCAGCGAAATTGGTGAGATAGGCCGCCACGAGCAACGCTATGCCTACCCCAAGAAATACCCAGCCGCTGAGTGTCAGTCTCATTCGCCGGCGGATCTTATCGGTGCGCGCCGACCTCGTCCGGTCGGCGTCGCCAGCTGCGCCACCGCCAGCTCGGGCGATCTGCGCTCGGCGCTGACCGGAACCGAGGCAAGAATTTCCTGCAACGTTGTGTGCACAGACGACGCGCCGGATTGCCGGTCACGCGACGGGATCAGCCGGTGCGCCAGGACAGGCTGAGCCAGGGCCTGAACGTCGTCCGGAAGCACGAAGTCGCGGCCTTCGAGCACTGCGCGCGCCCTGGAGGCCCGCAGCAGGTGGATTCCCGCCCGTGGCGACGCACCGAGGCTGAATCTCGAGGGATCCCGGGTCGCGGCCAGCAACCGGACGATGTAGTCGCGCAGGGCGTCTGTCGCCGTGACGGAGTGCACTGTCTGGATAGCCCGGCGCAGCTTATCTATCGAGCACACCGGCTGCATGCTTTTCAGTGGGTCCTTGCCGGCGTGATTTGCCAGCAGGTCGGTCTCGGCATCCTGGGCCGGATAGCCGATCGAGATCTTTGCCATGAACCTGTCGCGCTGCGCCTCGGGCAGCGAATAGGTCCCTTCCATGTCGACCGGGTTCTGGGTCGCCACCACCATGAACGGATTGGGCAGCTCGTGGGTCACGCCGTCGATGCTGGCCTGTCGCTCGGCCATGCATTCCAGCAGCGCGGATTGGGTTTTGGGCGAAGCGCGGTTGATCTCGTCACCAATCACGATGCTGGCGAACACCGGGCCCGGCCGAAATTCGAACCGGTGCTGCTCCTGATTGAACATGTTGACGCCGACCACGTCGCTTGGCAGTAGATCGGGAGTGAACTGCACCCGCTTCACCGTCCCGCCGACCACTTTGCCGAGCGCCTTCGCAAGCAGGGTCTTGCCGACACCGGGAACGTCCTCGATCAGCAGATGCCCCTCGGCGAGAACGATGGTCCAGGCCATTCGCAGAGCTTCGGCCTTGCCCTCGAGCACGGTAGACATGGCCTGCATTCCGGCCTGCGCAAGGAGCTGGACCTCGTGAAGTTCCAGCGCGGCATCTGCGGGGGCGAGATCGTTGATGTGGTCGGCGCTCATCGGCGTACTCCAGACAAGGTCAGGCGGGCTGCCTGCTCACCAAGGCCGCCGCCCAAACCTACGGACGGTGAACCTGCCGCCAAGCAGACATGGCAGGTTCACCATTCTCCCGTATCAACCTGAGAGTGCGCTAATTGTTGCGCCTCCACTTCCCTCCCCACAGCGCTCCACTTTCACCCCCTCGCCGCCCAGCGGGCGGCAAAATGGGCCGCGGACTGCCCTGTGGAGTGCGGATATCCCGGTCAATTCCCCGGTTCACCCTGCCTGCGTGGCCATGGAATGCCGATAACCTCCACTTTCCACCACCGGTCTGACCTGCTCTTTTGGGCTGCCTAGGCAAGGATCTTCCGCAAGTCGCGCTAAAAGTGGAGCGAAGTGGAGTATGGTGGGGGATGTCGGAGCGCAGTGGTATCTGGTGAGGGGGTATCGACATGTTTCTCGGCACGCATCTTCAGCGTCTCGATGACAAAGGTCGAATGATCCTCCCTGCCAAGTACCGCGATGAACTCGAGCGGGGACTGGTGCTTACTCGCGGGCAGGAACGGTGCCTCACGCTGTTCTCGGCCCGTGAATTCGAATCGGTTCACGAGCAGATGAGACAGGCTCCGATGACGTCGAAGGACGCGCGGGATTACCTGCGTCTCTTCCTGTCCGGGGCTTCAGCCGAAACGCCGGACAAGCAGGGGCGAATCACCGTTCCGCAAATCCTGCGACAGTACGCCGGGCTTGGCAGAGATCTGGCGGTTGTCGGTTTGGGCAACCGCGCGGAGATCTGGGATGCCCCGACGTGGGAGAGCTACCTGGCTGCTACCGAGTCCGGCTTCGCCGAAAGGGAGGACGAGGTGATTCCAGGTGTGATCTAGCAGTACCTCGGTGGATTGAGATCTCCAGCCGTCATCGCTCGTTTTGACACACTTCCCCGGTGCCAAAACGCCGTCCTGACGCACTTCCCCGGTGCCAGGGCGAGATGTACGGAGGGAGATCTGGATTCATCGGACAAGAACAGACAACGAACGACCCAGGTAAAGGCGAGAGTATGGACCAGCAAGGCGAACGCCCGGCGTCGGACCGCCACGTTCCGGTACTGCTGGAACGCACGCTGGAGCTATTGGGGCCGGCCGTCGATGTCGACGAGCCGCGCTATGTGCTTGACGCGACGCTGGGCATGGCCGGTCACAGCGAGGCAATGCTCAACGCTTGGCCGACCGCACACCTGATCGGGGTCGACCGCGATACCCAGGCGCTGAGACTTGCCAGGACCCGGCTCCAGCCATTCGCTGACCGGATGACGCTGGTGCACGGCGTGTACGACGAGATCCCGGAGATACTCGACGATCTCGGCATCAGCTCCGTGCATGGCATGCTCTTCGACCTGGGAGTGTCCTCGCTGCAGCTCGACGAGGCCGACCGCGGGTTCGCCTATTCTTTCGACGCTCCGCTCGACATGCGAATGGACTCCCGGCAGGACGCCGACCAGCTGACTGCCGCGGACATCCTGAATACCTATTCGGTGGAGGAGCTGACCAGGATCCTGAGGACCTACGGCGAGGAACGATTCGCTGGCCGAATCGCTCGCGCCATCGTCGAGGAGCGGGTAAAAGCCCCGTTCACGACATCCGGCCGTCTGGTCGAACTACTTCGCAAGGCAATACCCGGCGCCAGTCAACGAACCGGGGGGCATCCGGCGAAACGCACGTTCCAGGCGCTCCGAATCGAGGTCAATCAGGAACTCAGCGTCCTGGAGACGGCGATTCCGGCGGCACTCGGCCGGTTGGCCGTGTCGGGGCGGATAGTCGTCCTGTCCTACCACTCGCTGGAAGACAGGATCGTGAAACAGGCGCTGACAGAACTCGCGACGTCGAGGACGCCGGTCGACCTGCCGGTTGAGCTTCCGGATCAACAGCCAACCATCCGGCTGCTGGTCCGCGGTTCAGAAAAAGCAAGTGAGCAAGAGAAAGAAACCAATCCGCGTGCGGCCTCGGTCAGGCTTCGCGCGGCGGAAAGAACAAGGGAGGCAGCATGAGTCAGGCAACAGCCCGTGTCACAGCGCCCCGTCGGCGGCTCATCCCGCCTGCCGATACCGCGCCGCCAAGGCTACGACTTGTCGCGCCGCCGCTGCCGAAGCGCAGGCTGCCCTTCGTCCTGCTCTGCGTTGGTTCACTGACGCTCGGCCTGGTGGCAGTTCTACTGCTCAACATCGCGGTGTCGCACAACAGCTACCGGATCTCGGAGCTGACCAGCAGGCAGACCTCGCTCGCAGAACAGGAAGACGCTCTGACCGAGGACCTGTCGTACCGCTCAAGCCCGCAAAACCTGGCCAAGGCGGCGACGGATCTCGGCATGGTGGCAGACCCGAACCCGCTGTTCCTGCGGCTTTCCGATGGAAAGGTGATGGGTGAGGACGAACTGCCGCTCGGCGACAAGGCTGCTGGCGTGACGATCCCCGGGCCTGCGGCTAAGACCCGGGAGGCGAGCCGGCCAAACCTGAAGACCGGCAAGCCGCTGCCACAGATCGGCGAAAAGCCGCCCGTGGCAGAACCCAAGACCGAAGCAACTGAAGAGCTCCCCAACGGACAGGTCAGGGCGCCCAGCCAGAAAGCTCCTGATTCGAACCGGAACGGCGAGTAGCCGTGGCGACGCAACGCCGAGACCCATCGACGAAGCGCCCGCAGCAATCGAGGAAGGGCAAGCCCGCGGCACGTGGCCCGCTGCCGGCGCCAGTACATCGGATCAAGGTAGGCCAGCCCAATAAGCGAATGCGCTGGGTGATCACCATGGTGATGATCGTCTTCCTGGTCTTCTGCGGCCGGCTGGTCCAGATCCAGGGCTTCGATCCTTCCAGCCTCGCGGCGGCGGCACTGCAGAAGCGGCTCAAGGTCGTGAAGCTCCCGGCCGAACGGGGTGAGATCCTGGCCGCCGATGGCACCACGCTGGCAACAACTGTGAAGCGGTACACCCTGGTCGCCGACCAGCTGAATGTCAGCCAGTACAAGGATGACGAGGGCAAGGTGCTCGGCGCGGAGGTCGCCGCCGAGCAGCTCGCTCCCTTGCTGGAAACCGACGCCGACCGGCTGCTTCCCATGCTGGACGGGAAGAAGCGCTGGAAGGTGATTGCCAAGGGTCTCAGCGCGGAAGCCTGGAACCGGATCGACGGGCTGGGCATTCCTGGGCTGACCTCGACCGAGACCCAGCAGCGCTCGTACCCCAACGGTGCAGTTGCCGGAAATGTGACTGGGTTCGTCGGCAGCGACGGCAGCGCGCTGGCCGGGCTGGAAAGCTCGATGAACAAGGAACTGACCGGCACCGACGGAAGCCGGCAGTATGAACGAGGCGTCGATGGGAGCATGATCCCGCTGGGCGAGAACAGCATCAAGACGCCGGTCAACGGCAAGAGCGTCGAGCTCACGATCGACTCCGCCATCCAGTGGTACGCCCAGCAGCAGATTGCTGCGCAGGTCAAGGAGGCGAAGGCCGAGTCGGGAACTGTTGTCGTGCTTGACGTGAAGACCGGTGAGATTCTCGCCGCTGCGGAGGCGCCAACAGTCGACCCTAACGACCCCGGAGCCTCGGACGCCGACGATCGCGGCGCGAGGGTTTTCGGTGAGATCTATGAGCCCGGATCGACGGCGAAAGTCGTAACCGCGGCGGCCCTCCTCGAGGAGAACCTGGTCGAAAGCAGCACCCAGTTCGAGGTTCCCTATAAGTGGAAGGCCCCTAACGGGGAAGAGTTCAGGGATTCCCACCCGCATGGAGTCGAGAAGCTCACCTTCGCCGGTATTATCGGCGAATCGTCCAATACCGGAACGCTGATCGCCGGCCAGAAGCTGACGAAGAAACAGCGGCACAACTACCTGACGAAGTTCGGATTCGGTCAGCCGACCGGCCTGAACTTTCCGGGAGCATCCTCCGGTCTGCTCGCCGGCCCGGACGACTGGGACGGTCGCACGCAGTACACGGTGATGTTCGGTCAGGGAGTCGCCGCAACCGCCTTGCAGTCGGCTTCGGTGTTTGCGACTATCGGCAACGACGGTGTGCGACTGACGCCAAAACTGGTGAAGTCGTACATCGATCCGGACGGAACCCGGCATGATGCCGCGGCGCAGTCCGGTGAGCGAGTTGTCAGCGCTGACACAGCCCGGATGGTTACCCGGATGCTCGAGGGCGTGGTTAACGAGGGCACCGGTAAACTCGCTGCGGTCCCCGGTTACCGGGTGGCCGGCAAGACCGGAACCGCGCAGGCCCCGGCGGCCGAAGGAGGTGGCTATGACGGATATACGGCATCATTTATCGGAATGGCGCCGGCGGACAATCCGCAGATCGTTGTGGCATCGACTCTGCAGCGCCCCCGCAACGGGCACTATGGTGGACCGGTCGCCGGACCTGTTTTCCAGAAGGTGATGTCGTATGCCTTGCAGGCACGCGGAGTCCCGCCATCAGGCTCAGAAGTGAAGGAATTACCTCAGACGTGGAAATAGAGGGCACAGCCCATCGGCACGGCGTCTCCGTGGCCGACCTTTTCAATTCCGTACGCGCTGCCGGTCTGCCGGCACGACGGGAGGGTGCGGCGGTCGACCCGGAGGTGACCGGCGCGACCCTTGATTCGCGCAGGGTAAGCGACGGAGACCTGTACGCCGCGCTGCCCGGTTTCAATCTGCACGGCGCCGGATTCACCCGGCAGGCGGTGGAGGCCGGAGCGGCCTGCGTGCTGACCGATGACGCTGGTGTTGCGCTGATCGACCCCGCGCTGTTCAGTCGTGTTCCGGTCATCGTCGTTCCCGAGCCGCGGGCAATCCTCGGCCAGCTCAGTGCCGCCATCTTCCAGACGGAGCAGCACTCGCCCATCCTCTTCGGGGTCACCGGCACGAACGGCAAGACAACGACCACGTTCATTCTGGATGCCTTGCTGCGAGAGATCGGCTACCGTACCGGGATGATCGGCACTATCGAGACGCGGATCGCAGATCGGGTGGTGCCCAGTATCCGCACCACACCCGAATCGCCCGACTTCCATTCGCTGCTGGCCCAGATGTACCACGAGCGCGTCACGGCCTGCAGCATGGAGGTGTCATCGCATGCCTTGAGTCTGCACCGGGTGGACGGCGCCAGGTTCGAGATCGCTGGTTTCACCAACCTGAGCCAGGATCATCTCGATTTCCATCCGACCATGGACGACTACTTCGACGCCAAGGCGAGCCTCTTCACCGAATCGCGGGCACACAAGGGAGTTGTCGTGATCGATGACGAATGGGGCCGGAGACTGGCCGCCGAAGCCGAAATCCCGGTGACCACGCTGTTGTCGCGGCCGCCGGCACCGCCAGAGGACCCGGATTACTGGATCGAACCAGCCGCAGATGATCCTTCCCGATTCACCCTGCACGGCCGGAAAGGAACCCACCTTGCGGCACACTCGCCGCTGCCCGGCGGATTCAACCGGACCAACACGGCGCTGGCGATTCTGATGCTGCATAGCGCCGGAGTCAGCACGGAGACGCTGAGTCATATCGTGAATGTCTTTCGCGCCGTTGTGCCGGGCCGGATGGAACTGGTCAACCCGGAACACCCCCGAGCCATCGTCGACTACTCCCATACGCCGGAATCGGTTGGCCTGGCTTTGGCCGCGCTCAGCGACGACGCCGCGGGCGAGACGGCCGGCCCGCTGGTCGTCGTCCTCGGTGCCGGGGGAGACCGGGACAAGGGCAAACGGCCGTTGATGGGACGTCGCGCCACGCTCGGCGCAGATGTGGTGATCGTCACTGACGACAATCCGCGTTCGGAAGATCCGGCACAAATTCGCACCGAAGTTTTGCGCGGCGCCCGCGGCGTTCACGACGGGGCCAGGGCCAGCAAAATTCTTGAGGTCGGCGACCGGACGGAGGCCATTTCCGCAGGTCTGCGCGCTGCTGGCCGGGACGGAACCTTGCTGGTGGCAGGGAAGGGACACGAGCAGGGTCAGGAGGTCGCAGGAGTGGTTTCACCCTTCGACGATCGAGAGCAGATCCGTCTGGCGCTAGCGCGGCTTCGACACGACGACAGCTCGAGCCGGTAAAGTTCGACTCTGTCATGAAGGAATTTTCTTATAAGCAGATAGCCGCCGCAGTCGGCGGCGAAATCGTAGGCGCCGATCCCGAGCTACGCACGGCGGGCCCGGTCGTCACCGACTCTCGCGATGTCAGCCCTGGCGCGGTGTACGTTGCCCGCAGGGGCGAATCGCTCGATGGGCTGGATTTTGCAGCCTCCGCGGTCCAGGAAGGAGCCGCGCTCGTCATCGGCGAGGAAGTGGTCCACGTCGACGGCGTGCCGTTGCCGTCGATCGTGGTTGAAGACGCGACGGTTGCGCTGGGGCTGCTTGCCCACGCCAACGTCACCGCGCTTCGTGCCAAGGCACCAACCGGGTCGGACGCAGGGCAGCCTGCCGGCGCGGCAGCAGTGGACCACGGAGGACTCAAGGTGGTCGCCATCACCGGTTCGGCCGGTAAGACGACGACCAAGGATCTGCTCGCGGATTTCCTGGTGTCGCTGGGACAGACTGTCTGGCCACCCAATTCTTTCAACAACGAGGTAGGGGTCCCGCTCACCGCATTGCGGGCGGACGAGGACACTCGGTTCCTGGTGCTCGAAATGGGCGCCCGCGAGCCCGGAAACCTGAGCTACCTGACCAGCTTGGTCCGGCCGGACATTGCGGTGGAGCTCAATGTGGGCTCGGCGCACAGCGGCATCTTCGGCAGCGTTGAGGCAACCGCCAAAGCCAAAGCCGAGCTTGTCCAGTCACTGGACAGCGACGGAATAGCGGTGCTGAACCTTGACGACGACCGGGTGGCCAACATGGCCTCGAAGGTTGCTGACGGGGTAGGAATCGTCTGGTTCTCGCTCAGTGGCCGTCAGCATTCCACCCAGCCGACCGTCTGGGCCGAAGATGTGACGAGTGACGCCACCGGACGGACATCGTTCCTGCTGTGCCTTCCCGATGGACAGACGGCTCAGATCCAGCTTGCCCTGCTCGGCGAGCATCACGTGGCCAATGCGCTTGCTGCCGCCGCCGCCGCGTGGCGGATGGGTGTCTCGCTGACAACGATCAGCACTGTGCTGGCAACGTCCGGCGCGGCAAGCCGCTGGCGGATGGAACTCGTCGACTCACCGTCGGGCGTCACCGTGCTCAACGACGCCTACAACGCCAACCCGGATTCGATGCGGTCAGCTTTGAAGACGCTGGCAACCATGGGCCGCGGCGACGCGCAGAACCCGCCGCGGCGAACCTGGGCGGTGCTCGGTGAGATGCTCGAACTGGGCGAATCCTCGGTCGAGGAGCACGATTCGATCGGGCGCCTGGTCGTCCGGCTCAATATCTCCCGCCTGCTGGCGGTAGGCGAAGGAGCGCGGCCGATCTACCAGGCGGCGAATCTCGAGGGTTCGTGGGGCGAGGAAGCTGCCTGGGTGCCGGATGTCGCCGCTGCCCGCGCCTTTCTCAACGAGTCACTGAGCCCCGGCGACCTTGTGCTGTTCAAGTCTTCGCGGGATGCCGGCCTGCGCTACCTCGGTGACGATGTCGCGGGAGTCACCCAGTGATCGCAGTTCTGATTTCGGCGCTGCTCGGGTTGCTGCTTTCGTTCCTCGGTACGCCGCTCTACATCCGTTTCCTGGTCAAGAAGGGCTACGGACAGTTCATCCGGGACGACGGCCCGACCTCGCACCACACAAAACGCGGCACGCCGACTATGGGCGGCGTGGTGATCATTTCCGCCACCCTGCTGTCGTATTTCATCGCTCACCTTGCCACGCTGACGCCGCTTACAGTGTCCGGACTCCTGGTGCTGTTCCTGATGACCGGCCTCGGCGTCGTTGGTTTCGTCGATGACTTCATCAAGATCAGCAAACAGCGCAGCCTTGGGCTGCGCACTGTTCCCAAGCTGATCGGCCAGGGGCTGGTCGGCATCACATTTGCGTTGCTCGCGCTGCAGTTCCCGAACCACCAGAACCGGCTGCCCGCGTCGACCAGGATCTCGTTCATCAGGGATACCAACATCGACCTGGCGTTCGCCGGCGTCGTGGTGGGAATGATCTTGTTCGTCATCTGGGCAAACATCATCGTCACCGCGGTGAGCAACGGCGTGAACCTCACGGATGGCCTCGACGGACTGGCCACGGGGGCCTCCGTCATGGTGCTCGGCGCCTACGTGCTGATCGGGACCTGGCAGTCGAACCAGTCATGTCAGCTGATCAGCCAGGCGGGCAAGGGCTGCTACGAGGTACGCGATCCCCGCGACCTGGCGATCGTCGCCGCCGGCATGATGGGCGCCGCATTCGGCTTCCTCTGGTGGAACACGTCACCGGCAAAGATTTTCATGGGCGACACCGGTTCACTTGCCTTCGGCGGCGCGATGGCGGGACTCGCCATCCTGAGCCGCACCGAGATCCTTTTGATCGTGCTCGGCGGGCTCTTCGTAATCATCACCCTCTCGGTGATCATCCAGGTGGGTTCGTTCAAACTGACCGGTAAACGCGTTTTCCGGATGGCGCCGCTGCAGCACCACTTCGAGCTCAAGGGCTGGGCCGAGGTGACGATCGTGGTGCGCTTCTGGATTATTGCCGGGCTATTCGTCGCGGCCGGACTTGGCATGTTCTATGCCGAATGGGTTGTCGGCCTGTGACCGAATCGCCCCGGCTGGCTCGGATCAACGGTAAAACAGGCGGCCTCGATGGCCTGAACATTGTTGTCACCGGGCTAGGCGTCTCCGGTTTCCCTGCCGCGGTGCATCTGGCCGAACGCGGCGCCTCGGTGATCGTCGTTGACTCGTCCAGCGCGGAGAAGTTCGAGGACAAGATCAATATCCTCAGCGTCTTCGACGCCGAAGTCCGACTTGGACCCGACGCTGTGCTGGAACTGCCGCGCTTCGCGGACGCGCTGCCGGACCTGGTAATCACCTCGCCCGGCTGGCGCCCGGATCAGCCGTTGCTGGCCCAGGCAGCGGCGAATGCGGTGCCGATCTGGGGCGAGGTCGAACTGGCCTGGCGACTTCGCGGCGATAATCCGGCGCCGTGGCTCGTGGTGACCGGTACCAACGGGAAGACAACCGTCACCTCAATGCTTGAGTCGATGCTGCAGGCGGCGGGACTCCGCGCCCTGGCGGCCGGAAATATCGGCACCCCGCTGGTCGAAGCAGTGCTGGACGACAGCTACGAGGTTCTCGCGGTCGAACTGTCCAGCTTCCAACTGCACTGGATCCATTCGATGTCGGCCCATTCCGCCGTTGTGCTCAATATCGCCGACGACCATGCCGACTGGCATGGCTCTGTGGACGCCTACGTCGCCGATAAGGCCAGGATCTACCAGCGGGTTCAGAAAGCGGGCATCTACAACGAGGACGACCCGCGTACCCGGAAAATGCTCGAGGAAGCCGATGTGGTTGAAGGAGCGCGGGCCATCGGCGTCACGCTCGCGATCCCGGCGCCATCGCAGCTCGGCCTGGTCGAGGATGTGCTCTGTGACCGTGCCTTCATCGCCGAACGGAGAACATCGGCCGCTGAGCTTGGAAACGTGAGCGACGTCGCGCACGCCTCAGGGCTGCCGGATGACGCCGAGGTTCCGGCCCACCAGATTTTCAATGCGCTGGCCGCGGCCGCGCTTGCCCGGAGTTTCGGGGTGCCAGGCGGGGCGATCAGGGACGGCCTGCGAAGCTTCACCCCCGGTGACCACCGGATCCAGACAGTGGCCGAGGCCGACGGCGTCCGCTGGGTCAACGACTCCAAGGCAACCAATCCGCATGCGGCGCTGGCCTCGCTCGGCTCGTTGCGCAATATCGTCTGGATAGCCGGTGGCCTGGCCAAAGGCGCGAAGTATGACGACCTGGTCGGCCAGGTCGCTGACAGGTTGAAGGCCGTCGTTCTGATCGGCGTCGATACCGATCCGCTCAGCGAGGCGCTTTCGCGACACGCGCCGGATGTACCGCTCGTCGTGGTTCCGCACGATGAGACTGGTACGAAGAACGCCACCAAGCGAGGGGAGAACGTGATGGCCGACGCAGTCCGGGCAGCCGCGCAGCTGTCCCAGTCCGGTGACACAGTCATCCTCGCTCCCGCCGCGGCCTCGATGGATCAGTTCGATTCCTACGCCACGCGCGGGGATCTTTTCCGCGACTATGCCCGCCGGCACGCGGAGCAGTAATGGCATTGACCCGCCCGGCGCCGTCGAAGAACGGCAAGCAGCACGACGGTGACGGTCCGGAAAAATCGCGGCCCGCTGCCCAGCTGTGGCGCCTGCTCGATTCACCGGCAGCCAGCTACTACCTGATCCTCGGATCGACAATCGCGCTCACGCTGCTCGGCCTGGTCATGGTTCTCTCCGCCTCGTCGGTCGAGGCCTACGATGGCGGTAAGGGATCGTCATTCTCGGTATTCCTTCGGCAGGCAGCCTTCGCTGCCGCCGGAATCCCGCTGATGTTCATCGCCTCCAGGGTTCCGCTGTGGTTCTGGAAGAAGATCGCCTGGGGTTTGCTGATAGTCGGCCTGCTGGTCCAGTTGCTGCCATTCACGCCACTTGGCGCCGAATCACACGGCAACAAGAGCTGGATCCGGATCGGCAGTTTCCAGGCCCAGCCGGCCGAGGCGGGCAAGCTGGCGCTCGTTCTGTGGCTCGGCGTGGTCCTGGCCGCAAAGCAGAAACTGCTCGGCCAATGGAAACACGTTGCGATTCCGATAGTTCCAGTTGTCGGCCTGATGCTGATGTTCGTTCTGCTTGGCGATGACCTCGGTACCGGACTGATCTTCATGATCCTGGTGCTCGGCGCCCTGTTCGTCGCGGGCGTTCCGCTGCGGATGTTCGGCGTCGCGGGGGTCGGACTGGCACTCGTTGCGGTGCTGCTCGCGATCAGCAGCCCAAACCGGATGGCGCGGATCAGCTCTCTTTTCGGTGGCAACTCGGCCACGAGCGACTACAGCGGACAGGACTGGCAGTCCACCCACGGGATGTGGGCACTGGCCTCGGGCGGCTGGTGGGGCGTCGGACTCGGTGCAAGCCGGGAAAAGTGGCAGTGGCTGCCGGAAGCTCACAACGACTTCATCTACGCCATCATCGGCGAGGAACTGGGCCTGCCCGGCACGCTCGGTGTGCTGGTGCTGTTCATGATCCTCGGCCTCGCGCTGCTTCGGGTGGTACGCCGCAGCACCGATCTGATGGTCAAGGTGACCACCGGCGCCGTTTTCGCCTGGATCATCGCCCAGGCGGTGATCAACATCGGCGTCGTGCTCAGCCTGTTCCCGGTTATCGGTGTTCCTTTGCCGCTCGTCTCCTACGGGGGCTCGGCGCTTTTGACCACGCTGGCGGCGCTCGGTATCGTCTTGTCCTTCGCGCGGGCTGAAGCCGGCGCGTCCGCGGCGATGGCTCAGCAGGCGCATCAGGTGAGACGGTCCCTGGCTGTCCTCGGCCGACGACGGGCACAACGTGAAGGTAAGAGGCGCTAAATGGCTTTGAACGTCCTATTGGCAGGCGGCGGGACCACGGGGCACGTTTCTCCGATGCTGGCGGTCGCCCGCTGCCTGCGCCGGCGCGATCCGGACACCGGCATCATGATGCTTGGCACGGAAGCCGGCCTGGAGTCACGGCTTGTTCCGGCGGCGGGTTTCGAACTTTCAACCATCCCACGCGTGCCGATGCCCCGCAGGCCGAACAAGGACCTCCTACTGCTTCCGCGTAACCTGGCCCGGGCGGTGTCGGCAGCCGATGCCGCGATCCGCGCCCACCAGGCCGACGTCGTGGTAGGTGTCGGCGGTTACGTATCGACTCCGGCCTACCTCGCGGCCAGACGGCGCGGGGTGCCGATCGTCGTGCATGAAGCCAACTCCCGTCCCGGCCTGGCCAACAAGGTCGGCGCGAAACTGACGGATTACGTTGCGTGTGCCTTTCCGGGAACCCCACTGGCGAAAGCGCTACCGATCGGCATGCCGATGCGGCCGGAGATCTCACAGCTGGACCGCGAGGTGTCCCGTGGCGGTGCGCGTGCGGCGCTCGGCCTCGATCCGGAACTGCCGACGGTTGTCGTTACAGGTGGTTCGCTCGGCGCGGCGAGCCTGAATGCCGCGTTTTCGGCCGCGGCGCCGGAACTCGAGTCTGCGGGCGTCCAGGTGCTGCACATCGCCGGCGGCGGAAAAGCAGCGGAACTCGCGGCCTCGGTCGCTGACCTGCCGCACTACCATGTCACGGACTACGTCGATGGGATGGAAATCGCTTACGCGGCCGCCGATCTGATCGTGTGCCGTGCGGGGGCCGGAACCGTCAGCGAGGTGTCGGCCGTCGGGCTGCCGGCAGTCTATGTGCCGTTGCCGATCGGAAACGGCGAGCAGCGGCTCAACGCCCAGCCATTCGTCGACGCCGGCGCGGCCGATTTGGTGGAGAGCGGTAAGTTTGATGCCGGGACTGTTCGCTCGCTGGTTATCCCACTCGTCAGGGATTCGGTAAAACTCGAGTCGATGTCACGCGTGGCCGCTGCGCGCGGTGTCCGCGATGCCGATGAACGGCTTGCCGATCTCGTGATGTCCGCACATCTTCGCAAGCAGAACTAGGAAAGGTACGTTATTCCAGTGATCGTCTCCCCGGAAGAGTCGCCGGTTATCCCAGCAACTGAGTTGGGACGGGTCTTTTTCGTCGGTATCGGTGGTGCGGGCATGTCCGGGATCGCCCGGGTGATGCTGATGCGCGGGATGGATGTAGCCGGCTCTGACGCGCGGGATTCCCGGGTACTGACCCTGCTCAGGGCTCAGGGCGCCGAGGTCTTCGTCGGCCATGATGCCAGCCACCTGCGCGACGTCGACACCCTTGTCGTTTCTTCCGCCGTTCGCGATAGCAACGCCGAACTCGTCGCAGCGCGCGCCTCCGGTCTTCGGATCCTGCACCGCTCACAAGCACTCGCGGCACTTATGGTCGACCGGCGGGCGGTTGCCATCGCCGGTACCCACGGTAAGACGACCACCACCTCGATGACGACGGTAGCCCTGCAGCACTGCGGCATCGATCCATCCTTCGCGATCGGTGGGATTTTGACCGCGACCGGAGCCAACGCGCACGACGGCACTGGCGACGTTTTCGTGGCCGAAGCCGACGAGTCGGATGGCTCTTTCCTGTTGTACACCCCGAGGGTCGGCGTGATCACCAATGTCGAAGCCGACCATCTCGATTTCTATGGCACCGGCGAGGCCGTCGAAAAGGCCTTCGACCAGTTCTGTGACCGGGTGGGGGAGTCGAGCGATGGTGTCGTCGTCGCCTGCGCAGACGATGCCGGTGCGGCCCGGGTCGCCGAGCGTGCCCGGCAGCGTGGCGTGACTGTCTGGACCTATGGCCGAAGCGACACCGCGGACTTCAGGCTTGAAAACGCAGACTTCTCAGGCCCTGGCGCAGTGTTCGACCTGGTCGCACAGGGACGCCGGCTTGGCCGGGTGGCGCTGCGCCAGCCAGGGGAGTACAACGCGCTCAACGCCGCAGCGGCCTTCGCCGTCACCCAGGCTCTGGGCCAGCCGGTCGATCGGGCTTTGGCGGGACTCAAGGCGTTCGGCGGGACCCGGCGCAGATTCGAGCTGCGCGGCGAGGTCAACGGGGTGCGGGTATTCGACGATTACGCGCACCATCCCACCGAACTCAATGCCCTGCTCAAGGCCGCGCGCGGTGTCGTCGCCGGCAGCGGCCGGGTGTTCGCCATCTTCCAGCCGCACCTGTTCAGCCGGACCGTCAACTTCCAGGTGGAATTCGCCCAGGCGCTCGGCCGGGCCGATGAGGTAGTCGTGATGGACGTCTACGCCGCCCGCGAGGACCCCGTCCCGGGTGTCTCGGGAGCGATAGTCGCCGACCGGGTAGAGCTCGACCCTGGCCTGGTGCACTTCATCGAGTCCTGGTCGGCTGTCGTCCCGTTCGTGCTGCCGAAACTTCAGCCGAACGACATCGTGCTTACCATCGGGGCGGGTGACGTGACAATGCTCGGCCCGGAGATCCTTGAAGGCCTCACATCGTGAGAGGTTCCGCCGGGAAGCCTCCCGTGGCTGGCCAGCCGATCAGTCTCGAGGCCAAACGGGACGCCGCCCGCAGGCGCAAACGCCGCAACATCTGGATCACGATCGCGGCCGCAGCTGCCTTGTTAGGCCTTGCCGCGGTGGCCTTTTTCTCCCCGGTGCTGGCGTGTAAGTCGGTGACGGTCACCGGGACCGATCGGCTTGATCAGGCTGAGGTCCGGAAGTCGGTGTCGGAAGAATATCAGGGCACTCCGCTGCCGAGGCTGACGGCGAAGTCTGTCGGTGAGTTCGTCGCAGAGGCCTACCCGCTCGCTGCCTCTGTTCGGGTGGACAAGCAGTGGCCGCACGGGCTGCGGGTCAGGGTGGTCGAGCGTCAGCCGATAGCCGCGCTACGGGCGAAGTCCGGATTTGACCTGGTGGACGGGACGGGCTTTACCGTGGACACGGTCGCGAAGGCCCCGAAGGGTCTTCCGGTGCTGGACGTCAATGTCCGGTCGGCCGGGGTCAAGGCGGTGACAGCCGCGCTGATCGCGACATCGTCACTGACCGAAGACTTGCAGAAGGATCTGAAGACGGTTTCGGCGAAAAGCGCGACATCCGTCGAACTGACAATGAAATCCGGAACCAGGATTCGCTGGGGGAGTGCCGAGGAGAGCGACCTGAAGGCGAAGGTGGCCGGGGAACTGCTGAAGCAAAAACCCGAGTACATTGATGTGAGTGTGCCGAAGGCGCCCACCACGAAATAACGCGACACGCGCGGCCCGGTTATTGCGCCGATCTGGCGTCAGTGCATAGCGTCTAATAAGAGATTTAAGTAACTATAACCTTCAAGTTGAAGGTTAACCTTTGAGAGGGCATCGTCTTGGCAGCTCCGCAGAACTACTTGGCCGTTATAAAGGTCGTTGGCACCGGCGGCGGCGGCGTGAATGCCGTTCAGCGGATGATTGACGTCGGGCTGAAGGGTGTTGAATTCGTGGCAATCAACACCGATGCCCAGGCGCTGCTCATGTGTGACGCCGATGTAAAGCTTGAGGTGGGCCGTGAGTTGACTCGCGGCCTCGGCGCCGGTGCCGACCCTGAGGTCGGCAAGAAGGCGGCCGAGGACCACACCGAAGAGATCGAAGAGGTGCTCAAGGGCGCCGACATGGTCTTCGTCACCGCCGGCGAGGGAGGCGGCACCGGAACTGGTGGCGCTCCTGTTGTCGCGAGGATCGCCCGTTCGCTAGGCGCGCTGACGATTGGTGTTGTCACCCGGCCGTTCACATTCGAGGGCCGCCGCCGTTCGACCCAGGCAGAAGCGGGAATCGCCGCGCTGCGCGAAGAGGTCGACACACTTATTGTCATCCCGAACGACCGACTGCTGTCCATCTCGGATCGCAATGTCAGTGTTCTCGAAGCTTTCCAGTCGGCCGATCAGGTTCTGCTGTCCGGCGTGCAGGGCATAACCGACCTGATCACCACCCCCGGATTGATCAACCTGGACTTTGCCGACGTCAAGTCGGTTATGCAGGGCGCCGGCTCGGCCCTGATGGGTATCGGCTCGGCGCGGGGCGAGGATCGGGCGATCCAGGCGGCGGAGGCGGCTATTGCCTCGCCACTGCTGGAAGCCAGTATCGATGGCGCCCATGGCGTGCTGCTGTCGGTGCAGGGAGGTTCAGACCTTGGCCTCTTCGAGATCAACGAGGCCGCTCGACTTGTTCAGGAAGCCGCGCACCCCGAAGCCAACATCATCTTCGGCGCGGTCATCGATGACACCCTCGGCGACGAGTGCCGGGTAACGGTGATCGCCGCCGGGTTCGACAATCCCGATCAGAATTCAGGCACCGAAACGGCTTCCGCCGCGGCACCTGCCGCCCCGATTGCCGAGCCGATTCCTGCGGCCGCCCCGGCCGCACAGCAGTCGCAGTACTCGGGCAACGGAAATGGCAACGGCTATGGCCACCCCGCCGAGACCCAGGGTGGGTCGGTCGCCCCGATTCATGAGGAGCAGCAGGCGCCGCCGATCCTCGATGAGGAACGGCGTAAGCCCAAGGACGTCGACCTCGACATTCCCGACTTCCTGAAGTAGCCGCAGGTAGCCTGCCATGCTGAGCTATCGGCATGTGCTCCGCGCGGCCGGTGCGCCCACCGAGGTGCACGCCGCCTTCACGGACCGCCGGGGAGGCTACAGCTCGGCGCCGTACTCCTCGTTCAATCTGGCCACGCACGTGGGCGATCGGCCGGACGACGTTTCGGCCAACCGCTCCGCACTTGCCATCGTGACCGGGCTGCCGACCTCGTCCCTGGTGTTCATGGACCAGGTGCACGGGCGGGCTGTTCATCTGGTTGATGAGCGGCACCGGGAAGGAGAGGCCCCGGTCGCCGACGCGCTGGTCACGTCCCGGCCTGGAATCGCGCTGGCCGTGATGGTGGCTGACTGCGTTCCGGTTCTGCTGGCCGATCCGGCCGCAGGCGTGATCGGAGCTGTGCACGCCGGCCGCCCAGGGATGATCGCCGGAGTGGTTCCGGCAGCCGTGTCGGCGATGCGCGAGCTGGGTGCGGAGCGGATCGAGGCGGTCGTCGGCCCATCGGTTTGCCCCCGCTGTTACGAAGTTCCGGCCGAGATGCGGGCCGCAGCAGCGCAGGTGGCTCCGGTATCGGCAAGCGTGACCCGCACCGGCACGCCGGCCATCGATGTGGCCGCGGGCGTGGTGTGGCAGCTCCACGAGGCGGCGGTCGATGTGCGCTGGTTGGACGGCTGCACGCGGGAGCGTGACGACCTGTACTCCTACCGGCGGGACAGTCGCACCGGCCGGTTCGCCGGCCTGGTCTGGATCGATCCGGATTCCGCCGTCCGGCCTTGAATCCTGGCACGACACGCCGAAATTCTTTTCCCGCTGTCCTCGACGGGTTTGCACCCCGTTTCCGGTAGTTTCAACAGTGGAAGTAGCCGTGGAGTTCAAACCCTGCGAGTTTCACGTTGACGTATGAAGGAGTAGTAATGGCCGGCGCCCTCCGCAAGACCATGGTCTATCTAGGTCTGTCCGATGACGAGCGCTACAACGCCCAGGACGAGACGGACCAGTCGAGCGACAGAGACAGAGACCGAAACATGGTGGACGACATCGAACCCGAGCATGAAGCTCCTCTGGCGCGTCAGCGTGACGCCCAGGTGACTCCGATCCGCACGGCTCAGGCAGTCCGTTCGGTTCCCGCGCCGGTAGGGGAGTTGCGCCGGATCACCACGATTCACCCTCGCAGCTACAACGACGCGAAGGCGATCGGCGCGAGCTTCCGCGACGGAACCCCGGTGATCATGAACCTGACGGACATGGATGACTCCGACGCAAAGCGCCTGGTCGATTTCTCCGCCGGCTTGATCTTCGGTCTGCACGGATCGATTGAACGCGTCACGGCCAAGGTGTTTCTTCTCTCACCAGAGCACGTCGAGGTCGCCGGGGAGGCTTCGATTCCGGAGCAGACACAGGCCAGCTTCTTCAACCAGAGCTGACTCAGCTTCTTCTCAGCGTTTCGGGCTAATCTGTCGATAGCCCATGCCTTCGACCCACTCGAGGATGCACCTTGTCGCTCCTGTTCACATTTCTGTACTTCGCGGTACTTATCTACTTCTTGGCGCTTATCGTGCGCCTGGTTTTCGACTGGGTGCAGATGTTCGCGCGTGACTGGCGTCCGCGTGGACCCGTCCTGATGCTCGCCGAGGGCGTGTTCACGATCACCGACCCGCCGCTGAAGGCCATCCGCAAAGTGGTGCCGCCGCTGCGCCTCGGTGGCATCGCGCTGGACCTTGCGTTCCTGATTCTGATCCTCGCCTGCAGCCTGTTGATGAACGTGCTCCAGGTGGCCGCCGCAGTGGCGTAATGCCCGGTCGGAGGCACAATTTTCGTTGCTCAAGGTGGCTCAAAGCGACAAACTGATGCTGTTTGCGCTACCGTAACGTTTGCGACGTTTTCTTTTGGAAACGTCAACCAAGATATTGCTCCCCCAGTATGAGGTGGCCAGATGGCGCTAACGCCTGAAGACGTAGTAAATAAACGGTTCCAGCCCACGAAGTTTCGTGAAGGCTATGACCAGGACGAAGTCGACGATTTTCTCGACGAGGTGGTAGCTGAGCTACGCCGCGTTTACCAGGAGAACGACGAACTTCGCCAGAAGCTTTCGGCTGCGGAACTTCGCGTCAGTGAGCTCAGCCGCGGAGAATCCGCGGCGGCGCCTGCAAGTGACAAGGCTGCGCAGGCACCGGCAACCGCCGAGAAGACCGAGGCGGCCGCGGGTGACTCCACTGCTACCAAGGCTGTTCCGGTCGCTCCTGCGGCCGAACCGAAGCAAGAGGTCAAGGAATCCGTTCCGGCAGAATCAGCTCCGGCTGAAGCTCCGCCGGCTGTGGAGAAGCCGGCGCCTGTCGCTCCGGTGGCCAACGGTGCGGCTGCGCCTGCGGCGTCCGCCGGCCCGGATGACGCTCACGGCCTGATCTCGCTTGCGCAGCGCTTGCACGACGAGCACGTCCAGAAGGGCGAGCAGAAGCGTGACGAGCTGATTGCCGAGGCTGAGGATCGTGCCACCGGGTTGATCGGCGAGGCAGAAGAGAAGCGCCGCGCCACGCTCAGCTCCCTTGAGGAAGAGCAGGCACAGCTCGAACGCAAGATCGACGAGCTGCGCAACTTCGAACGCCAGTACCGTACGCGGCTCAAGTCGTACCTGCAGGACCAGCTCAGGGATCTCGATTCCCGTGGCTCGCTGGTACCGGCTACGCTGCGAGACGGTGACGATAGCGCTATCTAGTCTTCGGACAGGTAGCAGTCGCAGCTGTTGGACGTGAACGTGGGGCTCTCTGTTTCAGGGGGCCCCACGTTCTATGTTCGAACGATTCGCATTGCCCTAACTGAAGCTTTGTTCTATCTGAAGAGGAGACGGTAGGTACGTGGAAAAGTACAGCGGTGAGGATTCGGCTGCCGAAAGGCGGCACGAAGAAGCGAACCGCTCGCCCGGCACGCCAGGCCCGGGTCGGCGGGCGAGCAGGGCCCGGCTGCTCGCCGCCTTATCTGCTGTCGTTGTGGCCGTCGTGCTCGTCGATCAGCTGACGAAAGCCCTCGCGATCGCGACGCTCGAAGGCAATGAGCCGGTGCCGATCATCGGCCCGTACGTGTCATTCCACTTCTACCGGAACGCCGGCGCTGCCTTCGGAATGGGCTCGCAGGCGACCTGGGTCTTCCCGCTGATCGGACTTGTCGTGCTGGGCATCGTTGCCTTCCTGGCGCGCAAGCTGGGTTCGCGGGCATGGGCAGCGGCCTTCGGTCTGCTGCTCGGCGGTCTGCTGGGGAACTTCATCGACCGGATGGTGCAGCCACCCTCGATTGGCCAGGGTGCTGTCGTCGACTTCATCAACCTGCACTTCTTCATCTGCAATGTCGCCGACATTGCCATCACAGCCGCAGCGGCTTTGATCATCATTTTAAGTTTCAGGGGGATCGGAGTCGACGGGACGCTGACCGAGGATGCCCCGAAGGAGAAGAGCGCGTAGTGGGCGAAATCAGGTCATTTGCGATTCCCGAGGGTTTGGCTGGCGAACGGGTCGACGTCGGGCTCGGCCGGATGCTTGGCCTGTCACGCTCGGCCAGCGCCGAGCTGGTTGCAGGCGGGAAAGTCGCACTGGACGGCATCGTCGTCTCGAAGTCGACCCGGCTGCTTCCGGGCAGCCTGCTCGACGTCGAACTTGCCGAACCCGCCAGGCCGCTAGAGATTGTTCCCGAACCGGTCGAGGGAATGGAGATCGTTTACGACGACGATGCTTTCGTCGTGGTGAACAAACCGGTCGGTGTGGCCGCGCATGCCGCAGCGAGCTGGCATGGACCTACTGTCATCGGTGGCTTGGCGGCGGCCGGCTATCAGATTGCGACTTCCGGCGCATCGGAGCGCCAGGGCATCGTGCACCGGCTGGACGTCGGTACGTCCGGCCTGATGGTCGTCGCGAAGAGCGAGCACGCCTACAGCGTGCTGAAGCGCGCCTTCAAGCAGCGCACAGTGACGAAGATCTACCATGCACTGGTCCAGGGCCACCCGGACCCGTTCGTTGGAACCATTGACGCGCCGATCGGGCGGCATCCCCGGCGCGATGGCCTGTGGGCCGTCGTCAGCGGAGGCAAACCAGCCGTCACGCACTATGAGGTGATCGAGGCGTTTGCTGCGGCGTCCCTGGCCGAGATCAAGCTCGAGACCGGGCGGACCCACCAGATCAGGGTGCATTTTTCAGCGTTGAAGCATCCCTGCGCCGGCGACCTGAGCTATGGGGCGGATCCCACCTTGGCCAAGCAGCTCGGCCTTTCCCGGCAGTGGCTGCACGCGGTCCGGCTGGGATTCACCCACCCCGACTCCGGCAAGTGGGTGGAGTTCACCTCGGAGTATCCGCCCGACCTGGCCGAGGCCCTTGCCAGGCTGTCCCACGAATAGCTGGACCTCGCCGGGCGGTCCGCTTAGTTGAGGGCAACGGGTCTGTCGGTGCCGGGGATTAGGCTCGTGCATAAGTAGACTTGGCCGGTAGCCGGAACAGGTTTTCTAGCAGCACACAGCTAGCACACAGCAGCACACAAGGGTCAAAAGGCAGGCGTTGAATGTCCCAGGGTAAAGACTCCTTCGTTCACTTACACGTGCACACGGAGTACTCGATGCTCGACGGTGCCGCAAAGCTCGGCCAGTTGTTTGAAGAGGCGTCCCGGCTTGAGATGCCAGCGATAGCCACAACCGATCACGGCTTCCTTTTCGGCGCCTTCGACTTCTGGAAGCACGCCACGGAAGCGGGCATCAAGCCGATCATCGGTATCGAGGCTTATGTCGCTCCGGGCACCAGCCGTCACGACCGTACCCGGGTCAAGTGGGGCGAGAAGCATCAGGCCGGTGACGATGTCTCCGGTGGCGGCGCGTACACGCACATGACCTTGCTGAGCAAGGACAACGCCGGAATGCAGAACTTGTTCCGGATGTCGTCGATCGGTTCGCTGGACAGTGTATTCGCCAAATGGCCGCGGATTGACCGCGAACTGCTGAACACGTACGGCAAGAGTCTGATCGCAACCACGGG